>NZ_JBVJVK010000020.1:0-145202 GCF_055603705.1 Actinosynnema sp. NPDC037264 | reverse complement strand
AGCTCCTCAAACGCCCCCACCACGTCACGAAGCGCCATGCCGGCCCGCCCCACCTGCACATCTTCACCAACACCGCCTAACTAAACGGCATTGGTCTCCACGACGGTGAAGTCCACCGCCGTCAAGGACGACGACAAGGACGACGAGGATGAGGGCAATAGGGGCAAGGGCAACGAGGACGTCGACGTCATCTACCCACTGATGACCCCTCCGAAGGGATCGCTGCAGGACCACCTCGTGCTGCGGATCAACGGGGACGACACGGCGGCCACGTTGACCTATCACGAGTACCTCGTCCTCATGGCCAGCATGCTCCGGGCACTGCTCGCGGCGCCCAAGCTCAAGGTGAGCCCGGCCGACCGCGACCGGCTGGACGCCATCACCTCCACGGCGTTCGGCCACATCGCCCGGCGTGGCCGGATCGAATCCGCCCAGGCGAAGGATCTCGCGCAGTGCGTTTCCGACATCGAGCGGATCGCGACGAGACTGAAGGACGACCAGCCCGGACAGGCCGACGACGAAGTGGAGCTGCTCAGGCTGACCGTCGGCCTGATCACGAAGATGGCCGGCAACTACGCCATTGTCGTAGTGCTGCCGCACGACGTGTTCCAAGGCGGCCGGGCCATCGTGACCTACCAGCGGTACATCATCCCGCACCTCGTCCGCGCCCCGGTCAGGCAGCTCGCCCGATACCTCCGCGACCGCGCCCGGATGCTGCTGGGCACCCGACCCATCAGCCTCGAGATCCAGCTGAACAACGCCGCGCTGGCCCGCTCCTACCACCTCAACGTGTTCGCCCCGGACGGCATGCACCTCGGCGAACAGGAGTTGATCAACGGCAACGGCCGGTTCAGCTCTCGCAACGAGGCGCGCAAGCCCTCCGATCCCTACAAGCGCTTCCGCAAGCGCCTCGGCCAGGGGTACCTGCACCTGTACCTCCGGTCCATCCCGGCCGACCTCGCCGACAACCTGCGGGTGCGGATGCGCTTCCACGAGACCCCGCCCGGATCCATGGCCCCGACGATGATGGCGGCACTCGCGAGCTTCGCGTTGATCTACATCGCGGGCGTGGTGATCTCGGCGGCCAACAAGACGTTCGACAGCGACTTCCCGGCGCTCGTCCTCGCGTTCCCCGCGCTGGCCGCGGCCTTCGTGGGCTTCGACAAAGGCGCGGGCCAACTGCTCGGCGGCACCTTGGCCTCACGCGCATCGTCGCTGACCACGATCATCATCTCGCTGCTGGCGAGCGGTCTGTACATGGCGCAGACGGCGGACGAGATGACCAGGAAGTCGACGTTCGAACTGATGCTGATCGACAGCACCTGGTGGCAACTGCTCGCATCTTTGGCATTGCTGAACTTCACAGTTTCTTCATTCGTCTGGGTGACACGGACGTACAGCTACTACTGGCTCGCCTCGCGGGACACGGGCGAAAACACCGGATGGGACGGTCACCGATGAGTTTGACCAGCGACCAGCGCATTGACCCGGACCCGGACTTACCCCATACTCCGTCCATGCCGGGCGACGGGTTACGCGACAGGTCGGGATACGACCTCGGCACGGGCCTGCTCGGCAAACTCCTGCGTCTCCTCGAAAGGCTTTCCGCGCGAGCCGCGCACTCCGATTCGGAATCGAAGTGGTCGGTGTACACAGGTGAAGGACGGGCCACCGCCGCGGGCAACGAGTGGATTCAGAACATCGACGTGGAAAGATTGCTCCGCCGGCCGGTCGCCCGAGCGGCGTTCGCCGCGACCGTAGTGATCAACAACAAACGTGAAGCCACCGGCGAGGCAGGCGAGGCCGCACTGCTGGAGGAGTACCGACGGCAGTTGCGCCGCATCCAGGACGAAGAGCGGGCCAACCGCCCGTCCACCTGACCGTCGTCACCGGATTCAGCCGCGGCCCCGACCTCACGTCACGCGGAAGATCACCGGGTTGCTCGCCTTGCCCGCCACCACCGCGGTGAGCAGGTAGTCGCCCGCGCCCAGCCTGGAGTGCTTGCGGCACCCCGGCTCCGACGTGCCGCCCGTCCACCGCAGGCCGTAGCTGAACCGCTCCCCCGGCTGCATCACGCGCACCTCGGACCCCCGGGTGGCGAAGCAGTCGTTGCTCGACCACAGCCGCGTCGCGCCGTCCACGCTCGTCACGACCAGCTCGCGCACCTGCCGCCCGATCTCCTTCGCGCACGGCAGCGGGCCGGTGTTGGAGATGACGATCGTGAACCCCACGGGCTGCCCGGCGGGAGCGGAGGGCTGGTCCACCTCGGCCACCACGGCCACCTGCGCGTCGTCGCACGGCGGTGGCGGACCCGGCGGCAGGGTGGGAGGAGGGGACGCGGGCGGCGGAGGGGGTGTCGTCGAGGACGACGAGGCGACCACGGGCGTCGCGGGCGGCTCCGGCGGGCGGGACGACGGCTGGGCGGCCACCGGCGCCGGGTCGCCGCGCCCGACCAGCACGCCGACCAGCCAGACCACGAGCACCAGCGCGACCACCGACCCGGCGACCGCCAGCGCGCGGCGCCGCCAGTACACCGACCGCGGGTGCGGGCCTGTGTGCTCGGTCACGCCGTCGAAGGTAGCCGGGTCACCTGGAATTGCCCGGGAGGCATCGGTCCTCCGATGAGGTGAACGTGAGGTTCGCCCCGATCCACTTGCCCGCCATGCGGGAGCCGGGTTCCAATCCGAGGGAACACGGGAGGTGTGCGATGACCGCGATCGACGAGCTGCTGCGCCGCAACGCCGAATTGGGCAACATCGTTCCCGGCGACCGTTCCTCGCCGCGACCTTCGATGAACGTGGCCATCCTGACCTGCATGGACTCCCGCATCCGGGTGTTCGAGATCTTCGGTCTCCAGCAGGGTGAGGCGCACGTGCTGCGCAACGCCGGCGGTGTGGTGACCGACGACATGATCCGCTCGCTGGCGCTGAGCCAGCGCAAGCTCGGCACCCGCGAGGTGCTGCTGGTCCACCACACGAACTGCGGCCTGCAACTGGTCACCGAGGACGAGTTCAAGGACGAGCTGGAGCAGGACTCCGGCCTGCGCCCCACGTGGTCGGTGGAGGCGTTCCGCGAGGTGAAGGACAGCGTGCGCGGCTCGATGAACCGGGTGCGGCACAGCGCCTTCCTCCCGCACCGCGACCAGGTGCGCGGCTTCGTCTACGACGTGCACACCGGAGAGCTGACCGAAGTCGTGTGACCGGGCGGCTAACCGGTCGTGGAAGACTGTGCGTCGCTATGAGCCTGGACGCCGAGCTCCTCCTCGACTGGTTCGCCGACACCGCCCGCGACCTGCCCTGGCGACGGCCGGAGTGCACGGCGTGGGGCGTGCTGGTCAGCGAGATCATGTTGCAGCAGACCCCCGTCGCGCGGGTCGAACCGATCTGGCACGAGTGGCTGGCCCGCTGGCCGACGCCGTCGGCGATGGCCGCGGCGACCCAGGGCGAGGTGCTGCGGGCCTGGGGCAAGCTCGGCTACCCGCGCCGCGCCCTCCGGCTGCACGCCGCCGCGCAGGCCATCGCCGAGCTGCACGACGACGTGGTCCCGAGCGACGTGGACACCCTCCTGGCCCTGCCGGGCATCGGCGCGTACACGGCACGGGCCGTCGCGGCGTTCGCCTACGGGCAGCGGTGCCCGGTGGTCGACACGAACGTCCGCCGCGTCGTGGCACGGGCCGTGCACGGCGCGGGCGACGCCGGTCCGCCGTCCACCACCAAGGACATGAAGGACGTCGAAGCCCTCCTCCCCGAAGAAAAGGCGCGCGCCGCGGTCTACTCCGCCGCCCTGATGGAGCTGGGGGCGCTCGTCTGCACGGCCCGCGCGCCCAAGTGCGCCGACTGCCCCGTGTTCGCCGCGTGCGCGTGGCAGCTCAACGGCCGTCCCGCGTACGACGGCCCGGCGAAGGTCGTGCAGAAGTTCGCGGGCACCGACCGGCAGGTGCGCGGCCTGCTGCTGGACGTGCTGCGCGGCACCAGCGAACCCGTGGCGAAGACCCGGCTCGACGTGGTCTGGTCGGACGCGGGCCAGCGGGACCGGTGCCTGCACTCGCTGCTCGTCGACGGCCTGGTCGAGCAGACCGACGAGGGCCTGTTCGCGCTGCCCGGGGAGCACTGACCGTGCACGTGCTCGTGGTGTTCTTCGACGCCGAGGCCGACCAGGCCGTGCGGTCCCTGTGGCGGCGGATCGGCGCGAGGTCGCAGCTGCCGCCGCACCTGACGTACGCGGCGGCGGGCACGATCGGGCCGAAGGTGCGCGCCGAGCTGCGCGAGGACCTGTCCCGGCTGTGGCTGCCCGACGTCTGGCTGCACACCCTCAGCGCCACGGAGAACACGCTGCAGCTCGGCGCGGTCGTCGACGCCGAGCTGCTGGCCGTGCACTCGGCCGTGCACGACGTCCTCGCGGGCCGCGTGAAGCACCCGAACAGCCGGCACCTGCCGGGCAGCTGGGTGCCGCACTGCACGCTGGTCGACGGCGAGGACGCCGAGGTGAAGGCCGCGTTCGCCGAGCTGCACCCGATCACGCCGATCCGCGCCAAGACCCGCGAGATGGCGATCGTGGACACTCAGACGGGGTCGATCGACCCGCTCAGGAACGCCTCCACCGCGCCCCGGTAGACCTCCGGCGCCTCGTCGTGCACGACGTGCCCGGACTCCGGCACCACCAGGTGCGTCCCCCCGGTCCGCCGCGCCACCTCGGCCATCTGCCCGGCCCGCAGCCCGCCGCGACCCGCCTCGACCACGAGCGTCGGGCACCGGATCGCGTCCACGTGATCCCAGTACGCCCGCTCACCCCACTCGGAGGCGATCTCGTACAGGTCGGGCAGGTGCGCGATGAGGTGCCAGCCGTCCTCGCGCTCCTCGAACATCTCCTCCACCCGCGGCACGTCCACGACCGTCCGGACGTGCGCCAGGGACTCGAACGCGGACGGCCACGAGTCGAAGTACCACTTCCACTCGTCGACCGTGCGGCCGCGGTTGTCCGGCACCACGTCCTCGGCCACGACCGCGCGCACCAGGTCGGGCCGGGTCGCGGCGAGCGCCCACGCGTGCAGCCCGCCCATCGAGTGCCCGATCACCACGGCGGGCGCGAGGTCGTGCCGCTCGATCACCTCGGCGGCGTCGGCGACGAAGTCCTCCGTCCGGTACGGCCCCCGCACCGGGTTGCGGCCGTGCCCCCGCGCGTCCGGGGCGACCACCCGCCCGTACGGCTTGAGCCACTGCGCGACCGTCCACCACGTGCTCGCCCGGCTCATCAGGCCGTGGAGCAGCAGGATGCCCTGCCCCGATCCCCCGAACTCCGCAACGCTCATGCGTGCATCATGTCGGCATGGCCATCAGTCCCAAGGCGCGCCCGTACCTGATCGTCGTCATCGTGGTGCTGGTGGTGGCCGGGATCGTGGTGGCCAGGCTGCCGAGGGACCAGCCGGGCGCGACGCCGACGCCGCCGCCCGCGACCACCCCCTCCGTGGTGAACGCCGAGGGCGGCGACGGCGCGGGTGACGCGTACTACCCGCAGGACGGCAACACCGGCTACGACGTCAGCGCGTACGACGTGTCGGTCACCTACGACCCGGCGACGAAGCGGCTGGACGGGGTCGCGAGGATCACCGCCAGGGCGACCGCCGACCTGTCCCGGTTCAACCTCGACCTGTACGCGCTGGAGGTCTCCGGCGTCGACGTGCGCGATCAGGCGGCCGACTACCGCCAGGAGGGCGACCACGAGCTGGTCGTCACGCCCGGAGCGCCCTTGGCCGACGGCGAGGAGTTCACCACCACCGTCCGGTACGGCGGCGTGCCGACCCTGTTCGAGGACCGCGCGCTGGGCCGCAGCGGCTGGCAGGTCTCCGCGTCCGGCGGCGCGTTCGCGGCGGGCGAGCCGCACTCGGCGACCACCTGGTTCCCCGCCAACGACACCCCGCGCGACAAGGCGTCGTTCGCGCTGACCGCCCGCGTGCCGGAGGGCTGGTCGGTGATCTCCAATGGCGTCGAGGGCGGCTCCACCACCGCCGACGGCTGGACGTCGTTCCGCTGGGTCGCCGAGCAGCCGATGGCCACCTACCTGACCACGATCGCGATCGACCGGTGGACCGTCGAGCGGTCCACGCTGCCCGACGGCACGCCCGTGGTGGACGCCTACGCGCCGGGCGCGGAGGGCGGCAGGCAGCACCAGGAGCGGCTGCCGGAGGTGCTCGCGTTCCTGTCGGAGAAGTTCGGGCCCTACCCGTTCTCCTCGGCGGGCGGGATCTTCCTGGCCGACGACATCGGCTTCTCGCTGGAGACCCAGACCCGGCCCATCTACGCGGGCTGGGCCGACCTCGACACCGTGGTGCACGAGCAGGCGCACCAGTGGTTCGGCGACTCGGTGAGCCTGGAGAACTGGGCCGACATCTGCCTGAACGAGTGCTTCGCCTCCTACGCCCAGTGGCTGTGGGCGGAGGCCAAGCAGGGCGTCGACCTGGACGACCGCTACCTCGCCGAGGTCGAGCGGGTCGCCGACCGCGAGACGTACTGGGGCCGCAAGCTCTACGACATGGGCCGCGGCAACGAGTTCCGCGGCGTCTACGACAAGGGGCAGCTCGCCCTGCACGCGTTGCGCCGCCAGATCGGCGACCCCGCCTTCGACCGCGTGGTCAAGGACTGGACGGCCGCGAACCGGGGCGGCAACGCGTCGTGGCCGGAGTTCGAGGCGCACGCGGAGCAGGTGTCGGGGCAGGACCTGGACGCGTTCTTCACCGCGTGGTTCCGCGGCGACGAGGCGCCCGCCGACGAGTTCCTGTACCCGGGTCCGCTGCGCCGGTGACTCGCCGGACCGGCCGGTGAAACTGGCTACAGTGGTTACATGGCCACCTGGACGAGGACGCTGACCCGCCCGGACGGGCAGAGCTTCCGCTTCGACCCCGGCAGCTTCGCGATGGAACTCCTGGTCAGCGGCGGTCCAGGCGAACTGCGCGTGTTCGAGGCGCTGCACCGGCCGGACGACCTGGCCGCGTGGCTGGTCGACTCGTGCCTGGCCGCGACCGCGCCGTTCACCGCGGCCGACGTGCGCGTCACCGAAGCCGAGCTGGTCGCGGTGAAGCGGCTGCGTGACGCGTTCTGGGGAGTGGCGCGGGCGTTGGCCGAGGGCGCCGACCTGCCGGCGGAGGGCCTGGAGGTGCTGAACGCGGCCACCGCCGAGACGCCCCGGCCGGTCGTCGACCCCCGCACGCGGGCGCTCACCTGGGCCCGGCCGATCACCGGCACGCAGGTGCTCGGCGCGGCGGCCCGTGACGCGGTCGAGCTCGTCGCGCACGGCGGCGTGCGGGCGTGCTCGGCGGCCGACTGCGGACTGCTGTTCGTGGACGCGTCCCGGGCGGGCAACCGCCGCTGGTGCTCGATGGAGCGGTGCGGCAACAGGCACAAGGTCCGCGCGCACCGCGCCCGCCACGAGACGGAACCGGCCGCGGCGCAGTAACGTCGGGGCATGGCTGTTGTGAAGATCAATGCGATCCACGTGCCCGACGGCTCGGGCCCGGAGCTGGAGAAGCGGTTCGCCGCGCGGCTGGGCGCGGTGGACTCCGAGCCCGGTTTCCTCGGCTTCCAGCTCCTGCGGCCGGTCAAGGGCGACGAGCGGTACTTCGTGGTCACGCAGTGGGAGACCGAAGAGGACTTCCAGAACTGGATGGGCGGCCGGGCCAAGGAGGCGCACTCGGGCGAGCGCGCCAAGCCGGTCGGCACCGGGTCCGACCTGCTGGAGTTCGAGGTCGTGCTCAGCTCCCAAGCGAAGAAGTGACTCCCCCGGAAGTGGCATCCCGGCGGTGAACGAGGCGCTCGACCGCGCGGCGGAGCTGATCTCCTCCGCCGACGCGGTGCTGGTGTGCGCGGGCGCGGGGATGGGCGTCGACTCCGGCCTGCCCGACTTCCGCGGCGCGGCCGGCTTCTGGCAGGCGTACCCGCCCTACGAGCGGCTGGGGCTGCGGTTCGAGGAACTGGCCGACCCGGTGCACTTCGTGGAGGACCCGACGCTCGCCTGGGGCTTCTACGGGCACCGGCTCGACCTGTACCGGCGCACGATGCCGCACGACGGGTTCCGCGTGCTGCGCGAGTGGGGCGCGCGGGTGTTCACGTCGAACGTGGACGGCCAGTTCCAGCGGGCCGGGTTCGCCGACGTGGCCGAGGTGCACGGGTCGATCCACCACCTGCAGTGCGTGGAGCCGTGCACGGACGACGTGTGGCCCGCCGACGACGTCGTGGTGGACGTGGACCCCGAGTCGATGCGCGCGACCGGGCCGCTGCCGTCGTGCCGCAACTGCGGCGGGCTGGCGAGGCCGAACATCCTCATGTTCGGCGACTGGTCGTGGCTCGGCGGGCCGTCGCAGAAGGCGTTGGACGGGCTCGCCCAGTGGCGGCGCGCGCACCGGAACCTCGCCGTGCTGGAGCTGGGCGCGGGTGTCGCGGTGCCGACCGTGCGGCGTCAGGCGGAGCTGGCCAGTGCCGCGTCGGGCGCGTTGATCAGGATCAACCCGCGCGAGCCGGAGGTGCGGCACGGGCGTGGTGTGTCGTTGCCGATGGGCGCGCTGGCGGCGATCACCGAGTTGGCACGACGAATCGGGTGAGGACGGCCCGGTGGTCCGAGCCGGGGATGTCGACCACGGTGAACTCCTCCACCGGGCACCGCTCGTCGACCAGCACGTGGTCGATGGCCACCGGCGGCGGCCACAGCGCGCCGGCCAGCCAGGTCGGGTTCATGCCCGCGCCCACCTGGTCGGCGGCGTCCGCGTAACCGGTGTTGAGCAGCCGGCGCAGGCCCACGTGGTCCAGGGTGGCGTTGAAGTCGCCCGCGAGCACGCGCACCGGCCCGTCCAGCTCCCGTTCCGGCAGGCCCGCCATGTCGCGCTGCCAGCTCTCCGGCCCGGCGTCGACCACCGGCGGCAGCGGGTGCACGGACAGCACCTCGATGTCCTCGCCGGGCACGTCGACCAGCGCGCCCGCCTGGCGCAACGTGCTGGGCGGCGTGAGCGTGCGGGGGAACACCGGGTAGCGCGACGCGATGCCGGACCCGGAGCCGCCCGGCTCGTCGAGGAAGTGCCGGTAGGGCAGCACCTCGTCCAGGCCCGCGCGCTCGAAGTCGCGCACCATCTCCGGGGTCAGCTCCTGCAGCGTGAGCACGTCGACGTCGTGCGCCCGCACCGCCGCCACGACCGCCTCCGCGTCGGCCATGCCGACCAGCAGGTTCGCCGCCATCACGGTGACCTCCTGGCCGACGCCGACCGGCCGTGAGTCGGGGAACGCCCGCGGCGCGACCGCCGCCACCAGCACCACCGCGACCAGCAACGTCACCGTGCCGACCGCCCAGCGCCGCAGCAGCAGCGCCAGCGCACCCAGGACCACGCCTGCGGCGGTGAAGTAGGGCGTCAGGGCGGTCGTCGCGACCATGTACCGCGTGCCGTCGATGCCGAGCAGCCGGGTGAGCGCCGCGAGCAGGAAGGCGATGGCCGCCACCACCAGCAAGAACGTCGTCCCCTTGCGCCTGGTGCGGCGTTCCTCGATGTCGACCACGCGATCTAGTCTGCCTGAGTGGAAGTTTTGCTGACGGGGTTCGAGCCGTTCGGCGGGGAGGTCACCAACCCGTCGTGGGACGCGGTCGACGCCGTGCGACCGGACGGTTACCGACTGACGAAGTTGCGCCTGCCGTGCGTGTTCGACGAGTCGATCGCCGTGCTGCGGGACGCGCTCGCCGCGCATCGCCCCGACCTGGTCGTGTGCGTCGGCCAGGCGGGTGGGCGGGTCGGGATCACGCCGGAGCGCGTCGCGGTGAACCTGGACGACGCCCGGATCCCGGACAACGCGGGTGCACAGCCCATCGACGAGCCCGTGGTGCGAGGAGGGCCGGCGGCGTACTTCACCGGGCTGCCGGTGAAGGCGTGCGTGGCGGCGGTGGCGGCCGAGGGCATCCCGGCGTCGGTGTCGCACTCGGCGGGCACGTTCGTGTGCAACCACGTGTTCTACGGCCTCATGCACCTGATCGCGACCGAGCACCCGCACGTGCGCGGCGGGTTCGTGCACGTGCCGTTCTCGCCGGAGCAGGCCGAGGCGGGCGGCCACCCCAGCCTGCCGGTCGCCACCACGGCGCGGGCGCTGGAGCTGATCGTCCGCACGTCGCTGGCCACGTCCACCGACCTGCACGTCACCGCCGGCACCCTGCACTGACCCGCCGCAGCCCTGCACCAACCCCGCACCGATCTGCACCTGGATCTGCAAACCTGCATTAACGGCCGCAGACCGGCACCGAACCCTGCACCAACCCGCATTGACCTGGCACTGACCTGCACCAACAACTGCAAAGTTGCATTGACGGCCGTGGATCTGCACGCACCCCGGCGGACCTGCACTGACGGCCGGGGATTTGCATCGACCGGCGGACCTGCGCGGATCCTGGCACCGATCTCTGCGCCGATCCCTGCCCCGTCCCACGGCCCCCGACGGACCCCACCGAACCCTTCCGCCAGCCGTCCGCCGGCCGTCCACCGGCCGTCCGGAAAGCGAAACGCCCCCCGGGCGAACCCGGGGGGCGTTTCGGTCGATCGTCACATCAGGCGGACTCGGAGTCCGAGTCGCCGCCCGAGTCGCCACCGGAGGCGGCCAGGTCGACCGGCGGGGCGTCCGGCACCTGCAGCGGCTTGGTCTCGCCGCGGAAGGTGAAGTGCGCCTTGTCGTCGGCCTCGGACTCGCCGTCCCAGCCCTCGACGTCGGTGATGATGATCTGGCCGGCCTGGATCTCTCCGAACAGGATCTTCTCCGACAGCTGGTCCTCGATCTCGCGCTGGATCGTGCGGCGCAGTGGCCGGGCGCCCAGCACGGGGTCGAACCCGCGCTTGGCCAGCAGCCTCTTCGCGCGATCCGTGAGCTCGATCGCCATGTCCTTGTTCTTCAACTGCTGCTCGACGCGGGCGATCATCAGGTCCACCATCTTGATGATCTCGTCCTGCGTGAGCTGGTGGAAGACGATGATGTCGTCGATGCGGTTGAGGAACTCGGGCCGGAAGTGCTTCTTCAGCTCGTCGTTGACCTTGTTCTTCATGCGCTCGTAGTTGGACGCGGTGTCCTGACCCGAGGTGAAGCCCAAGCCGACGGCCTTGCTGATGTCCGACGTGCCCAGGTTGGACGTGAAGATGATGACGGTGTTCTTGAAGTCCACCGTCCGGCCCTGACCGTCGGTCAGGCGGCCGTCCTCCAACACCTGGAGCAGCGTGTTGTAGACCTCCTGGTGAGCCTTCTCGATCTCGTCGAACAGCACCACGGAGAACGGCTTGCGGCGCACCTTCTCGGTGAGCTGGCCGCCCTCTTCGTAGCCGACGTAGCCGGGAGGGGCACCGAACAGGCGCGACGCCGTGTAGCGGTCGTGGAACTCGCCCATGTCGATCTGGATGAGGGCGTCGTCCTCGCCGAACAGGAAGTTCGCCAGCGCCTTCGACAGCTCGGTCTTACCCACACCGGACGGGCCGGCGAAGATGAACGAGCCCGACGGGCGCTTCGGGTCCTTCAGACCCGCCCGCGTGCGGCGGATCGCCTGGCTGACCGCCTTGACGGCGTCGACCTGGCCGATGATCCGCTTGTGCAGCTCGTCCTCCATGCGGAGCAGACGCGTGGTCTCCTCCTCGGTGAGCTTGAACACGGGGATGCCGGTCCAGTTCGCCAGCACCTCGGCGATCTGCTCGTCGTCCACCTCGGCGACGACGTCGAGGTCGCCGTCCTTCCACTGCTTCTCCCGCTCGGCCTTCTGGCCCAGCAGCGTCTTCTCCTGGTCGCGGAGCTTCGCGGCGCGCTCGAAGTCCTGCGCGTCGATCGCGGACTCCTTGTCCCGGCGCACGTCGGCGATCTTCTCGTCGAACTCGCGCAGGTCCGGCGGCGCGGTCATCCGGCGGATGCGCATCCGCGCGCCCGCCTCGTCGATGAGGTCGATCGCCTTGTCCGGCAGGAACCGGTCGTTGATGTACCGGTCGGCCAGCGTGGCGGCGGCGACCAGCGCGGAGTCGGTGATCGAGACGCGGTGGTGCGCCTCGTACCGGTCCCGCAGACCCTTGAGGATCTCGATCGTGTGCTCCAGCGACGGCTCGCCGACCTGGATCGGCTGGAACCGGCGCTCGAGGGCGGGGTCCTTCTCGACGTACTTGCGGTACTCGTCGAGGGTGGTCGCGCCGATGGTCTGGAGCTCGCCGCGGGCCAGCATGGGCTTGAGGATCGACGCGGCGTCGATCGCGCCCTCGGCGGCGCCGGCGCCCACCAGGGTGTGGATCTCGTCGATGAACAGGATGATGTCGCCGCGCGTGCGGATCTCCTTGAGCACCTTCTTCAGGCGCTCTTCGAAGTCACCGCGGTAGCGCGAGCCCGCGACCAGCGAACCCAGGTCCAGCGTGTAGAGCTGCTTGTCCTTGAGCGTCTCGGGCACCTCGCCCTTGACCACCATCTGGGCCAGGCCCTCGACGACGGCGGTCTTGCCCACGCCGGGCTCGCCGATCAGGACCGGGTTGTTCTTGGTGCGGCGGGACAGCACCTGCATGACCCGCTCGATCTCCTTGGTGCGCCCGATCACCGGGTCGAGCTTGCCCTCCCGCGCGCTGGCGGTCAGGTTGCGCCCGAACTGGTCGAGGACCAGGGACGAGGACGGGGTGCCCTCACCGCGGCCGCCGGACTCGGCCGGCTCCTTGCCGCCGGAGTAGCCGGACAGGAGCTGGAGGACCTGCTGGCGCACCCGGTTGAGGTCCGCGCCGAGCTTGACCAGCACCTGCGCGGCGACGCCCTCGCCCTCGCGGATCAGGCCGAGCAGGATGTGCTCCGTGCCGATGTAGTTGTGTCCGAGCTGCAGCGCTTCGCGCAGTGACAGCTCGAGCACCTTCTTGGCGCGCGGGGTGAAGGGGATGTGGCCGGATGGGGCCTGCTGACCCTGGCCGATGATCTCTTCGACCTGCTGGCGGACGCCCTCCAGCGCGATCCCCAACGACTCCAGCGCCTTGGCGGCGACACCTTCACCCTCGTGGATCAACCCCAGGAGGATGTGCTCGGTGCCGATGTAGTTGTGGTTGAGCATCCGGGCCTCTTCTTGGGCCAGGACAACCACCCGCCTCGCGCGGTCGGTGAACCTTTCGAACATTCGCACTCCCTGACTGCTGCGCCGGCGGTCCTCGGGCTCACCCCTGGCCGACCGTCTGGCTGACCGTTGGAGAGCGCGGCACCGTGGGACCACTGTAGTCGTCAGCCCCGACACTCTCAGTTCCCGATCGCAGGCAGCCGTCTTCGGGGATCTCTGACATCGGTATCAACGCGTGATCTGCCAGCGAGATTCCACGGAACGGGCGTTGTCCGCTGAGCGCGAACATTCAGCCGTTCGGCGACATCCGGGGTGACCGGGGTCACCGAGGCGGTGCAAGTTAGGCGAACCTCGGTAAGGTTAGGCAAGCCTCAACCCACGCGACCGTCTCGAACCGACGAGGACCTTCTGGACATGACCGTACCGGCGCGGACCACGGTGTGCGACGTGACGACCCCCGTCGCGCGGTCGCTCGGGCAGGTCTCGCTGTACGAGGGCTTCGAGGCGCGGTTCGGGCTGCCGGCCGAGCGTGGCGACTGGGTCCTGTGCTCGGAGTTCACCGGCGAGCCGGAGCGGTTCGACGCGTGGCGCAAGGCGCTGGCGGAGTGGCTGCGGGAGCAGCACGGCGAGGCGCCCGAGCGCACTACCGCCGGGTACGTCATGAGCTGGTACCTCAACGTCGTCGGCGTGCTGGGCGGGCTGCTGTTCCACACCGCGCGGCGGGTGCCGTCGCTGCGGCCGGCCGACGTGGCGATCAAGGTGGCGGCCGGTGGTCGGCCGCACGTGGTCGGGGTGGCGTTGCTGAACGACGAGTTCGCGTGCCTGCCGGACGACCCGGAGGCCGACCACCCGGCGGCGACCGTGGTGGCCGACGAGACGGCGCTGGCGGCGTTGCTGAGGGCCCGGTTCGCGGCGCACAGCGCGCAGTTCGTGGGCGCCTTCGGGCCGACCGTGCGGCTGGGGCGGCGGATGCTGTGGGCGGCGGCCACGGACGCCCTGGACAGCGCGGCGTGGACGGCGGGCCAGCTGTGCGGCGACGAGACGGCCGGCGTGATGGACTCGGCGCTGCTGCTGCCGGCCAAGCTCGACCCGTTCACCTCGGCGTCCACCCTGAAGGCCACGGACACGGGCTGGACCCGCCGCCGCGAGAGCTGCTGCTTCCACTTCGTGCTGCCCGACGCCACCGCCTGCGCCACCTG
The DNA here is from genome assembly GCF_055603705.1 of Actinosynnema sp. NPDC037264. Classification (NCBI taxonomy): domain Bacteria; kingdom Bacillati; phylum Actinomycetota; class Actinomycetes; order Pseudonocardiales; family Pseudonocardiaceae; genus Actinosynnema; species Actinosynnema sp. NPDC037264. The sequence goes on along the minus strand of NZ_JBVJVK010000020.1, from coordinate 130,941 downwards.
CCCCCGCACCTGCTGACCCCGCGCGTGCCCTACGCCCGGAACGCGCGTGCGGACACGCGGGTCAGTGGTGGTGGCCGATGGGGATGACCAGTGGGGTGTGGGAGACGGGATCGGGGATGACGCGGGCGGACAGGCCGAAGACGTCCAGCAGGTTCGGCTCGGTCAGCACGTCGGACGGCGTGCCGGCCACCACGATCCGGCCGTCCTTCATCGCGACCAGGCGGTCCGCGTAACGGGCGGCCAGGTTCAGGTCGTGCAGGACCATCACCACGGTCCGGCCGAAGTCCCGGTGCAGCCGGCGCACGAGGTCCAGCACGTCGATCTGGTGCGCCAGGTCCAGGTAGGTCGTCGGCTCGTCGAGCAGCAGCAGGTCCGTGCCCTGCGCCAGCGCCATCGAGATCCACGCCCGCTGCCGCTGCCCGCCGGACAGCTCGTCCACGGTCCGGTCGGCCAGCGCGGCCATGGCGGTCATCTCCAGGGCCGAGGCCACCGCCGCCTCGTCCTCCGGCGACCACTGCCGGTACCACGCCTGGTGCGGGTGCCGCCCGCGCGCGACCAGCTCGGCCACGGTCAGCCCCTCGGGCGCCTGCGGCGACTGCGGCAGCATCGCCAGCACCTTCGCCACCTCGCGGGTCGGCGTCCGGTCGATCCGCTTGCCGTCCAGCACCACCGCGCCCGAACGCGCGGGCAGCAGCCGCCCCAGGGCGCGCAGCAACGTCGACTTGCCGCACCCGTTGGGCCCGATCACCGCCGTCACCGAACCGGACAGCACGTCCAGGTCCAGCCCGGACACCACCAGCCGCTCCCCGTACCCCACGGACAGCGACTGCGCCTGCAGCCGAACAGCGGTCATACCCGTGCCTCCCGGCGACTGCGGACGAGCAGGTACATCAGATAGGGGGCGCCGAGCACCGCCGTCACCACGCCGACCGGCAGCTCGAACCCGCCGAACGCGAGCCGCGCGACCAGGTCCGACACCACCACCAGCAGCCCGCCGACCACGGCCGACCCCAGCAGCGGCGGTGTGGCGGTCCCGGCCACCCGCAGCGCGATCTGCGGCGACGCCAGCGCCACGAACGCCACCGGACCGGCCGACGCCGTGGCCACGGCCGCCAGCACGACCGCGATCAGCAGCATCACGCTGCGCGCGCCGTTGAGCCGCACGCCGAGCCCGCGCACGGTGTCGTCGTCGAACTGCAGCGCGCCCAGCAGCCGGGAGCCGACCAGGGCCGCCGGGATCAGCACCGCCAGCGCCAGCCCGACCGGCACGACGTGCTCCCACCCGCGCCCGTTCAGGCTCCCGGTGATCCACACCATCACCCGCGCCGCGTCGGTCACGTCGCCGACGGTCAGCAGGTAGTGGGTGAAGTTGCCGGTCACGGCCGACACGCCGATGCCGACCAGCACCAGCCGGAACCCCTCGATCCCCCGCCGCCAGGCCAGCCCGTAGACCAGCAGCCCGGCCAGCAGACCGCCGCCCAGCGCCGCCAGCGGCACGCCGACCGTCGCCGTGGTCCCGCCGACCGCGCCCATCGACCCGGCGAACGTGATCACGGTGACCGCACCGGCCCCCGCGCCCCACGTCACGCCGAGGATGTCCGGGCTCGCCAGCGGGTTGCGCGCGATCGACTGGAACACCGCGCCCGCCACCCCCAGGGCCGCGCCGACGAACACCGCGGTCAACGCCCGCGGCAGCCGCAGGTCGAGCACGATGAACCGCTGCCCCCGCTGCCCGCCGCCCAGCAGCACGTCGAACACCTGCCCCAGCGGGATCGGGAAGTCGCCGCGGGCAACGCTCACCGCACCCGCGAGCACCACCAGCGCCAGCCCGACGACCACCACGGCGAACGGCCGCCACCGCAGCGGCCCCGACACGGGTCCGACCCGGAAACCCGGGGGCGCCTTGGCCACCACACCGCTCACAGCTTCACCAGCTTCCGCCGCCGCACGAGGGCGATGAAGAACGGCGCGCCGACCAGCGCCATCACCACGCCGACCTCCAGCTCGCCCGGCCTCGTCACGACCCGTCCCACGACGTCCGCGACCAGCAGCACGATCGCGCCGATCACCGCCGAGAACGGCAGCAGCCACCGGTAGTCCGGCCCGGTCAGCGCCCGCGCCGCGTGCGGCACGACGAGCCCGAGGAACCCGATCGGCCCGCACACCGCCACCGCGCCGCCCACCAGCAACGTCGTCGCGACCACGCCGACGACCCGGGTCGCCGCCACCCGCTGCCCCAGCGACCGGGCCACGTCGTCACCCAGCGCCAGCGCGTTGAGCCCCGGCGCGTTGGCCGCCGCCAGCACGAGCCCGAGCACCAGGAACGGCAGCACCTGACCCAGCACGACGAGGTCGCGCCCGGCGATGCCCCCGACCTGCCAGAACCGGAACGCGTCCAGGCTCTGCCGGTCCAGCAGCACGATCGCGGACACCAGGCCGTGCATGAGCGCGCTCACCGCCGCGCCCGCCAGCGCCAACGTGACCGGCGTCGGCCCGCTGCGCCCCGACCCCAGCAGGAACACCACGACGCTGGCCACGAGCGCGCCGCCGAACGCGAACCACACGTACCCGTGGAGGCTGGTCACCCCCAGCGTGAAGATCGACAGCACCACCGCGAACGCCGCGCCCTGCGTGACGCCGAGGATGCCCGGGTCGGCCAGCGGGTTGCGGGTGTGGCCCTGCATCAGCGCGCCGCCGACGCCCAGCGCGACCCCGACCGCGATGCCGAGCAGCGTGCGCGGCACCCTCAGCTCACGGACGACGAGGTCGTTCTCCAGCCCCGTCGGCGCGGTCAACGCGTGCCAGACGTCGGCGATCGGGATGTCCTTCGCGCCGATGGCGACGCTGGCGAGCGCGACCAGGGCCAGGAGACCGACGAGCAGGGCCAGGCGGGTGGGGCGGAGGGCCACGGCGCTTGCTCCTCCCCCGGCGACCCGACCTTCGGTGAGGTAAGCCTAACCGAACACGGTCCGATCACCGCCGAGCACGCTCCGTGCCGCCGAACGGTCGAGTCGTGATCACCTGAGTGCGGTGGCCCGAACCGCACAATCGATCTTCACAACTCCGCTCACGAGTCCCGAAAAACAACCAGGGGCGCCGGAGGAATCCGGCGCCCCTTCGTCGATTGACGTAATTGCGGTGGCCTGCGCCACCCGCACAACTCGCGTCAGCCCTGCTGGTGGTAAGCCTCCAGCACCTCGGCCGGGATGCGCCCGCGATCGGAGACCTTCATCCCCTGCTTGCGCGCCCACTCCCGAATGGCCTGGTTCTGCTCGCGATCCGCCGAAGCCGGACGAGCCGCCTTCACACCGGCCGGACGACCCGGGCCGCGCTTGCGGCCGCCCGCCTTGCGGGCACTGGCGACGAAGTCGGCGAGAGCGTCGCGGAGCCTGCCCGCATTGCTCGCGGAAAGGTCGATCTCGTAGGACACGCCGTCCAATCCGAAGCCGACCGTCTCCTCCGCCTTCCCACCGTCCAGGTCATCGACCAGGGTCACGGTGACCTTCTGCGCCATGCGTATCCTCCTGGACTCGAATGCGCGGTGTTCCCCGACCGCGACCTAAAGCATTGGCGAGTGCAGGTTAGCGCACAACTGGAGGAATGCGCCGCCTGGAGTCCGAGAAGTTACTCATTCCGGGCGCACGAGGGGGAACAGGATCGTCTCCCGGATACCGAGACCGGTGAGCGCCATCAGCAGCCGGTCGATGCCCATTCCCACACCGCCGCTCGGTGGCATTCCGTACTCCAGTGATCGCAGAAAGTCTTCGTCGACCGGCATCGCCTCGGCGTCACCGGTGGCCCCCAGGCGGGCCTGGGCTTCCAACCGCTCGCGCTCGACCACCGGGTCCACCAGTTCCGAGTATCCCGTGGCCAACTCGAAACCGCGCACGTACAGGTCCCACTTTTCGGCCACACCCGGCCGGGTGCGGTGCTGACGGGTGAGCGGCGAGGTCTCCAGCGGGAAATCGCGCACAAACGTGGGCGCGTGCAGGGTGTCGCCGACCAGGTGCTCCCACAGCTCCTCGACCAGCTTGCCGTGCCCCAGCTTGGGGTCCGTGTCCAGGCCGTGCTTGTCGGCCAGCTCCAGCAACCGCTCCGAAGAGGTTTCGGGCGTGACTTCCTCGCCCGCCGCTCCGGACAACGAGTCGTACATGCTCAACGTGGTCCACTCGCCGCCGAGGTCGTACTCGGTGCCGTCGACCAGGGTCACCACGTGCGAACCGGCGATCGCCATCGCGGCTTCCTGGATCAGCTCCCGGGTCAGCACCGCGTTCGTGTCGTAGGTGGCGTACGCCTCGTAGTACTCCAGCATGGAGAACTCCGGCGAATGCGACGAGTCCATGCCCTCGTTGCGGAAGTTGCGGTTGATCTCGAAGACCTTCTCGATACCGCCCACCACGCACCGCTTGAGGTACAGCTCGGGCGCGATCCGCAGGAACAGGTCGATGTCGAGCGCGTTCGACCGGGTCACGAACGGCCGGGCGCTCGCGCCACCCTGCAACGTCTGCAACATCGGGGTCTCGACTTCGATGAAACCGCGCCGGTGGAACGACTCCCGCAACGAGCGCACCACCGCGGCCCGGTTGCGCACCGTGTTCCGGGCCTGCTCGCGCAGGATCAGATCCACGTACCGCTGGCGAATGCGGGTTTCCTCGGCGAGTTCCTTGTGCGCGACCGGCAACGGGCGCAACGCCTTCGCCGCCAGGGACCACTGGTCCGCCATCACCGACAGTTCGCCGCGGCGGGACGTGATGACCTCGCCGTGCACGAATACGTGGTCGCCCAAGTCGACCTCGGACTTCCATTCGCCGAGCGACTGCTCGCCGACGCCGTTCAGGCTCAGCATCGCCTGCAGTTCGGTGCCGTCACCCTCGCGCAGCGTGGCGAAGCACAACTTGCCGGTGTTGCGGATGAACATGACCCGGCCCGTCACACCGACCACATCACCGGTCGCGGTGTCCGGTTCCAGTCCCTGATGCGCTTCGCGCACCTCGCGCAACGTGTGCGTGCGCGGTACTTCGACCGGATACGGGTCGACGCCGCGTTCCAGCAGTCGCGCCCGCTTCTCCCGGCGCACCCTCAGCTGCTCGGGGAGATCGTCGTCGCTGGTCGCGGAACCGGTCGCTGGCTGCTCACTCACAAGACGAAGAGTACGGAAAGACCACTCGGGAAATCGAACCGGATCTCACTAGGCTCTGGCGGGTGACGGGAGATGACTTGCGGGCCAGGCGGGCGAACTCCTTCGGAGCGCACGCCTCGGCGTACGCGGAACACCGACCGGACTACCCCGCCGAGGCCGTCCGCTGGGCGCTGGAGCCCTTGGGTGAGGGGCCGCACCAGGTGCTCGACCTGGGTGCGGGCACGGGCAAGCTGACCGGCGGGCTGCTCGCCGAGGGCCACCACGTGACGGCGGTGGAGCCCGACGAGGCGATGCTCTCGGAGCTGGTGCGGCACCACGGCGCGGCGCGCGCGTTGCCCGGCAGCGCGGAGCGGATCCCGCTGCCGGACGGCACGGTGGACGCGGTCGTGGTCGGCCAGGCGTTCCACTGGTTCGACCAGGCGCGGGCGATGCCGGAGATCGCCCGCGTGCTGCGGCCGGGCGGTGTGCTGGCGGCGCTGTGGAACGACTACGACGACTCGGTGCCGTGGATGGCCGAGTTCGTCCGGGCCGCCCAGTCCACCGTCAGCGCGCAGGACGAGCTGGCCTTCGCCCCGACGACGGAGCACGAGCCGTTCACCGACCTGGCCACCCGGGTCTTCCCGCACGTGCACCGGCGCACCGCCGAGTCCCTGGTGGCGACGCTCAACACGCACTCGCACGCGTTGGTGATCCCGGAGGAGGAGCGGGCCGCGATGAACGCGCGGGTGCTCGCGTTCCTCAAGTCCCGCCCGGAGACCGCCGAGGGCGAGTTCGACTTCCCGCTGACCACCTACGCGAAGCGCCTGCGGAGGGCCTGAACGCCGCCGAGGTCGCCGCCGTCCGCCCCGCGGACGATCGACTTCCGGGCGACCTCGCCGCCGTCCGCGGAGCAGCGGCGATCAAACGCGGTTGCGCTCGAACACCAGGCGCAGGCCCAGCAGCGTGAGGTCCGGCACGTGCGCCTGGATGGTGGCCGACTCGGTCACCACCAAGGGCGCGAGGCCGCCGGTCGCGATGACCGTGACCGGGCCGGGCTCGCTGAGCTGGAGCTCGTCCACGATGCGGCGCACCAGGCCGTCCACCTGGCCGACGAACCCGTAGACGATGCCGGACTGCAGGCACTCCACGGTGTTCTTGCCGATCACCGACCGCGGCCGCACCAGCTCGACCTTGCGCAGCTGCGCGGCGCGGGCCGCCAGCGCGTCGACGGAGATCTCGATGCCCGGCGCCAGCGCGCCGCCGAGGAACTCGCCCTTCGCCGAGATCACGTCCAGGTTCGTGGACGTGCCGAAGTCGACCACCACGCACGCTGTGCTGTGCAGGTGGTGCGCGGCCAGCGTGTTGATCACCCGGTCGGAGCCGACCTCCTTGGGGTTGTCCACCAGCAGCGGCACGCCGGTCCGCACGCCCGGCTCCACCAGCACCTTCGGCACGCCCGAGTAGTACCGGCCCAGCATCACGCGCAGCTCGCGCAGCACCGCGGGCACGGTAGACAGCGCCGAGATGCCGGTGATCTTGTCCGCGTACTCGCCGAGCAGGCCGCGCATCGTCAGCGCCAGCTCGTCGGCGGTCATCCGGGCGTCGGTGCGCATCCGCCAGTCCCGGATCAGCGCGGCGGAATCACCCGTGCCGTCGTACAGGCCCAGCACGATGTTGGTGTTGCCGACGTCGATGGCGAGCAGCACAGCGGTTCCCCCTAGTCCTCGGCCTGGATCAACGCGTCCAGCGCCGCCGCGTCCTCGGTCTCCGCCGCCACCGGCTCCGGCAGCGCGGTCGCGGACCCGTTCACCAGGCCCGAGCCCGCCGGCGCGTGCGCCGGGTCCGCGCCGAGCTCGACGACCTTGTTGTCGGCGTCGACGAAGACCACCTTGGGTTCGTACACCCGCGCCTCGGCGTCGTCCATCTGCCCGTAGGCGATCAGGATCACCAGGTCGCCCGGCTTGACCAGGTGCGCCGCCGCGCCGTTGATGCCGATCACGCCGGTGCCGCGCTCGCCCGGGATGACGTAGGTCTCCAGGCGCGCGCCGTTGGTGACGTCCACGATCGCGACCTGCTCGCCGGCCAGCAGGTCGGCGGCCTCCATCAGGTCCTCGTCCACCGTGACGGAGCCGACGTAGTGCAGGTCGGCCTGCGTGACGGTGGCCCGGTGGATCTTCGACTTGAGCATGGTGCGGAACATGGCGGTCCCCTTACTCGTCACCGGTGCCGAGCAGCACGGCGGCGTTGTCGATCAGTCGGGTGGAGCCGACGCGGGCGGCCACGAGCAGGCGGGCGTCGCCGTTCTCCGGCGCCGGGCCCAGGTCGGGCGCGCGCAGCTCCAGGTAGTCGAGGTCGACGCCGGGCGCGGCCGCGAGCGTGTCGCCCGCGGCCTTGAGCACGGCGTCCGCGCCCTGGCCGCTGACGTACGCGCCCGCCACCAGGGCGGCGGACAACGCGGTCGCGGCGGAGCGCTCCTCGTCGGACAGGTAGCGGTTGCGCGAGGACAGCGCCAGGCCGTCCGGCTCGCGCACGGTCGGCACGCCGACCACGTCCAGCGGGAAGTTCAGGTCGCGCGCCATCCGGTGGATCAGCGTGAGCTGCTGGTAGTCCTTCTCGCCGAACACCGCGTAGGTCGGCTGCACGATGTTGAACAGCTTGGCGACCACGGACAGCACGCCGGCGAAGTGGCCGGGGCGGGTCCTGCCCTCCAGCTCGTCGCCGAGCGGGCCGGGGTTCACCGTGACCGTGCCACCCGGCGGGTACATGTCCTCCACGGACGGCGCGAACACCAGCCCGACGCGCTCCTCGCGGCAGATGTCCACATCGGAGTCGAAGCTGCGCGGGTAGCGGTCGAAGTCCTCGTTCGGGCCGAACTGGGTCGGGTTCACGAAGAGGGAGACGACGACCACGGTGTTCTGCATGACCTGCGCTTCGCGGATCAGCTTGCGGTGACCCGCGTGCAGCGCGCCCATGGTCGGCACCAGGGCGATGTTGCGGCCGGCCGCCTTCAACGCCCTCGTGACGCGGCGCAGCCGTTCCGGGTCGCGGTGCACCGTCACGTCGTTCGGCGTGTAGTCGTCCTTGGTGAGCGGCTTGGTCATGCTTGTCCCTCAAGAGTGGTGCGGACGTCGGACGCGAGTTCGGGCTTGAGCAGCCCGGCGGCCTGGGCGCGGGCCGCGGTGCGGAGCGCGAGGATTCGGTACGCGGGCAGCGCCTCGGTGTCCGAGAGCACCGCCAGGTGCTTGGCCACGGTGCCCGCGTCGCCGCGCGCGACGGGGCCGGTGAGGGCGCGGTCACCGTGCCGCAGGGCGTTGTCCAGGGCGGCGGACAGCAGCGGGCCCAGCATCCGCTCGGCGTCCTGGATGCCCGCGCCGCGCAACAGGTCCGCGCAGTCGGCGACCAGCGTGATCAGGTGGTTGGCGCCGTGCGCGAGGGCGGCGTGGTAGAGCGGGCGGGCGGCCTCGGGCACGCGCACCGGTTCGGCGGACATCTCCACCACCAGCGCCTCGCCGACGTGCCACGCGATCTCGTCGTCGTCGGCCGCCGTGACGCCGACAGAGCAGGCGTTCACCCGCTGCACGTCCTCCGCCCGGCCGGTGAACGTCATCACGGGGTGCAGGGCCACGCACAGCGCGCCGAGCTCGGCGGCGGGCCGCAGCACGTCCACGCCCTGCGCGCCGCTGGTGTGCACGACGATCTGCCCGGCGCGCAGCGAACCGGTGGCGACGAGGCCGCGGACGAGGCCCGGCAGCTCGTCGTCGGGCACGGCGAGCAGCACCAAATCGGCGGTGGCGGCCACCTCGGGCGGTGACAGCACGGGCGCGTCGGGCAGCAGCTCTTCGGCGCGGCGCAGCGAGTCGCGGGAAACGGCGGAGACGGCGCTCACGACGTGTCCCGCCCGGGACAGCGCGGCGCCCAGCACCGAACCCACCCGGCCGGCCGAGATCACTCCCACGGCCAACCGCGCGGGGCGGGGGGTCGCGTCCATGCGACGTACTCCTTCACCGCGGCGTTCCAGTCCCGATGCTCGGGTACCGGACGACGGCCGCGAGCGTAATCCGGTGTCGTGCGGCGGGCCGTCAACTGCGACGAACGCCACCCGCGGCCTTCAGCGCGCCCGGCGCGTCCACCGCGGCCTGACGTGCGGCGACGAGGGCGGCGAGCAGCTTCTCGTGACGTTCCTCCGCGTCGTGGCCCGCGGTGCCGTTGGCCATGCGGTGGCGCAGGAACGCCAGTTCGGTGGCGGCGACCTGGTAGCCCGCGACGGCCTTGGCCGCCTGGTCGCCGACGCGCCGCCGCACCGTGCGCCGCCACCGGCTGCGGCCCTGCAGGCTCGCCAGCAGGGTGACCTCGCTGGAGGCGATCCACTTGTTGGCGGCCATGGCGGGCAGCTGGCCCGCGACGATCCGCTGCTCGCGGCGGCGCTGCCAGACGACCATCAGCACCATGCCGGCGAAGATCGGCACCATGATCAGGAAGTACAGGTTGATGAACGTCGAGCCGGTGCCGACGGTGGTGGAGAAGTTCCACAGCGAGTGCAGGCCGGCCGCGCCGAGGTAGCCCAGGACCGGCGCGGCGATCCGCACGTTCCGGCTCGTGGTCATGGCCGCGATGCCGATCCCGATGCCGGTCATCGACGTGAACAGCGGGTGCGCGAACGGAGAGAGCACCCCGCGCAGGATGAACAGCGCGATCACGCCGCTGCTCAGGTCGCCGAACCCGCTGTCGGAGAAGACCCGGGCGAAGTACCAGATGTTCTCGGTGAACGCGAAGCCCGCGGCCGTCACGCCCGCGTACACCACGCCGTCCACCACGCCGTCGAACTCCTGGCGGCGGCGCAGGAACAGCACCACGATGAACGCGGCCTTCGCGGCCTCCTCGGTGATCGGCGCGCCGACCACGGCGGCGAACGTGCTGCCGTCGCCGCCGTTGATGAGCTGGCCCAGCACGTGCGCGCTCTGGTTGAACACCAGGGAGGTGATCGTCGCGCCGCACGCGCCCCAGAGGAACGCCAGCAGCAGGATCTTCGCGGGCTCCGGCTCCCAGCGGTCGACCCACAGGTAGGCGCCGATCACCGCGAGGACGGGCAGCAGCGCGGCCACCGCGCCGACCATGATCGGCAGCAGGCCGGTCTGCGACGTGCCGAGGCCGAGCAGGACCAGGCCGCACACGCCCAACGCGATCAGGCCCAGGACCGGGAGCAGGACGGTCCAGCGCTGCTGGTCGACGCGCTTGCGGGCGGGAGTGGTCACGGTGGGAAACCTTAAAGGGACACTTGACCGGTGGTGGAGTCGGAAGCCCTGTGGCGGGCGGCGCTGTACGGGCCGACCGGGTTCTTCACGCGTGGCGAGGTCCCGGCGGACCACTTCCGCACCGCGCCGCTGGTGGGTCCTGAGCTGGCCGAAGCGCTGCTCGAACTGCTCGATCGGGTGGACTTCGCGCTCGGCAGGCCACCGCGGCTGGATTTCGTGGACGTGGGCGCCGGCGGCGGTGAGCTGGCCGGCGCGGTGCGGTCCACGGCGTCGGGTGCGCTGGCGGCACGGCTGGTGGTGACGGCGGTGGACGTGGGGCCCGCGCGGTCGGTGCCGGGGGTGCGGTGGACGTCGGCGCTGCCGGACTCGGTGTGCGGGTTGCTGGTGGGGCACGAGTGGCTGGACGCGGTGCCCTGTCCGCTGGTCACGGGCCCGTCGTCGCACCCCTGGCTGCGGCGGTGGTGGCCGGTGGGCGAGGGGGAGCGGGCCGAGATCGGGCAGCCGCGGGACGTGGCGTGGGCGGACGCGGTGTCGCGGGTGGCGCACGGCGCGGCGTTGGCGGTGGACTACGGGCACGTGCGGGCCGACCGGGCGGCGGGCCGGTACGCGGCGGGCACGTTCGCCGCGTACCGGGGTGGGCGCCGGGTGGAGCCGGTGTTCGACGGCACGTGCGACCTGACGGCGCACGTGGCGCTGGACGCGTGCGCCGAGGCGGCCGGCGGTGAGTGGGTGCTGGTCTCACAGCGGGACGCGCTGGCCGCGTTGGGCCTGGTCGGCACGGTGTCGCCCGGTGAGCCCGACTGGCTGGGCGCGGCGGCGCGGGCGTCGCGGATCGCCGAACTGCGGGCCGAGGGCGGGTTGGGCTCGTTCGGCTGGCTCCTGCACGGCGTCGACGTGCCGGTGTCGTCCCTGCTCCCGCCCCTGCCCCCGTGGCGACCCTGAGCCCTACGACGCCCAGGGCGGGGTGATGCGCTGGTCCCCGACCAGGCCGGTGATCCCGACCGACGTGGCGACCAGGACCTTGGCCGGCCCGCCGACCAGCTGGAACTCCACGTGCGGCGGCACCACGACCGTGTCGCCGGGGCCCGCCTCGACGTCGTTGACGGTCACGTGGCCCTCCAGCACGTGGAACACCTCCTCCTTGTCGACCTGGTGCCGTTCGCTCTTCGCGTCCGCGGGCACCTCGACGGTCCACAGGGCGATCTGCGTGCTGCCGCCGTGGGACGGGGACGCGTGGGGGTGGAACAGGAAGCCGTGGCGCTCGAACATCGCTCTCCAAACTGGTCAACCAAGTTGTCTAGTTGCAGACTAGGCGACCGTGGAACCCGTGTCGATGCTGTTCGCCAGAACGTTCCGCGCGATGACCGACCGCTTCCACGAACGGCTGGCCGATCGCGACCTCGAACCACTGCGCCCGGCGCACGGCTACGTCTTCCGCTACCTCGCCGCCCAACCCTCCGCCACCGCCGTCGACCTGGCCGCCCACCTGGGCGTCTCCAAGCAGGCCGCGACCAAGACCGTGGCCGAGCTGGTCGACTGGGGCTACGTCCGGCGGACGCCCCACCCGACCGACCGCCGCGCCCAGGCGCTGACCCTCACCGGCAAGGGCCAGGACTACCTCCGGTTCGCCGACGCGCTCTGGTCGGAGCTGGAGGACGAGTTCGCCTCCGTCGTGGGCGCGGAACGGCTGGCAGTCCTGCGCGAAGCCCTGCAGACCTACCTCGCCGCCGCCGACGCGGAAGGCATCCGCCCGGTCTGGTGACCGCCGGACGCGACGGCCGAAGACCGCCGGCGGCGGCGACCGGGCCGGGCGAAGGTCGAGCGCATGAGAATCCACGCCCTGTCGGACGACGTGCTGGACCGCGCCCGCGAGCTCGCGGGCTCCGACGCGCACCACGAGTGGCACGCCGAGTCGCCCGGCGCACCGCTGCGCTGCTGCCTGCGCAAGGCCGGGCCGGGCGAGCCGGTGGTCCTCTTCCGCCACACCCCCGCCTGGGGCGCCGGGCCGTACGAGGAACTCGGCCCGGTGTTCGCGCACGCCGAGCCGTGCGACGGGCCGGCGACCACGGCGGCGTTCCCCGAAGCGTTCCGCCACGCGCCGCGGACCCTGCGCGCCTACACCGCCGAAGGCCGCATCCACGGTGGCGAGATCGCCGACCCGGAGCACCTCGCCGACCGCGTCGCCGCGCTGCTCGACGACCCGGACGTGGCCGCGATCCAGGTCCGCAGCACGTCGCACGGGTGCTTCCTGTTCGCGATCACCCGCGACTAGCTAGCCCGTGGCACCCGGACAGCGGTCCGGCCGTGCGACGATGACCGGGTGGAGATCACCGTTGGCGTGGGCGCCGGTGCACGCCACCTCGGCGTGGACCGGGTGGTCGACCTCGGCCCCCTGCACCCGTCGGCGCACGGCGCGTACCGGTTGCGCCTGGCGGTCCGCGACGACGAGGTCATCACCGCCGCCGCGCCCCTGGTCGGCCACCTGCACCGGGGCGCGGAGAAGCTGTTCGAGGTCCGCGACTACCGGCAGGTGCTCACCCTCGCCAACCGGCACGACTGGCTCGCCGCCTTCTGCAACGAGCTGGCCGTCGCGCTGGCCGTCGAACGCATGACCGGCATGGACGTCCCACCGCGCGCCCAGGCGCTGCGGGTCCTGCTGTGCGAGCTCAACCGGATCATGGCGCACCTGGTGTTCCTCGCGCCGCTCACCGGCGCCCGCGACCGCGACGCCGTGCAGGCCGTGCTGGAGGAGGCCTCCGGCGGCCGGATCCACTTCATGGCCAACCGGATCGGCGGCCTGCGCGAGGACGTGCCCGCCGGCTGGACCGGCCGCGTGCGCGAGGTGCTGTCCACTGTGGACCCCGGTGAGGCGCCGGAGGGCTTGGCGGGCCTCGGTGTGCTCGACCGCGACGCCGCGCTCGCGTACGGCGTCACCGGTCCGATCGGCCGGGCGTCCGGTGTGGACTTCGACCTGCGCCGCGACGACCCGCTGCCCGGCTACCGCAACCTGGACGTGCGCCCGGTGGTCCGCACCGAGGGCGACGCGCTGGCCCGCGTCCGCGGCCTGGTGGACGAGGTCCGCCAGTCCGTCGCGCTGGCGAACCAGTGCCTGGACCACCTGCCGACCGGCCCGGTGAACCTGCGCCTGCCCAAGGCGGTCAAGGCGCCCGAGGGCTCGGTCTACACGTGGGTCGAGGCGCCGTTGGGCACGTCCGGGGTGCACCTCGCGTCCCGGGGCGAGAAGACGCCGTGGCGGCTGAAGCTGCGCACGCCGTCGTTCAACAACGTGCAGGCCCTGTCCGCGCTGCTGCCCGGCACGAAGGTGGCCGACCTGCCCGCGGTGCTCGGGTCGTTCGCCGTGGTCGTCGGCGACATCGACAAGTAGCTAGTCCTCGCGGCGACGACGGCGGCGCGGCGAGTCGCCGCCGCCGAACGCGGCGAGCAGCTCGCTGACCGACTTGCCGTCCGCGTGCGCCCCGGCGGGCTCGGCGGGTTCCGGCGCGCTGCGCCTGCCGGCCGGCTTCGGGGTGTCCTCCCACGAGTCCCAGCGCTCCTCGGCCCGCCGCCTGCCACCCGACTCGGCCGCGGGCTCGGCGGCCCGGCGACGGCCCTCGGGCGTCACGGAGGCCGACGCGGAATCCGCCGAACGACCGCCGATCGACTCCGGCGAGGCCACCGGGCGGTGCCCGCCGGTCAGCTCGGCCGCACGGCGCGACCGACGCGCGTCGTCCTCCACCTGCGCCGCCACCGGGACGTGCTCACCGGTCAGCTCGGCCCGCGTCACGGGTCGGCGCACCGGGTCGGGACGGCCCACCGCCCGCTGCTCACCGGTCGTGCCGATCCGACGACCGGCCTCACCACCGGCGACGGTCCGCTGCTCACCGGTCTGCTCGGGACGGCCGACGGGCCGGTGCTCGCCCGTCAGGTCCGGCCGCGCCCCCGGCCGGCGGCCGGGTTCGACCGGGCGGTGCTCACCGGTCACGTCGGCCCGCGCCGCGGGCCTGCGCGCCTCCACCGGGCGGTGCTCGCCGGTCAGCTCCACCCGAGCGGTCGACGGTCGGCGGGGTTCCGCGGGCACGGAGCGCTGCTCGCCGGTCGACTCGGTCCTCGGCACGGCCCGCTGCTCACCCGTCCGCCGCACGGCGGCGCCGGGGCCCTCGGGCCGCCGCACGGGCTCCTCGGCCAACGCGTCCCGGCTGATCATCTCGGTCCGGTCGGCCACCCGGCTGCGCCGCTGCACGGTGTGCTCGGTCTTCGACGGCTCGGCGGGCCGACCGGCCGGGGCCGCCGGCGGGGCCAACCGCGCCGCCACGTCCCGGCTCACGCGCTCCGTCGGCTCCTGCTTGGCCGCCTCCCGCCGCACCACCACCGGCGGCGTCGGGCGGGCCTGGGCCGCCGCGCGGGCCGGCTCACGGCGCACCGGCTGCGCCTGCTCGCGCCGCGCGGGCTCGGGGCGGGTCGGTTCGGGACGCCGAACCTGGTCCTTGCGCGCGGTGTCGACGTTGACCCGCTCGATCAGCTCGGTCCGCTCGACCCGCTCCACCTGCGGCGTCTCCGCGGTCTTCTTCGTCACCGGCACGGCGGGACCGGCGTTGATGATCCGCTGGTCACCCACCGCCATCAACCGCGACTGGTCGGACAGGGCGCGCATCCGGGTCGACTCGGCGCGCAGCGCCACCCGCTCGACCAGCACCTCGCCGCCGAGCAGGGCCTCCAGGTTCTCCCGCAGGGCGCGCAGCTCGCCGCGCAGCGCGTCCAGGTCGTCCTTGGCCTCCTCCCGCACCCGCTTGCGGGTCTCGGCCTCGACCTCCAGCTCGTACTCGCGCCGGGCGGCGATCTCGCGCTCCAGCTCGAGCTCGTAGACCGACTGGAGGTCGGCCACCTCGTCCTCGCGCTCGGAGATCTGCTTGCGGTAGCGGGCCGCGAGGAACGCGCCGACCAGCGCCGCCCACAGCGCGGCGACCACGGCCAGCCGCAGCCAGCGGGCGTTGTCGCTCAGCACCAACACCGCCGCGGCACCCAGTGCGAGCGTCAATGCCGCTACCAGCAGTAGTCGCCCAGAGCCACGACCGTGATCTTGCTGCTCGTCATCTTCCGACGCGCCTCGCCCGGTCATGGCGTCTACCGTACCGGTCAGTTACCCGATTGAGACCTCGGCGTCCGTATCTATTGATCGAGATGCGGGTCGTCGGGCGTCTTGCAGCACCGCTCCAGCCACAACGCGGCGGCGATGAGCAGCGCCGCGCAGCCGGCGCCGACGCTCGCGCTGAGCACGTCGTGGTCGGCCGCCTCGAACTCGCCGCGCGCCGGCAGCACGTACACCAGCACACCCGCCCACGCGCCCAGCATGATCGCGCCGAGCAGCGACGACGCCTTGGCGAACGCCACCGCCCGCGCCGCGGTCAACGGCTCCACGGGCCGCGCGCCCGGCTTGCGCAGGATGCGGGCGCGCAGCGAGAACGCCAGCCACAGGTTGACCACCGCGATCACCAGCAGGGTGAACCCGGCGAACGTCGGCAGCGGCGGCAGCGTGTCGTAGGCGAGCCTGATCAGCAGGTGCGCGAGCAGGCCCGCGACGAGTCCGGCGGCGAGCAGGTCACGGGGTTTGGTGAACCTCACCCCACCATCGTCCCCGACTACTCGACCAACGCGGTGTCGCGCCTGCCGAACAGCGACAGCTCCGCCAGCCACGGCCCGGGATCGGTGTCCCAGTCCAGCGCGCGGACCTGCTCGTCGTCACGCCGCCCGCCCAGCACGCGCAGGAGTTCGAACGACGACGTCCGCAGCGCGCCCGCCGGCTCACCCTCGCCGACGACCCGGTCGCCGTGCTCCAAGGTGATCCGCAGCGCCGGCAGGTGCTTGGCCCGCAGCCGCTTGTCCAGGTCCTGCAACGGCCGCGTCAACGCCGCCCGCACGGCCACGTTGTCCCGCTCGCCCGGCTGCCCCAGCGCGGTGCGGATGTCGTGCTCGTGGGAGATGATCTCGGCGATCAGCACGGCGCCCATCGGCGAGTCGAACAGCCCTTCGGCGATCTGGAAGTTCCGCTCCCACTCGACCAGCAGCTCGCCCAGCGTGCGGCCGCGGCGGTCGTGCACCTGCCGCTCGCCCCACGAGCCGTCGTCGACGCCCTCGAACCGCCGCTCGGTGAAGTCGCCGAGCCCACCGGCCAGGTGCGCGACCACGTCCCGGACCGTCCACCCCGGGCACGCCCCGACCGGCGCGTCGGGATCGCCGCCGGTGACGAGGCTGATGATCCGCCGCCGTGCGGCGTCGTAAGTGACCGCGTTGCTCATCGCGCCACCTCCGCGCCCACGCTAACCCCGCTTCGCGGACACCGCAGCGCTGATCACCTCAGGTGGAGATCATCCCGTCGGGTGACGCCGCCGAGGTCGAGACCGGCGAGCAGGTCGCGCGCCGGGCCGTGCCCCGGCACGACCGCGTCCGGCTCCACGTCCAGCCACGGCGCCAGCACGGACGCGCGGTCGTGCGCGCCGGGGTGCGGCAGCAGCAGTTCCGGGTCCGACGACCGCACGCCGTCCACCGTCACGACGTCCACGTCCAGCGTGCGCGGGCCCCACCGCAGCTCCCTGACCCTCCCGGCGGCCCGCTCCACCGCCTGCCCCCGCCGCAGCCAGCCCCACTCGTCCACGTCACCGGAGACGATCAGCACCGCGTTGAGGAAGTCGGGCTGGTCGGTCACGCCCCACGGCGCGGTCTCGTACACCGGCGACGCCGCCACCAGCACGTCGGCGAACCCGGCCACCGCGAGCCGCAGGTAGCCGAGCCGGTCGCCCAGGTTCGAGCCGAGCGACAGCACCGCCCTAGTCACGCGTGCGCCGGATCGTCACGGCGACGTCCTCGAACGCCAGCGGGATCGGGGCCGACGGCTTGTGCACGGTCACCTCGGTCGCCCGCACCCGCAGGTCGGTCATCACCTCGTCGGCCACCTTGCCCGCCACCGTCTCGATCAGGTCGTACGGCCCACCGGCCACGATCGCCGCCGCGCGCTCGGCCAGCTCGCCGTAGTGCAGCGTCTCCCGCAGGTCGTCCGTGGCCGCCGCGCGCGACAGGTCGAGCCACACCGTGACGTCGACCAGGAAGTCCTGCCCGTCGCGCTTCTCGTGCTCGAACACGCCGTGGAACCCGCGCACCCGCAGGCCGCGCAACGAGATCCGGTCGGAAGTCCCGCCCACCTCCGCCGAGCCACCCGGGTCAGTCGGCACGTCCCCGCCTCCACGCCCGCGCCACGGCCACCGCGTCCAACGACCGGTCCACGTCGTGCACCCGCACGCCCCACGCGCCGACGAACGCGGCCAGCGCCGACACCGCCGCCGTCGCGTCCTCCCGGCCGTCCGGCGCCCGGTCGCCGAGCAGGGCGCCGAGGAACCGCTTGCGCGACGCGCCGACCAGCACCGGGAAACCCAGCTCCAGCAACGAGCCGAGGCCGTGCAGCAGCTGCCAGTTGTGCGTGGCGTCCTTCGCGAAACCCAGCCCGGGGTCGAGGATGATGTCGTCCGACGCCACACCGGCGGCCAGGGCGGCGTCCACCTGGCGGCACAGCTCGTCGCGCACCTCGCACACCACGTCGTCGTACACGGCCAGCCGGTCCATCCGCCTGCTGTGCCCGCGCCAGTGCATCAGCACGTACGGCACGCCCGCCGACGCCACCAGCGGCGCCATCGCCGGATCGGCCAGCCCGCCGGACACGTCGTTCACGATCGACGCGCCCGCGTCCAGCGCTGCCCGCGCCACCTCGGCCCGCGTCGTGTCCACGCTCACCGGCACGCCCTCCGCGACCAGCGCCCGGATCACCGGCGCGACGCGCGCGGCCTCCACCTCCGGCGACACCCGGTCCGCGCCGGGGCGCGTCGACTCGCCGCCGACGTCGATCAGGTCGGCGCCGCGGCGGAACAGCGCCACGCCGTGCGCCACCGCGTCGTCCAGGTCGAGGTACCGGCCGCCGTCGGAGAACGAGTCCGGGGTGACGTTGAGCACGCCCATCACCACGCAGTGCCCCGGCCTGGGCACGCTCACCGCAAACGTCCCTTGATCAGCTCGATCGCCTCCGACCGCGTCGACGCGGAGTCGCGCAGCAACCCGCGCACCGCCGACGTCGTGGTCCGCGAGCCCGGCTTGCGCACGCCGCGCATGGCCATGCACAGGTGCTCGGCCTCGACCACCACGATCACGCCGCGCGGGTCGAGCCGCCGCATCAGCGCGTCCGCCACCTGCGACGTCAGCCGCTCCTGCACCTGCGGCCGCTTGGCGTACAGGTCGACCAGCCGGGCCAGCTTCGACAGCCCGGTCACCCGGCCGTGCTCGTTCGGGATGTACCCGACGTGCGCGACGCCGTGGAACGGCAGCAGGTGGTGCTCGCAGAACGAGAACATCGGGATGTCGGTGATCAGCACCAACTCCTCGTGGCTCTCGTCGAACGTCTTGGCCAGCACGGCGTCCGGGTCGGTGTGCAGGCCGGCGAACAGCTCCCGGTACGCCCGCGCCACCCGCGCCGGCGTGTCGCGCAGCCCTTCGCGCTCCGGGTCCTCACCGCACGCGAGCAGCAGCTCGCGCACCGCAGCCTCGGCCCGCTTCTGGTCGAAGGGTGGGCGCGCGAGACCGGCCCCCCCGTTGACGGAGAGGCCGGTCTGGTCGATCGCGGTGCCGTGCTCGGTCACGTGCGGTTGTCCGGGTCCGTGTCGAAGGACCGCTTCCCCGCTTCCGCGTCCGTCGGCTCCGGCCGCCACTGCGGTGGCTGCGGTGCGCCGCCGGGCGCCGTCGCGGGCGTCCACCCGGGAGGCGCGCCGTAGTTCGGCGGGCCGGACGACGGGTGCTGCGGCTGCTGCTGCGGGTAGGCCTGCGGCTGCGGGCTCTGGGGCAGCACGCCGTTGTGGCCGTTCGGCGGCGTGGGCACCTGGTCCTGGACCCGCGGTTCGGCGTCCAGGGTGTCCTCGATCGCCGGCGGCCACGGCTCGCCGCGCTCCTTGGCCAGTTCCGCCGGGGTCTTGACCGGCGGCTTGTCCGACGGGGTGCGGTGGCCGAAGTCGTTGAACTTCGTGATGCGCGGGCGCTTCTCGACCGCGGCGAAGATCCGCTCCAGTTCCTTCTGGTGCAGGGTCTCCTTCTCGATCAGCTCCAGCGTCAGCGCGTCGAGCACGTCGCGGTAGGTGTTGAGCACCTCGTACGCCTCGGTGTGCGCGGCCTCGATCAGCTCGCGGACTTCCTCGTCGATCTCGTGCGCGACCTCGAGCGAGTAGTCGGCCTGCCGGCCCGCCGTGCGGCCGAGGAACGGCTCGCCCTGCTCCTGGCCGTACTTGACCGCGCCGAGCCGGGCGGACATGCCGTACTCGGTGACCATCGCGCGGGCGATCTTGGTCGCCTGCTCGATGTCGTTGGACGCGCCCGTGGTCGGCTCGTGGAAGACCAGCTCCTCGGCGGAGCGGCCACCCAGCGCGAACACCAGCCGGGCGATCATCTCGGACCTGGTCATCAGGTCCTTGTCCTCCTCGGGCACGGAGAGGGTGTGACCACCCGTCCGGCCGCGGGCCAGGATCGTGACCTTGTAGACCGGGTCGATGTCCGGCATCGCCCACGCGGCCAGGGCGTGCCCGGCCTCGTGGTAGGCGGTGATCTTCTTCTCCTTCTCGGAGATGATCCGGCTCTTGCGGGCCGGACCGCCGATCACGCGGTCCACCGACTCTTCCAGCTCGAGGCTGCTGATCACCGTGCCGTTCTTGCGCGCGGTGAGCAGGGCGGCCTCGTTGATCACGTTGGCCAGGTCGGCGCCGGAGAAGCCGACGGTGCGCTTGGCCAGGCCGTCCAGGTCGGCCTCGGGGGCCAACGGCTTGCCCTTGGCGTGCACGCGCAGGATCTGCTTGCGGCCCTTCAGGTCCGGCGCGGACACCGGGATCTGCCGGTCGAAGCGACCGGGGCGCAGCAGCGCCGGGTCGAGGATGTCGGGCCGGTTCGTCGCCGCGATCAGGATGATCCCGCCGCGCGAGTCGAAGCCGTCCATCTCCACCAGCAGCTGGTTGAGCGTCTGCTCGCGCTCGTCGTGCCCGCCGCCGAGGCCCGCGCCGCGGTGGCGGCCGACCGCGTCGATCTCGTCGACGAAGATGATGCACGGCGCGTTCTGCTTCGCCTGCTCGAACAGGTCGCGGACGCGCGAGGCGCCGACGCCGACGAACATCTCCACGAAGTCCGAGCCGGAGATCGAGTAGAACGGCACGCCCGCCTCGCCGGCCACGGCGCGCGCGAGCAGCGTCTTGCCGGTGCCGGGCGGGCCGTACAGCAGCACGCCCTTGGGGATCTTCGCGCCCAGGGCCTGGTAGCGGCCCGGGTTCTGCAGGAAGTCCTTGATCTCGTAGAGCTCTTCGACGGCCTCCTCGGCGCCCGCGACGTCGCTGAACGTCGTCTTGGGCATGTCCTTGGACAGCTGCTTGGCCTTGGACTTGCCGAAGTTCAGGACGCGGTTGCCGCCGCCCTGGGAGTTGTTCATCATCCACATCAGCAGGAGCAGCAGCAGACCCAGCGGGATCATGTACAGCAGCATCTGCATCAGGAACGAGTCCTGCGTGACCTTGGTCTCCACGACGGGCTTGTTGCCCGCCTGGTCGAGGATGGTGAAGACCTCGTCCGTCGAGCTCGCCGGGAACTGGGCGCGCACGCGGTTGCTGCCCTCGACGGTCACCCCGTCGTTGAGGGTGAGCTTGAGGAGCTGCTCCTTGTCCTCGATCGTGGCTTCCTTGACCTGGCCGTCCCGGATCTGTTGCAGTGCCTGGGACGTCTTGATCGGGGTGTAGCCCCGGTTGTCGTCGAAGAGCACGTTGAAGGCGTAAAAGAGCAACAACACCGCCACGATCCACAGCAGCGGGTTGCGAAGCAGGCGCTTGCGGTCCATGCACTTACGGCCGGCGGGCGGCCTCGACCCTCCCTGACTTGTCGACGGGCGTAGACGGGCACACCCGTCCGACCAGACTACCGCCCATGGCTCGGGCGAAGCGCTCCGCGTGCGGGCCCTGTCGCGTCTTGCCGGACCAACGGGCGAGGGGCGTCCGGTGTTCCCGTGGTGACCGCGGACACGGATCCCAGGTCAACCAGGTTCAGCCGGTCGACTGACTCGATCGTGAACCGGCGAGGGCTCGATCCCGTAACCACTCACGAGGGGTCATCCCGCACTAGCAGGTAGCGACAACGCGAGGACCACTCGAGTGACGTAGAACACGAGAGTTTGTCATGTGAGTGAGCCGTGTCATCCTCGGCAACCAACCGAGTGTTCCTCGCCCACCCGAAAGGGTGAACACCGACCGAAGGTACGAAGCATGTCAGCTCGCAACCCGGACCGCCCCGGCCGGCTCCGCCGCGTCGTCCTGCCCGTCGGCGCGCTGCTCGGCGTCATCGCCGCCGCGGGCGTCACCGTGGTGGCGCTGCGAGCCACCAGCGGACCCGAGTGCAAGGGCACCCTACCGCTCAAGATCGCGGTGACCCCGGTGATCGAGGAGGTCGTGCGCGGCGCGGCCGACGACTACCAGGCGACCCAGCCGATCGTGGACGGCAAGTGCGTGCAGGTGCAGGTCGAGGCGCGCGGCGCCGCCGACGTGGCCAACGAGCTGCCGACCGCCCAGATCAACCCGCCCGCGCTGTGGGTGCCGGACTCGTCCATGTGGGCGGCCGAGACCCAGCGGCAGGCCGGTGACGAGGGCGCGGAGGCGCCGCGGCTGGACATCCACGACCCGCTGGCGAGCTCGCCGCTGGTGATCGCGGGCTCGGAGCAGGCCATGACCGCGCTCGGCTGGCCGATCACGCCCGTGACGTGGGCGAAGGTCGTCGACCCCAGGGTGCCGGTGACGCTGAGCGACCCGACCACGTCCACCGAGGGCCTGGCCACGCTCGCGGTCATCCGGGCGCAGCTCGGCAACCCGGACGGCACGCCGAAGCCGGAGCTGATCGGCGCGCTGCTGCGGGTCGGCCGCAACGCGCTGCCGTCCGTGCGCGACGCGTTCGGCAAGGTCGTGCAGGGCGCGGACAACGCGCCCGTGTTCACCGCTTCGGAGCAGTCCGTGCTGTCCGCCAACCGCACGGCCGGGTCGCGCCGGGTCGTCGCCTCCTACCCCAAGGAGGGCACGGTCTCGTTCGACTACCCCCTGGTGCGGGTGAGCCGGTTGAGCGAGCAGGCGGGCACCGCGCAGGCCGCGGAGGGCTTCGAGCAGGCGTTGCGCACGGGCCGGACCGCGCAGCGGTTCGCCGAGGCGGGCTTCCGCACGCCCGACGGCAAGGCCCCGGGCGGCTGGACGAACGAGGAGCACGGCGTGCGCGGCGACGACGTGGCCGTGCTGAAGACGCCGGACCCCGACCAGGTCTCCGAGCTGCTGCGCACGTGGGGTGCGGTCAGCCTGGACACCCGGCTGCTCGCGGTGCTGGACGTGTCCGGCTCGATGGCCGAGAAGATGAGCAACGGCCAGACCCGCGTCGAGGCGGCCCGGGAGGCGGCGCTGACCGCGTTGGGCATGCTGCCCGACACCTCGGAGATCGGCCTGTGGGCGTTCTCGACGAACAAGAAGCCGCCGAACGACTGGATCGAGCTGGTGCCGGTCGGTCCGCTCGGCGAGCCGATCGGCGGCGCGCCGCGGCGGGTGCAGCTGCAGAAGGGCGCGGGCAACCTGCCCGCCCTGGTCGGCGGCGGCACGGCGTTGCACGAGACGGCGCTGGCCGCGTTCCGGCACGTGCAGCAGACCTACGACCCGTCCAAGATCAACTCGGTCACGCTGATCACGGACGGCAGCAACGACGACATCTCCAGCATCGACCTGCCCGGCCTGCTGGCCACGCTGAAGCAGGAGGCCGACCCGTCGCGGCCGGTGCCGATGATCATGGTGGGGCTGGGCGCGGACGCGGACATGAACGCGTTGCGGCAGATCGCCGAGGCCACCGGCGGCAAGGCCTACCAGGCGATGGAGCCGGAGGACATCCGCGGCGTGCTGCTGGACGGCATCTCCCAGCGGCGGTGCCGGCCGAACTGCTGAAACATTGCCGCTGCTCCGCAGACGGCGGCTGTGTTGGATTGCCGCTGCTCCGCAGACGGCGGCTCGGTCGCCTGGAAGTCGGTCGTTCGCGCCCTGATTCCCGACGATCGAAAAGCGTGATCGCCGGGAATGAGGACGCGAACGACCGACGCGACCTCGCGGGGGTGGTCCAGTCGAGGGCCGCCCCCGGTTCGAGTGATCAGCTTGAGTAGACTTTAGGGTCCAAGGTGCCGATGTAGGGCAGGTCGCGGTAGCGCTCGGCGTAGTCCAGGCCGTAGCCGACCACGAACTCGTTCGGGATCTCGAAGCCGACGTACTTCACCGGCACCTCGACCTTGACCGCGTCCGGCTTGCGCAGCAGCGTGCAGACCTCCAGCGACCGCGGCTTGCGCGACGCCAGGTTCTTGAGCAGCCACGACAGCGTCAGACCGGAGTCGATGATGTCCTCGACGATGATCACGTCGCGGTCCGCGATGTCCCGGTCGAGGTCCTTGAGGATGCGCACCACGCCGGAGGACGAGGTCGACGAGCCGTAGGAGCTCACCGCCATGAACTCGAGCTGCACCGGCACCGGCAACGCCCTGGCCAGGTCGGTCATGAACATCACCGCGCCCTTGAGCACGGTGATCAGCACCAGGTCGTTCGCGCCGTCGGCCGGGTAGTCAGCCGCGACCTTGTTGGCCAGCTCGGTGACCTTGTCGCTGATCTCCTGCTCGCTGATGAGCACGGAACTGATGTCGCCGTCGTACACGGACGGTTCCCCTTTTGTCATGACTGCACTGGTTCCACTCGCAGCCTGCCATGCGCGCGCCGCGCCACAAAGCCGCCGGGCAGCCACACGCCGCCCTGCCCGCGCCACTCGCCCACCAGCGCGTCCACCCGGCGCAGGTGCGAGTCGGACAACTCGGGCACGTTCTCCTCCAGCAGCCAGCGGCGCAGGACGCGGCGGCGCAGGGCGGTCGGCAGGCGCCCGACGTCGGCCACCGACCGGCGGTCGCCGTCGAACGCCTCGGCCAGCTCGTCCAGCGCGTCGTTGTCCTCGCGCAGGTGGGCGGCGGTGCGGGCGAGGGCGTCGGCCACACCGCCCTGGAGCACGTCCTCCAGCAGCGGCAGGACCTCGCGGCGCAGGCGGACCCTGGTGTAGCGCGGGTCCTCGTTGTGCGGGTCGCGCCACGGCGTGAGGCCGAGTTCGTCACATGCGGCCTCCGTCACGGCCCTGGAGACCCGCAGCAGCGGACGGCCCCACGGCGGGTCGTGCGCGCGCATGCCGGCGATGCTGCGCGGCCCCGAGCCGCGACCCAGGCCCAGCAGGACGGTCTCGGCCTGGTCGTCCCTGGTGTGGCCGAGCAGGACCAGGCCGCGCTCCGGTCTCAGCGCGGCGTACCTGGCCTTGCGCGCGGCGGCCTCAGGTCCACCCGATCCGGTGACCTCCACCCGGCGCACCTCGGCGACCAGGCCGAGCTCGCGGCACGTGCTCGCGGCCCGTTCGGCGACCTGCGCCGAGTCGGCTTGCAGGCCGTGGTCCACGACGACCGCGCGTGCCCGCGTCAGCCCGGCCGTGACGGCGGCCAGGGCGAGCGAGTCCGCGCCGCCGCTGACGGCCACCGCGACCGGGTCGGGCCGGTGTTCGGCGAGGAAGCGCTTGACGGCCGTGCGCACCTCGGCGAGCGGTCCGTTCACGGTTGGACGCGACGCAGCCAACCGGCCGGGTCGGCGATCTCCGCACGCGTCGGCAGGGTGTCGGCGCTGGTCCAGACGGTGTTGAAGCGGTCCATGCCGACCGCGTCGACGACGTGCCCGGTGAACGCCGCACCCTCCGCGTACTGGCGGACCTTCGCCTCCACGCCGAGGAGCGTGCGCAGCACGCGGTCCAGCACGCCACCGCCCTGGCGGCGGGCCGTGAAGCGCTCGCGGATCGTGCGGACCGACGGCACGACGTCCGGGCCGACCGCGTCCATCACGTGGTCGGCGTGGCCTTCCAGCAACGTCGACAAGGCGATCAGCCGATCGAGCACCTCGCGCTGGCCGGGACTCTGCAGCAGCTCCACCAGGCCACCCGACTCGCGCAACCGCTTCGGCAGGTCGCGCAGGCGTGGCGCGGAGCCCTCGTCCATGCTGCCGAGCAGGGTGGCGACCAGGCCCGCGAAGTGCTCGGCGAGCCACGGCACGGCGGTGAACTGGAGGCGGTGGGTGCCCTCGTGCAGGCAGACCCACATGCTGAAGTCCTCGCCGGAGACGTCGAGGGCCCGTTGGGCGCCGACGATGTTCGGCGCGACCAGCAGCAGCCTGCCGCCCTCGGAGAACGGGTCGTACTGGCCGAGCACCCGGCCGCTGAGGAAGGCGATGACGACGCCCGCCTGGACGCCCGCCGTGCCCGCGAGGACGCCGCTGAGCGCGCCGGACTGCTTGGGCAGCGCGCCGTCGGTGAGGGCGGCGAGGCCCTGCACGGCGGCGCGCACCCACGCCGGCCGGTCGACCACTTCGCCCTGCTGGAGCGGCATGCCGTGGCCGAGGCCGGTGAGCTCGCGGACGTGCACCTCGGCGTCCACGGCGAGTTCGCGCAGGCGGTGCACGGCGATGTCGGCCTCGGCTCTGGGCACGATCGGGCCCGGCCGGACGAGCCTGGTCGCCGTGGTGACGGCCAGGGCCCAATCGACCGGGGCACTGCGGTCCTGCGTCGCCGGGTTCACGCCCCTGACGCTACCTGCGGGGACCGCCCGGCCGACACTCCCGCGTCCACGTCTTGAGCGTTCAGCAGCCGCAGGTCCGGAGGGCGGCGGCCATCTCGTCCAGCGCGCCGCGCACCAAGGAGTTGTTCTGCTCGGGGCTCAACGACATGAACGCGAACACCAGCAGCCTGCCGTCCGCGTCCACCACCACGCCCGCGAGCGTGTTCACCGAGGTCAGCGTGCCCGTCTTGGCCCGCACCCAGCCCCGGCCGCCCGCGCCCCACTGCTCGTACCGGGTCGCCAGCGTGCCGCTGCCGCCCGCCACCGGCAGGGCCGTGAGCAACGGCCGCAGCTTGGCCGTCTTCGGGTCGGACGCGTCCGGCTTCGCCGCCGCCACGAGCACGTCCGCCAGCAGCTTCGCGGGCACCTTGTCGTTCGGCGACAACCCGCTGCCGTCCACGATCGTGGACGTCGACAGGTCGAACCCGTTCTCGGTCAGCACGTCCCGCACCGCCTGGGTCGCGCCCGCGAACGACGGCTCCAGCCCGCGCGCCTTGGCCACCTCCCGCGCCATCGTCTCGGCCAGCACGTTGTCCGAGATCTGCATCAGGTTCTCGACCAGCTGGTCCACCGGCGCGGACTTGACCTCGCCGAGCACCTCCGCGGCGGGCGACGCCACGCCCGCCGCCACCGCGGGCACGCCCAACCGCTGCGCCAACGCCTGCGCCGCCACCGCCGCGGGGGTCGCCGTGCGCGGCGTGTCGTACTTCGTGGGGTCGCCGCGCCCGCCGTCCAGCATCACCGGCTCGATCGGCGCCACGTACCCGTTCGGCACGTCGCTGGGGTCCCAGCCGGGCGCGGTGCCCGGGCCCGCGTACCGCGACACGTCGTACTGCACCTGCGTCACCTGGCCGCCCGACGCGCGCACCTGCGCGGCCAGGTCGTCGATCGTGGCCGCGCCGGGGTAGACCGTCGTCTCGCCGGCGGGCCGGGACGACAGCGTCGGGTCGCCGCCGCCGACCAGCACGACCGAGCCCGGCTGCGCCCCGCGCACGACCTTCGTCGAGAACTGGGCCCGGTGGTCCAGGGCCAGCAGCGCCGCCGCGGCGGTGAGCACCTTGATCGTGGACGCGGGGGTCTGCGGCGTCGTCTCGCCCTGGTTCCACAGCGGCGTGCCGGCCACCGGGTCCACCACCACGCCCGACAACGGCGCCAGCAGCCCGTTCGCGGCCGGACCGGCCAGCACCGCCCGCACGCCCGCCGCCGTGGCCGGCTTGCCGTCCGCGCCGACGCCCTTCATCGCCAACGACACCGGCGCGGGCGGCAGCGGCGCGGCGGTCGTCGGCACGGGCGTGGCGTCGAACCACCCCTGCTGCGTCCCGACGAGCGCGGTGCCGGCGAGGGCGACCACGAGCAGCGCCGCCGCACCCAACACGAACGGGCGCTTCCGCCGCGTCGGAACCGACGGCTCTTCACGTTCCGTGATCGGTTCAGGGACCGGTTCAGGTTCCGACTTGATCTCGGTCGGCGGCGCGGGCGAGGGCGGCGCGACGGGCTTCGGCGGCACCCTCACGGGCTTGGCGGGCACCGGCGCCGGCATGCGCACGGTGGGCGGGTCAGGCCGTCTGACCTGCACCGTCGGCGGCTCGCGGTCGACCTCGTCACCGTCAAAGGTCGGCCACGATGGCTCGTCGGGCACGCAGTCCTCCGCGGTCGAGTACGGGCAACGTCACACCCTCGGCAAGGGGTTGACGAGACGACGTAGTCCACACTAGTGGCGTAACGAACGGCGAAGACGAGCGAGGACCGCGCAGTGGAGTTCGACGTCACCATCGAGATCCCCAAGGGGGTCCGCAACAAGTACGAGATGGACCACAAGACGGGGCGCATCCGGCTGGACCGGACCCTGTTCACGGCCACTCAGTACCCGGCGGACTACGGGTTCGTCGACGACACGCTCGGTGAGGACGGCGACCCGCTCGACGCCCTCGTGCTGGTCCAGGAGCCGACGTTCCCCGGCTGCCTGATCCGCTCGCGCGCGATCGGCATGTTCCGGATGACCGACGAGAAGGGCGGCGACGACAAGCTGCTCTGCGTCCCGGCGGAGGACCCGCGCTCGGAGCACCTGCGCGACATCCACCACCTGAACGAGTTCTACCGGCTGGAGATCCAGCACTTCTTCGAGGTCTACAAGGACCTGGAGCCGGGCAAGAGCGTCGAGGGCGCGACGTGGGTCGGCCGCACCGAGGCCGAGGCCGAGATCGTCCGCTCGTACCAGCGGCTGAAGGACGCCGTGGCCCGCGGCGAAGACCACTGAGCTGATCCGCGAAGAGGCCCGCCCCCGGTTCCGGGGACGGGCCTCTTGCGCTTTCGGGCGTTGCCGAGGCGTCAGTGCGCCGCGATCGGCGCGGGCTTCTCGCCCTGCGCGTCCTGCACCCGCTCCAGGCCGGACCGGTTGGACAGCGGCACCTCGCGCAGGAACCAGATCACCGCGAACCCGATCGCCGTCACCAGGCCTCCGACCAGGAACACCAGGTCGATCGACGAGGAGAAGCCGTCCAGGAACGGCCGCGCCAGCGCCGGGTCCAGCTTGGTCAGGAACTCGGTGTTGTCCAGGTCGAACGCCGGGCCGCCGCCTTGCAGGCCGGCGGCGAACTCGCGGTTCTCCGGCCGGGCCAGCGCCGCCTGGAAGTCGGGCGTGGCCGCCGCCGAGCGCAGCGCGTCGCCGATCTTGTCGCCGACCGTGCTGAACAGGATCGACAGGAACACCGCGGTGCCGACCGTGCCGCCGATCTGGCGGAAGAACGTGGCCGACGAGGTCGCCACGCCCATGTCGCGCGGCTCGGCGTCGTTCTGGATGGCCACCAGCAGGGTCTGCATGCACAGGCCGAGCCCGGCGCCCAGGAAGAACATCAGCGCCAGCGGCTGGTAGATCGGCGTGTCCGTGCCGACCGTGCTGAAGACGAACAGCGCGGCCGTGATCAGCCCGAACCCGATGATCGGGAACACCTTGTAGCGGCCGGTCTTGGCGGTGATGTTGCCGCTCGTGCCCGCCGCCGACATGATGCCGAGCGTCAGCGGCAGCATCATCAGGCCGGACTCGGTGGCCGAGTAGCCCTTCACGATCTGCAGGTACAGCGGCAGCGAGACCATGCCGCCGAACATCCCGACGCCGAGCAGGAAGTTGATGACGTTGCCCAGCGCGAACGTCTGCCGCTTGAACAGCCGCAGCGGGAGCAGCGCCTCGTCGCCCATCCGCCTCTCGGTGAGCACGAACCCGACCAGGCCGAGCACGCCGATGACGTACATGGCGATCGAGGTGCCCGACGCCCAGCCCCAGCCGCGGCCCTGCTCGGCCACGATCAGCAGCGGCACCAGGCCGGTGGTCAGCAGGCCCGCGCCGACGAAGTCGATGCGGTGGTTCACCCGCTGGTGCGGGATGTTGAGCACCTTGGCCACCACGACGAGCGCGACCAGCGCGATCGGCACGTTGATCAGGAACACCCAGCGCCAGCCGGCCGTGCCCAGGAACGACTCCATGCCCGCGAACAGGCCGCCGACCACGGGGCCCGCGACGCTGGAGATGCCGAACACCGCCATGAAGTAGCCGGTGTAGCGGCTGCGCTCACGCGGCGAGGTGATGTCCGCCAGGATCGCCATGGCCAGCGACATCAGACCGCCGGCGCCGAGGCCCTGCACCGCGCGGAACGCGGCCAGCTCGTACATCGAGTTCGCGATGCCGGACAGCAGCGAGCCCGCCAGGAACAGCGTGATCGCGGTCAGGTACATCGGCTTGCGGCCGTAGATGTCGGACAGCTTGCCGTACAGCGGCGTGGAGACCGTCGCGGTGATCAGGTACGCGGTCGTCGCCCAGGCTTGCAGCGTCTGGCCGTGCAGCTCGTCCGCGATGGTCTTCATGGCGGTGGCCACGATCATCTGGTCGAGCGCGGCCAGGAACAGCCCGAGCAGCAGGCCCGACAGGATCGTCAGGATCTGCCGGTGGGTGAGCAGGGCCGCGCCGGGTGGCGGCGCGTCCGCTCGGGTTGTCGTTTCCGACATCACTTCTCCTCTTCTGAGCGCGGCCCCAGTCCGCTCTCAGCGATGAAATCCGGTAGCGCCTTCTCGTAGTCCCCCACGAAGCGCTCGAAGTACTCGATGAACTGGGTCCACTCCCGCGGGGACCAGTCCGTGAACAGGCGGGCCAGTGCGACGTTGCGCTGCGCGCGGCGTTCGGCGAGCAGTCGCTCGCCCGCCTCGGTCACCGCCAGCACGCTCGCCCGGCCGTCCTCCGGGTCGGCCCGGCGTTCCACCAGGCCGTCCTTGACCAGCGTCGCCACCTGGCGGCTGACCGTGGACGGGTCGGAGAACACCGCCTCCGCCAACGCGCCGGCCCGCGAGGGGCCGAGGTGGTTGAGGTTGGCCAGCAGCACGAAGGAGGCCTTGTCCAGGCCGGCCTTGCTCATGTGCGCGGCGACGCAGGCGTGCATCTTGTTCATCCGCACCAACGCCATGCCGAGCCGGTCGGCCATGGCGAGCTCGTCGACCCGCACCTCGTCACCCACCGGGGTCGCCATCGCACACTCCGTTTGCTTGCATCAACCAACTAGTTGCTGAGTACAAGCATGCGCTCGGACGGGTGACATGGCAAACGAATTGCCGGTGACTCGGGTCTCATGGTTACCGGCGGGTAGCATCAGCGGCCATGAGCGCTGACCACTCGTTCGTCGCCGACGCGATGAAGCAGGCCGTGCCGTGGGTCAAGACCGTGGGCGTGGAGTTCACCGAGGTCACGGGCGACCGCGTGGTCGCCGCGCTGCCGGACCGCGAGGAACTGCGCAACCACGTCGGCGGACCGCACGCGGCGATGATGTTCGGCGTCGCGGAGACCGCGTCGGGCGCCGTGGTGATGGCCGCGTTCGCGCCGCACCTGGCCAAGGCGACCCCGTTGGTGGTGCGGTCCGAGATCACCTACAAGAAGCTGGCGCTGGGCGACCTGCGCGCCGAGGCGGTGCTGGGCCGGCCCGCGGCGGAGGTCGTGGCCGAGCTGGAGGCGGGCACGCGGCCGGAGTTCCCCGTCGCGGTGACGATCACCGACGCGAACGGCGTGACGACGGGCGAGATGACCGTCGTGTGGACGCTGCGCCCCAACCGCTGACCCGGCCCGGCGCCGCTCGCGGGTAGGTTCGGGCGCCGTGAAGGTGGACCGGCTGGAGATCGAGTACGACCCCCGCGCCGTGTCGGCCGCGGCCCGGGCGGCGGCGGACGAGGGCTGCGACGGCTTCTGGCTGGCCGAGACCAGGCACGACCCGTTCCTGGCGCTGGGCCGCGTGGCCGGGCGGGTGGACGGGCTCGACCTCGGCACGGCGATCGCGGTGGCGTTCGCGCGCAACCCGATGAGCACCGCCGTGCAGGCCAACGACCTGCAGCTGCTGTCGGGCGGCCGGTTCCACCTCGGCCTGGGCTCGCAGGTGGAGCCGCACGTCACCAAGCGGTTCGGCATGCCGTGGTCACGGCCCGCCGCGCGCATGCGCGAGTTCGTGCTGGCGCTGCGCGCCATCTGGCACAGCTGGGCCACCGGCGAGCGGCTGAGGTTCCGCGGCGAGTTCTACACCCACACGCTGATGACGCCGTTCTTCGACCCCGGCCCCAACCCGCACGGCCCGCCGAAGGTGTGGCTGGCCGGCGTGGGCGAGCTGATGACCGAGGTCGCGGGCGAGGTGGCGGACGGGTTCCTGTGCCACTCCTTCACCACCGAGCGGTACCTGCGCGAAGTGACGCTGCCCGCGTTGGCGCGCGGCCGGGCCAAGGCGGGCAAACCCCTGGCGGGGCTGGAGATCAGCGGGCCGTCGCTGGTGGCGTGCGACGAGCGGGGCGTGGCCGAGGTCAGGCGGCAGATCGCGTTCTACGGCTCGACGCCCGCCTACCGCCGGGTGCTGGACCTGCACGGCTGGGGCGAGCTGCACGAGGAGCTGCACCACCTGTCCCGGCGGCAGCGGTGGGACGACATGGCCGGCGCCGTCACCGACGAGGTCCTGGCCGCCTTCGCCGTCGTGGGCGCGCCCGCCGCGGCGAAGGCCGAGCTGACCCGCCGCTACGGCGACGTGATCACCAGGATCGCGGCGCCGGTCGTCAGGACCGGATGAGGTGCCGCCCGCTCGGCTCGTCGCGCATCACCCAGTGCCGGAACAACTCCGCCCGGACCCGCGCCACGGTCCGCCTCCGCACCCAGCGCCGACGCCCGACGCGTGCCGCGAGCACGGCCAGCGGCAGGGCCAGCACCGTCAGCACGACCATCGTGACCATCGCCATCACCTCCACGGTGGCAACGACACGGTGACCCACGGCTGACGCCAATGGTGAAAAGGTCACCCCGATGGAGCAGCGTCGTCGACCCGACGGTAGCGGGCAAGGGCCCGACGGTAGCGGCACGGGAACGAACACGTGCCCCGGACGTGGCGAAGGCCCCGGACGGACGCCCGGGGCCTTCGCATCTCGCGAGCCGCCTATCGGAATCGAACCGATGACCTGCTCATTACGAGTGAGCCGCTCTGGCCGACTGAGCTAAGGCGGCGAGACGCGACAACTATAGCCGACCCCTCCGCCGTCACCGAACGGGGGGATGGTCGTTAGAGCGACAAGTGACGGTGCTCACGTGAGCACCGCACGACGACCGCCGCTGTCCTGGAGGTCCGACCACATGCGCCTGATGGCCGTGCCCGTCGCCGCCGCGCTGGTCGCGCTCTGCGCCGCACCCGCCCTCGCCCAGCCCACGACCACGCCGGTGCCCGGTCCGCGCGACCCGGGCCAGCCGCCGGTGTCCGCCGGACCGGCGCCCCGCACGCACGCGATCGGCGACGCGGGCACCGGCTTGGCGGTGGTCAGGCTCGCGCCGGACTCGACGCCGACGAACACGATCCTGCCGGGCTTCGGCGAGCAGCTGCCCAAGCAGTCGGCGGCCGAGATCGGCGTCGGGCTCGCCTCCGCCCAGGCCAACACCGAGGCGTTCCTGTCCTACGAGCGGTCGATCGCGCAGGCGTCCCCGCTCGGCTTCGCGGTGCAGGGCCGGGCCCCGCAGACCCCGGGCACGCTGGTGCAGACCGCGTCGCCGGACAACGCCGCCCCCGTCACCGGCGGCCTCACACCACCCGCCACCCCGCTGGACACCCTGCTCAAGGTCGGCCTGCTCGACGGCAGCGTGCACGCCCGCTGGCACGACGAGCTCGGCCCGTGCGTGCAGCCCCTCGCCGACGCCAAGACCTCCGTCGCGTCCCTGAGCGTCCTCAACGCCATCCCCACCCTGCCCAGCACGCCGGACCTGACCGGCCTGCTCACCGGGGGCACGCCGAAGCTCGACGCCGCCGCCGAGCAGGCCCTGATCGACAACGTCAAGCAGCTCACCGCGCCGCTGAGCCGGCTGGGCGGCCTGCTCTCCGGCACGCCCGACACCGGCGCGGACGGCTCGCTGCTCAGCCTGCCCGAGACGCTCAGCGCCCGCTCCACCGTCGACCTGGTCGACCTGCCCGGCAGCCCGAACAAGGCCGTGCGGTCGACGTCCACGCTCCAGGCCGCGAGCGTCCGCCTCCTCGCCGGCACGGCGGCGGAGATCCGCATCGACGTGGTCGGTCAGCCGACGCTGGTCGCCCTGTCCACCGGCGACCGGGCCACGTCCGGGATCACCTACACCGCGCCCGTGCTGCGGGTCAGCCAGGGCGGCAAGGAGCTGGGCACGCTCGACGCGGCCAACCCGAAGCTGGACGTGCCGATCGGCGTCGCGCCGGGCCTGGAGCTGCCGCTGGTCGGCGCCGTGGCCGACGGCCTGCCCAAGCTCGACATCGGCGTGCTGCGGTTGCAGGTCGCCCAGCTCAACCAGAAGGACGTGGTGATCGACGGCCCGCTCCAGCAGGGCGGTCCCACCATCAACGGGTTCATGCTCGGGGCCACCGCGCGCCTGCTCGACCTCCAGCTGCTGCCGACCGACGCCCTCGGTCTGCCGAACCTGCCGGCGGCGCTGGCACAGGTGTCCCTGGGTGAGCAGATCGTGCGCGCGGCGGCCCCGAGCGGCGGCGTGGTCTGCGCTCCGTCGCAGCCGCCGCCCGGTGGCGGCGGGCAGGCCGCGCCGCCGAAGAAGGGCGAGCCGCTGGCCTACACGAACGCGGCCTACCGGACCGTCCCGATCTTCTGGACGGGCACCGCGCTGCTGCTGGTCGGCGTGGTCCTGGTGGCCGCCCTGCCGACCCGTCGCCCGGTGCGGCGCACCGACCCGGGCACGCCCGACCGCACGTCCACCGCGTAGCGCGTCACCCCATGTCCGCGAGCACCGGCCGGGGTCGGTCGACCGGGAGCAGCAGCCGCCGGTCGCGGTCGGCCTCGTACCGCAGCCGTTCGGCGGCCAGGAAGCACCGGTTCAGGCCGGTGCGGACGTCGAGCGCGTTGATCCCGGTCTTGATCACGTAGAACAGGCCGATGTTCACCAGCGCCACGGCCGCGGCGTACACGTAGGTGTCGTTGAGCACGCCCTGGACGATCAGGACGGCGAACGTCCACACCGTGATCGCGTAGAACGTGATCGTCGGGCCCCACTGCCGGAAGCCGTCCAGGCCGGTGATCTTCTGGTGCTCGGGCGGCACGGTGCTCAGCCCGTGCCGCCTGGCCCGCGCGAGCTGCTCCGTCGCGAACCGGGCGCAGAGGATGTTGGAGAACAGCACCCCCGTGTAGCCGACCGCGGTCCCGATCGGCCACCAGCGGACGTCGACCAGGTTCACGCCCAGGATGAGCCACGAGGCCCAGATGGACATGATCCTCATCCACAGCTCGGCGCCGAACCGCAGCACCGGGCGGGGCGCGCCCGGCGAGTCGGCGACCCGGGTCGTCAGCCCGCTCAGGATGTTCTGGTAGTAGCGGGCCGACGCGAGCGCGAAGCTCACGCCGATGATCCGCGCGGGCAGGTTCTCCCACACCCGGCCCAGCTCGTAGCCCGGCCGGCGCAGGTCGTCGAGCAGCGGGATGACGTCGGGCCGCGCGCCGAGCAGCCGCAGCACGAGCTGGTCGGCGGGCCCCAGCACGTCGATGCCGATGTCCCGGAGGAACCAGTAGACGCACACGGTGAGGCCGAGCGCGAAGCTGATCGACGACAGCACGGAGAACGTCAGCAGCCACCGCGCGTGCATCGACCGGCGCGGGTCCGCCAGCACGCCCTGCGCCTTGCGGAGCCGGTAGATCCGCCGCCTCTTCTTCGGCTCGCGCGACGGCGGGAACAGCGACGACAGCATCGCCACCACCGACTGCCGGTCGTCCGGGATCGCGTGGGGCCGCAGCTGGGGGTCCTCGACCAGGGCGGCCTGCGTGACGTCCAGCTCCTGCGCCAGCACCTGGCCGAGGACCCGGTAGACGTCGGGGTCGTCGGCGGCGATCGGGAAGACCAGCAGCCGCCGTTGCGGCCGCACGTCGATCAGGTCCTCGATGAACCGCGCGAGCAGCGGCGCCTGCCCGTAGAAGCGGTCCGGGATGGTGCCGTCGCGGTTCTCGCCGACGTCGCCGAGCGCGATCAGGATCCGGCCGAGCGAGTACACGTCGGCCTTGGTGACGTCGTCGCCGTTCTCGCGCACCTCCGGCGCGACGTAGGCGCCCTGCCCGCTCTCCAGGCCGCCGACCGCGCCGCTGTAGAGGTAGTTCCGGCCGAAGTCGACGAACGTGACGTCGTACTCGCCGCCGCCCGCGCCGGGGTCGCGGCGCCGCACGATGATGTTCGTCGGCGACAGGTCCTCGTGCCGCTTGTCCCGCGAGTGCAGCTCGGCCAGCGCGGTCACCAGCGGCAGGCCGATCTTGCGGATCATGTCGAGGCGGACGTTGCCCGCGGGCGAGCGGACCGGGGCGCGCCGCCAGCCCAGCGCCACGGTGGCGGAGTCGTCCTTGATCCGCTGGATCTCCTCCGCCAGCGTGTTGCCCTCGGCGAAGTCCATCAGGATCCAGTGCGACGTGCTCGCCCAGACCCGCACCATGTGCTGGACCGGCCTGCCGTCGACGTCGAGCGCGTTGTGGTCGCGCGCGTAGGTCCGGGTCTTCTCCGCGATCACCGGGATCTTCGAGTAGGGGAACAGCACGCACTTGAGCGCGAACCGGATCCGCCGACCCGCCGACTCGTCGGGCAGCCCGCGCAGGATGAACGAGGTCGAGCCGTGCCGGTGGAACTCGAGCTCCGCCTCCCGGATCCGCTGCCACTCCCGCACGGCGCGCTCGTCGGACCGGTCACCGGCGTCGGGCGCGTAGAGGCCGAGCAGCGCGGCGCGCACGGAGGCGTCGCGCACCAGCTGCCGGCACAGGCCGTCGCAGTCGTGCGCCTCCGGCTTCCGGCCGGGGCCGTTGCCAGACCGCGCCGAGTCCTCCATCGTGATGAGCGTCATCAGCAGCACGGAGAGGTAGCCGTGCGTCTCGGCGTCCCGCCGGGTGTGCCCGCCGACCCGGCCGGTCTTGAAGTTCCCGCACCAGCGGGTCAACGAGTCGACGGCGCGCAGGCGCTGCACGCCGACGTCGAGCTGGAAGGACAGCTTGTCGGGCGGGATCGCGGCCAGCAGCCGCCGCCAGTCCTCCACCGCCGGGCACAGCTCGCGGATGCGGCGCAGCCGCGCGGTGTCCGCCGCCTTCGCGTCGAGGGCCGTGATCTCGCGGAAGACCTGCCTCAGGGTCTCCACGTCGGGCTGCCGGGCCGGTGGCGTCCCGCTCACAACGCCGGCTCCCCGGCCGCCGGGATCGGGCGCACGACCGTCAGCCTCGGCACCACCTCCGCGTCGACGCCCTCCAACGCCAGGTGGAGCATGCGGTACGCCGAGCGCGCGCCGTCGAGCAGCTTGCCCCGGTCGACCTCGTGCCGCTTCACCTCGGGCGTGCCGGGCAGCGGCGCGAGGTCCAGCACCGCGGGCGACGGGTCCGGGTCCCGCCGGCTGCGGGCCAGGTACGGCCGGTCCTCGGTCAGGTACTCCGCGGTCGAGGCCGTGAACCCGGCGCCGAGGCCGGGGCGCATCTTCTCCAGGTGGCGCGCGACCAGGCGGTTGACCACCGACACGCCGTTCTTCGGCGGCGCGATCGGCCTGGTGCTGAACGACAGCACGTGCGTGCACCCGTCGTCGACGGCGGCCCGGAACGGGTGGAAGCGCAGCACGCCGCCGTCGATGGCGCGGCTGCCCCGGAAAGTGGTGGTGCCCTTGATCGCCAGGGGTAACCAGGTGCTCGCCCGCAACGCCTCCCGCAGGTCCTCCGGTGAGGAGAAATCGCTGACGTCGAGCGTGCGCAGCGCGTCGACGTCGGTGACCATGACGTGCAGCCGCTGAGGGGACGCGATGATCGCCGCGTAGTCCAGCGGCTTGCGCCGGACCAGCACTTCCTCGAACACGTAGGCCAGGTTCATCGGCCCTTCGCGCCGCAACACCCGGCGGAAGTCGAGGAACACCGGATCGGTCAGGTCGTCGAAGTAGATGGACAGCGGGAACCAAGTGCGCCTGGTGATGAAATACGCGCCGTTGACCGCGCCGGACGAACACGCGTACACGTCGTCGAACGCGTCGGCGAAACGGAGGTCCTCCACCGCCGTGAGCATCGCGCCGGAGACGACCCCGCGCAGTCCGCCGCCCTCGATGGCGAGCCCGACCTTGAACCCGTCCTCGCGCGCACCGGGCTTGCTGCCCGCCGCACGGCGGGCGCGCAGCACTTCAAGCACGGGGTGGGTCGGAGACCACGGCAGTCCGGCGGGCGGACGCGCCGCGAGCGGGCGCACGCCGAGCAGCGGCAACCGGGGGCGTCGGCCATTGATCCGAGACATGCGAAGACCTCTCCGGAGAGCACTGCTACGAGATCAACGTAGTAGAGCGCCGCCCACTCCGGCCCGGGTCGAACCGCCATCACCCGAACGTATTATCCGAACGATTCGACGACCGAATCCGCCACCGCGTCGTGGTGCCGAAATAACCTGTCCACCTGGAAAAGGACCGCCCCACGTCCGCAATTCTGCGGTTGTCCCGTCGTCTTATCCGATCAATTCCACCCGAATCGGCAACAACGCGGGACCGCCGTCGCGGGCGAACCGGTCAGCCCCGCTGGAGCGTGGTGAGCATGGCCTCGATGGCGATCCGCGGCTTCACGTTCAGCTCCAGCGCGGTCCGGCAGTTCAGCACGGCCTCCAGCCGGCGCAACGTCGACTCCGGCGACCACTGCGCCGCCGCCGCGCGCGCGTCCTCCGCCCGGTCCGGGTGGTTGAGCACGGCCCGCGCGCCCGTCGCGGTCACCAGCACGTCCCGGTAGAACGCGGCCAGGTCGACCAGGGCCTGGTCCAGCGAGTCCCGCTGGGTCCGGGTGGCCCGCGACTTCTGCCGCTTCTCCAGGTCCTTCAACGCGCCCTTCGCCCCGCGTGACGCGGCGGCCGTGCCCTTGCCCGTGCCGCCGGCGCCCATGGCGGTCTCCAACGCCTCGCGCTCGGCCACGTCACGGCTCTCGTTCGCGGTCTGCGCGTCGCCCTCGGCGGCCGAGACGAGCTGGTCGGCGCACGTGAAGATGTCCGCGGGCCGCCGCAGCGCGGTCGGGATCCGCAGCACCGCCTCGCGCCGCGCCCGCGACTCCTCGTCGGTGGCCAACCGCCGCGCCCTGGCCACGTGCCCGCCGCACACCGAGGCCGCCCACGACGCCACCTCCGGCGCCACGCCCTCCTGCTCCAACGCCGACGCGATCGCCGCGGTGCGCGGGGTCGCCAGCGACACGATCCGGCAGCGCGACCGGATGGTCACCGACACGTCCTCGGGGTGGTCCGACGGCGCGCACAGCAGGAACACGGTCCGTGCCGGGGGTTCTTCCACCGCTTTGAGCAGCGCGTTCGCCGCGCCCTCGGTGAGCCGGTCGGCGTCGGCGATGATCACCACCTGCCACCGCCCCGACGTCGGCCGCCGGGCCGACACCTGCACCAGCGACCGCATCTCGGCCACCGAGATCGACAGGCCCTCGGGCGCGACCACCCGCACGTCGGCGTGCGTGCCGGCCACCGTCGTGTGGCACCCGGCGCACGAGCCGCAGCCCGGCCGGTCGTCCACGGCGACGCACTGCAACGCGGCGGCGAACGCCCGTGCGGCGACCAGGCGCCCCGACCCGGGAGGCCCGGTGAACAGCCACGCGTGCGTCATCGCGCCCGACGCCGGCGTGCCACCCGCCACGATCGACGCGGCGGCCTCCGCCGCCGCCGACAGCACCGCGACCGCCTCCGGCTGGCCGACGACGTCGCCCCACACACCACCGCTCACCAGGCGACCGTACCGATCCGTCAGGGCGTCTCCGCCACCGGCTTGACCGGCATCCTGGTCCGCCGGGCCAGCAGCGGCAGCACGGCGGTCCGCACCCGGGCGGCGACCTCGTCCTCGGTGCCGTCGGCGTCGACCACGACGTACCGCTCCGGGTCCGCCGAGGCCATGTCGGTCAGCAGCTTCTGCACCCGCCAGTGGTGCTCGACGGTGTCCAGCGTGCCGCCGGAGGCCCGCACCTTGGGCGGCATCCGGTCCAGCAGCACGGTCATGTCCGGCCGCAGCCGGCCGGTGGCCCAGTCGACCAGGCCCTCCACCTCGCGCGGCTCCACGCTGCCCGCCGCGCTGAAGTGCGCCAGCGGGCTGTCGACGTACCGCTCCATGACGACCAGCGCGCCGTTGTCCAACGCGGGCCGCACCTCGCGCTCCACCACGTCGGCCCGCACGGCCGCGGCCACCAGGGCGTGCGCCCGCACCCCGGCGAGGTCTGCGGTGGTCAGCAGGTTGCGCAACCGCTGCTCGTCCAGGTCCGGGTCGGAGGCGAGCACGACCTCGCGGCCGGTCTCGCGCAACGCCTCGGCCAGCCGCCTGGCCTGCACGGACGTGTCCTGCCGGGTGTCGCCCTCGACCGCGATCAGCACGCCGGCGGTCCGCCGCGCCCGCCCGCGCAGCGCCGCGAGCAGGTCGGACAGGAAGGGCTCGGAGCGCCGGTTGTCCATCTGCCGGTAGGCGATCAGCCCCAGCAGGGCGGCGATCACGCCCGCGCCGAACAGCACCGGCCGGGTCCCGTCCACCACCATCGGGTGACCGAAGACCGTGACCGTGCGCTTCTGCACCAGCGTGACCAGCAGCGGAGCGGTGGCCGACGCGGCGAACAGCACGATCTTGAGCAGCGACTGGAGCAGCGCCACGGTCCGGCCGCGCATCGCGTCCTCGACCTGCGAGCCGACGATGGTCAGGCCGGTGAGGAACGCCATGCCCGCCGACGCGCCGACGCACGCCACCGCGACCAGCGCCACCCACAGGTGCGGCGCGAACGCCACGAACAGCAGGCTCACACCCGCGACCAGGATCGTCACGCCGAACAGCCGGTCGTACGGCAGCCGCCGGGCCATCCGCGGCGCGGTCGCCATGCCCAGCGCCAACCCGGCGAACACGGCCACGAACAGCAGGCCGAACGTGGAGTCGCCGCCCAGCAGCGACAGCGAGTACGGGGTGGCCGTGCCGATCACCGCGCCGGCCGCGGCGAACGCGCCGATCATGCCGATGACCAGGCCGCGGACCAGCGGCGTGCGGGCGGCGTACTTCATGCCGTCGCGCAGCATGGCGAAGAAGCCGGGCGCCTCGCCGTTCTCGCGGGTGCGCTTGACGGCGGCGATCCGGCCGGACAGCTCCGGGATGCGGGTCGCCACGATGATCGCCGACGTCACGTACAGCGCGCCGTTGACCATGACCGCGATGGTCGCGATGCGGAACTCGATGTCGCTGTTCTGCAGGCCGAGGTAGCCGGGGATGCCGGAGATGATCGA
Organism: Actinosynnema sp. NPDC037264; assembly: GCF_055603705.1. NCBI lineage: Bacteria > Bacillati > Actinomycetota > Actinomycetes > Pseudonocardiales > Pseudonocardiaceae > Actinosynnema > Actinosynnema sp. NPDC037264. The sequence goes on along the minus strand of NZ_JBVJVK010000020.1, from coordinate 90,079 downwards.
GTACAGGCCCGCGCCGGAGATGACCGAGATGCCGTAGGTCATCACCAGGCCGAGCTGGTTGGCCGTCTCCACCTGGTCGGGCCGGCGCAGCAGGTTCGGCACCGCCGAGTCCTTGGCCGGGATCCACAGCATCGCGCAGCAGCCGACCAGGAAGTTCGCGATGAACAGCCACCACGCCGTGCCGACCAGCGCGATCGAGATGAACAGGCCGCCGCGCAGCAGGTCGCAGACCACCATGATCTTGCGGCGGTCGAACCGGTCCGCGAGCACGCCGCCGAGCGGGGCGAACAGGATGCCGGGCAGCAGCTGGGTCAGCACGACCAGGCTGAGCGAGAAGCTCTGCCACTGGTAGCTGTCCATCATCTTGGTGACGAGGCCGGTCAAGGCCAGTAGTGACAACCAGTCACCAACGCTGCACAGATAGGTGACACCCCAGAGCCTGCGGAACGGCCGGATCGCCAACACGCTGCGAATCCGGTGGCTGGTCGAGGCCGCTGTGCCGCCGTCCTGGATGGTGCTCACCCCCGCCGATGGTGCAGGCGGTAAGGGTAGCCGGACCGATTCACCCGTCTGACCACATCCGCCGTTCGGGTGACCTGAGCGACATCAGCGCACGAGGTCGACCACGGCTTCGATGATCTCACGCACGACGTTGAACAGCAGCCCGCTGAGCGCGGCCAGCACCACCAGGCACCCGATCAGCCCGCCCTTGCCCTTCTTGGGCGCCTGCGGCCCGGAGGTCGGGCCCGCCACGTCCTGGTGGGGCTGACGGCGGGTCAGCCCCGCGTGCGGCACGTGCGCCGCCGGTTCGCCCGACACCTGCTGGGCCGGAGCGCGCACCGGCTTGCGTGCCGCCGCACGACGGTTCGGCGCGACGTACGCCGGTCCGGGCTCCGGCACGGGCGCCGGCGTCGGCGGCGCGATCGGCGGCACGGCCTTCGCCACGTGGTGCTCGCCCGTCACCAGGCCCGCGAGCGGGTCCGGGAACAGCGGCGGGGGCGGGGGCGGCTGCGTCCCGTCGTAGCCGGACCGACCGGCGTCGAGCCGGCCCGCGTCGGAGTCGCCCACCGCCCCGCCTCCCCTAGCTCTTGGTCTTCGCCGGAGCCTTCTTCCGCGCGGGCGCCTTCTTGGCCGCCGGTGCCTTCTTCTTCGTCGTCGGCCCCTTGGCCCGCTTCTCGGCCAGCAGCTCGGCCGCCCGCTCGTCGGAGAGGCCCTCGACGCTGTCGGACTTGCGCAGCGACGCGTTGACCTCGCCGTCGGTCACGTACGGGCCGAACCGGCCCTCCTTGACCACCATCGGCTTGCCGGAGACCGGGTCCGCGCCCAGCTCCTTCAACGGCGGCGCGGCGGCGGCCCGGCCCCGCTTCTTCGGCTCGGCGTAGATCTTGAGCGCCTCGTCGAGGGTGACCGTGAACAGCTGGTCCTCGCTGGTCAGCGACCGCGAGTCGGTGCCCTTCTTCAGGTAGGGCCCGTACCGGCCGTTCTGCGCGGTGATCTCCGCGCCGGTCTCCGGGTCCTTGCCGACCACGCGCGGCAGCGAGAGCAGCCTCAGCGCGTCGTCCAGCGTGACCGTGTCCAGCGACATCGACTTGAACAGCGAGCCGGTGCGCGGCTTCGGCGCCTTCTTGGTGCCCTCGGGCGCCTCGGGCAGCACCTCGGTCACGTACGGGCCGAACCGGCCCTCCTTGGCCACGATCTCGTGCCCGGTGACCGGGTCGTTGCCCAGCGAGCGGCCTTCCTGCGGCGTGGCGAACAGCTTGTCCGCGATCTCGCGGTTCAGCTCGTCCGGCGGCAGGTCGTCGGGCAGGTTCGCCCGCTGCGCGCTGGTCGTGCCGTCCTCGCCCTCGACCTCGCGCTCCAGGTACGGCCCGTAGCGGCCGACCCGGACGTAGACCGTGCGGCCCTCCACGTCGGGGAACAGCGGGATCGAGTTGACCTCGCGGGCGTCGATCGCCTCGACGCTCGACCCGACCAGCTTCTTCAGCCCGCCGGAGCGGCCGACCGACGACTCGGGGCCGACGTTGCCGCCGAAGTAGAACCCGGACAGCCACGTGGTCCGCTCCTGCCGGCCCGCGGCGATGCCGTCGAGCTCGTCCTCCAGCGCGGCGGTGAAGTCGTAGTCGACGAGCCGGCCGAAGTGCTGCTCCAGCAGCCCGACCACGGCGAACGCCACCCACGACGGGACCAGGGCGGAGCCCTTCTTCCACACGTAGCCGCGGTCCTGGACGGTGCTGATGATCGAGGCGTAGGTGGAGGGCCGGCCGATGCCGAGCTCCTCCATCGTCTTGATCAGGCTCGCCTCGGTGAAGCGCGGCGGCGGCGAGGTCGAGTGGCCGTCCGCGGACAGCTCGGCGGCCAGCAGCGCCTGGTCCTTGACCAGCTGCGGGAGCCGCGACTCGGCGTCGTCGGACTCGCCGCCCGCCTCCGAGTCGACCGTCTCCACGTAGGCCTTCAGGAAGCCCGCGAAGGTGATCGTGCGGCCGGAGGCGGCGAAGGTGACGTCCTCGCCGCCCGCCGTGGTCCCGGAGATGCGGACCGACGTGGTGTTGCCCCGCGCGTCGGCCATCTGGGAGGCGATCGTGCGCTGCCAGATCAGCTCGTAGAGCTTGAACTCGTCGGACTCCAGCTCGCGGGCCACCTGGCCGGGGGTGCGGAACACCTCGCCGGCCGGGCGGATCGCCTCGTGGGCCTCCTGCGCGTTCTTGACCTTGCGCGTGTACTGGCGCGGTTCCTTGGACACGAACTGCGAGCCGTACAGCTCGGTGGCCTGCGCGCGGGCCGCCGCGATCGCGGTCTCCGACAGCGTCGTGCTGTCGGTGCGCATGTAGGTGATGTAGCCGTTCTCGTACAGCTTCTGCGCGGTGCGCATGGTGCGGTCCGCGGAGAAGCGCAGCTTGCGGCCCGCCTCCTGCTGCAACGTGGAGGTCATGAACGGCGCGTACGGCTTGCGCGTGTACGGCTTCTCCTCGACCGAGGAGACCGTCATCGAGGCGTTGACCAGGCCGTCCGCGATGGCCCTCGCGTGCGCCTCGTCCAGCACGCGGACGTCGGCACCCGCCTTGAGCCTGCCGTCCGGGCCGAAGTCGCGGCCCGCGGCCAGGCGCGTGCCGTCGACCGCGATCAGCCGGGCGCCGAACGTGCGGGGCGCGGCGTCCTCGCCCGCGTCCATGGTCGCCGAGACGTCCCAGTACGAGGCGGTGACGAACTTCATCCGCTCGCGCTCGCGCTCGACCACGATCCGGGTCGCCACGGACTGGACGCGGCCCGCCGAGAGCTTCGGCATGACCTTCTTCCAGAGCACCGGGCTGACCTCGTAGCCGTAGAGGCGGTCGAGGATGCGGCGGGTCTCCTGGGCGTCGACCAGGTCCTGGTCCAGGTCGCGCGGGTTCGCGGCGGCGGCGAGGATCGCGGGCTCGGTGATCTCGTGGAACACCATCCGCCGGACCGGGACCTTCGGCTTCAGCGTGTCGAGCAGGTGCCAGGCGATGGCCTCGCCCTCGCGGTCGCCGTCTGTCGCGAGGTAGAGCTCGTCGACGTCCTTGAGCAGCTCTTTCAGCTCGGAGACGGTCGACTTCTTGTCCGGCGTGACGACGTAGAGCGGCTCGAAGCCGTGGTCGACGTCGACCCCGAGGCGGGCCCACGGCATGCCCTTGTACTTCGCGGGCACGTCGGCCGCGCCGCGGGGCAGGTCGCGGATGTGCCCCTTGGATGACTCCACGACGAAGTCGCTGCCGAGGTACGACGCGATCTTCCGCGCCTTCGCGGGCGACTCGACGATCACCAACCGCCGGTTGCCGCTCGCTGATCCCCCGTTTGTCTTCCTCGCCCGTGTCGATCCAGCCACGCCGTCCCGCTCTCTTCGAACACTGTGTCCCGACCCGCCAGTGTGCACTGTCCTTCGTCGCCGCTGGGCAGCCCTGGTCGGGACAGGGTGACACAACTGTGCCGGATCCTCCGCCAGGAGGACGCGCTACGCGGCCGGCCAGGTGCGTTCCGCGACGCCCCTGGGCGCGCGTCCGACCAGCTCGGCGAGCCGTTCGAGCCGCCGTCTGCCGACGACGCGCAACGCCGGTCCCCCGGCTTTCCCGGTCAAGAGTGTCGAGGGCAGGCCCGACGTGGCCAATGCTTTTCGCAACGCTTCGTGCGTGTCGGGCGCCTCGGGGTCGAGGCCGAGGAGGTACCCGGAGCCGGACTCGACCCACCGGCCGGACGTGAGCGCCCACAGCCGCAGGGCCGCGCCGTCGAGCGTGAAATCGGGCGGGACGACCTTGCGGTCGCCGTCGAACCACTGCGCCGCCAACCCGGCCAGGTCGGTGCGGAAAGCCGTCGTGACCTGCCACGCCTCGATGACCACGGGTTCGGCTGTCTCGGTCTCGGTCTCGCCCTCGGCAGCTTCCGCTTCCGGCTCCGGCGCGGGCTCGGGTTCCGGCTCGGCGGCTGCCGGTCCGCGCCGGCCCGACCCGATCACGACGGGCGCGAACCCGTCCGGCTCGTCGTCGACCAGCTCGTCCAGGGGCTCGCCCAGGTCGTCGAGAGGTTCGACCAGCTCGTCGAACGGGTCGTCGGGGACTGGTTCGTCGGGAACGGGCTCGTCCGGGGCTACCTCGTCCGGGGCTACCTCGTCCGGATCGGGCTCGGCCGCGGCGGCCTCGGTCCCGGCCGGCTCGTCCACCCCTGGCTCGTCCACCCCTGGCTCGTCCACCCCTGGCTCGTCCACCCCTGGCTCGTCCACCCCTGGTCCGGCCGCTTCGGGCTCGTCCTCGGTGGCCCCGGCCGCGACCTGCACCGTCCGCACGAGTTCCACCCGGGCCTGCACGCCCCGCTCGGCCAGCGCCGCCACCACCGCGGCGGCCCGGTCCCGGGTGTCGAGACCCACCGACACCCGGGCCGCACGTCCGCGGGCGAAGCCCAGCGCCCGGCCGGGCCCGCACAGCAGGCCCGCCAGGTCACCGACGCAAGGCTGTCTCGCCTCGGCCGAGTAGAAGGACAATTGCCCCACGAAGACGCAGCGTAGAACACACGTTCGACCACGGCCAGTCTCCGAAGGGCTGAACCACGTACCCCAATGGCCTCACGCGTCCCAGCGGTGTCAGCTGCCGAGGCTCTTCAGCGTCTCGGCCATCGCCACGCACTCCGGCGCCTCCTTGAACGCCTGGCCGAGCTTCGGGTCCTCCTGCAGCTTCTTGATCTGTTCCTGCAGCTTGGACGGGTCCGCCTGGTCGCCGCCCAGCTGCTCCAGCTTGGTGGCGAACTCCGGGTCGGCCGGGTCCAGCGCCGCCAGCTCGGTGTTGACCTCGGTCAGCGTCTTGCCCGAATCGGTGAAGAACTTGACCAGCTCGTCGTGCAGCTCCTGGCTCTCGGGCGACGGCGCGCCGAGGTCCTCGAGCTTCGCGCCCGCCTCGGTCAGCGACTTGCCCGCCTTGGAGCTGTAGTCGAGCAGCGCCGTCTTCTGCACGGCCGGGTCCTCGGCGCCGCCCTCGAACATCGTCTTCAGCAGGGTCAGCACGCCCTCGATGGTGGGCGCGATGCCCTCGCAGAACGTGCCGGTCCACACGATCGGGTCGGCGGTGGCCGCCGCGGTCGTGGTGGTCGTGGTGGTCGCGGTCGAACCGGACGACGAGGACGAGCCGCCACCCCCGCACGCGGACGTGACGAGGACTGCGGCGAACACGCCGGCGAGCGCGACACGGTGCTTCACGGAAATGCCCCCCAAATCGGGTGAAAAAGGTGAGGGGGCAACCTACTACGAGGTCGGCGTGACGGCTTCCGACGGCCTCAGCGTCCGCAGGTCCTGGCAGGCCGGCGCCTTCTCGGCCGCCGCGGACAGCTCCGGCGACGCCTCCAACTGCTTCAGCGGCGCGACGAAATCATCCAGCCGGGTGATGGCCTCCCCGGCGGCCTGCAACCCGCCGACCGGGTCGTTGGCGTCCGCCGCCTCGATGGCCGCCTTCGCGTCGCTGAAGTTCTTCGCGATGTCGGTGAACGTCGCCGCCATCTGCTCGACCTGCTGGTCACCGCCCGCCACCGGCGAGGGGCCCACGTCGCGCAGCTTGGTGGCGGTCTGGGTGAACGCGTCGGCCATCTGGCCCATGTACGCGCCCATGTCGGCCTTCAGCTTCGCCGGGTCGTTCGCGTCCAGCTGCGGCGGTGTCTTCGGCACCGTGGCGAACGACGCCGCCGCCGTGCACACCTTGTCCATGTACGCCACCGCCGCCGCGTCGGACGGAGCCGCGGACGACGACGTGGGCGCGGTGGAGTCACCCCCGGACCCGCACCCGGCAACCGCCACGACCAGGGTGGTCGCGGCGACCAGCGGCAGAAGTCTCATCAGGGTGCTCCCCATCGTTGCGTGCAACTCCGATCCCGGGCGACACCGAACAGTGTGCCCCCATCCGGGCGCGCCCACCCGGCCTACCCGGACGTGGGAGGGCGGGGTGCCCCCGACTGCGGCACCCCGCCCTCCCACTCGCACGTCACGCGGAGGTGGTGACCTCCGCCGGGGTGTCCGAGATCGCCGTGCCGCGCCGCTTGGACACGACCACGGCGCCCACGATGACCACGACCGCCACGATCGCGATCGCGTACCGGATGCCGGCCGACTCGCCGGAGCCGACGGAGAACCCGACGATCGCGGGCGCGATCAGCACCGAGACCAGGTTCATCACCTTGATCAGCGGGTTGATGGCCGGACCGGCGGTGTCCTTGAACGGGTCGCCGACGGTGTCACCGATGACGGTCGCGGCGTGGGCGTCGGAGCCCTTGCCGCCGTGGTTGCCGTCCTCGACCAGCTTCTTCGCGTTGTCCCAGGCGCCACCGGAGTTGGCCAGGAACACCGCCATCAGCGTGCCGGTGGCGATCGCGCCGGCCAGGTAGCCGGCCAGCGGGCCGACGCCGAGGCCGAAGCCGACCGCGATCGGCGCCAGCACCGCGAGCAGGCCGGGGGTGGCCAGCTCGCGCAGCGAGTCCTTCGTGCAGATGTCGACGACCTTGCCGTACTCCGGCTTGACCGTGCCGTCCATGATCCCGGGGTTGTCGCGGAACTGGCGGCGCACCTCGAACACGATCGCGCCGGCCGCGCGGGTCACCGCGTTGACCGCGAGACCGGAGAACATGAACACCACGGCCGCGCCGATGATGAGGCCGACCAGCACGTTCGGGCTGAACACCACGTTGGTGAACGACACCGGCACCTCGCCGAGGCCCACCTGCACGTCCCGCAGCGCCTGCTCGATCGCGTCCTTGTAGGAGCCGAACAGCGCGGTCGCCGCCAGCACGGCGGTGGCGATCGCGATGCCCTTGGTGATGGCCTTGGTGGTGTTGCCCACCGCGTCGAGCTCGGTGAGGATCTGCGCGCCCTCGCCGTCCACGTCGCCGGACATCTCCGCGATGCCCTGAGCGTTGTCGGAGACCGGGCCGAAGGTGTCCATGGCCACGATGACGCCGACCGTGGTCAGCAGGCCGCAGCCGGCCAGCGCGACCGCGAACAGCGACACGACCACCGAACCGGACAGCAGGAACGCGCCGTAGACCGCGCCGCCGATGACCAGCGCGGTGTAGACCGCCGACTCGAAGCCGACCGAGATGCCGGACAGGATGACGGTCGCCGCGCCGGTGAGCGAGGTGCGGCCCACCTCCTTGACGGGCTTGTGCTCGGTGCCGGTGAAGTAGCCGGTCAGCCACAGGATGACGCCCGCCAGCACGATGCCGATGATCACCGCGACGGCGGCGATCAGGGCCGGGTTGCCCGGCGTGCCCGCGATCTCCTCCGACACGCCCGCGAGGCCCGCGAACGAGCTGGGCAGGAACACGAACGCCGCCACCGTGCACAGCACCGCCGAGACGACCGCCGAGATGTAGAATGAGCGGTTGATCGCGGTGAGGCCGTTCTCGCCGGTGCGGGCACTGGTGATGTAGACGCCGATGACCGCCGTGAGCACGCCGATCGCGGGCACGATCAGCGGGAACAGCAGGCCCTTCGCGCCGAACGCGGCCGTGCCGAGGATCAGCGACGCGACCAGGGTGACGGCGTAGGACTCGAACAGGTCCGCCGCCATGCCGGCGCAGTCGCCGACGTTGTCGCCCACGTTGTCGGCGATGGTCGCGGCGTTGCGCGGGTCGTCCTCGGGGATGCCCTGCTCGACCTTGCCGACCAGGTCCGCGCCGACGTCGGCGGCCTTGGTGAAGATGCCGCCGCCGACCCGCATGAACATGGCGAGCAGGGCGGCGCCGAAGCCGAAGCCCTCCAGCACCCTGGGCGCCTGGCCGACGTAGACGAACACGACCAGGGCCGCGCCGAACAGGCCCAGGCCGACGGTGAACATGCCGACCACGCCGCCGGTGCGGAACGCGATCCGCATGGCCTTCTCCCGGCCGCCGGTCTCCTTGGCCGCGGCGGCGACGCGCACGTTCGCGCGGGTCGACAGCCACATGCCGAGGTAGCCGATGACGGCGGAGAAGCCGGCGCCGACGAGGAAGAACAGCGACCTGCCGATCCGTTCGCCGATGTCCTCGGCAGGAAGCGCGAACAGCAGCACGAACACGATCACGACGAAGATGCCGAGCGTTCGGAACTGCCGGTTGAGGTAGGCCGCTGCGCCCTCTTGGACCGCCTTGGCGATGTCCTGCATCTTGGAGGTGCCCTGGCCCGCGGCCAGCACCTCCCGGAGCAGCACGTAGCCCACGGCCAGGGCAGCCAGGGCGACCACGGCGACCACGGCGACGAGGCCGCGATCACCTCCGGAGAGCTCGAGGCCCTCCGCGAGGAATTGCCGGGACATCCGTCCTCCTGGTGAGTTTTCCAAGCCCAATGTCAGGGCCACCCCGCTGGTGTGAGGCGGGTCACTCACGCGACTGTCAGCCCCGACACAACGTGATGCACCCCTCATTGGATGCGATAGCGGCGGAGTCTATTCATAGTGCGCAACCAGGCAACAACGCGTCCCGATCCGTACACACACCGTTATCCGCAGAGGTGGGGTTCGGATGTCCCCCGGGTGTGCGAAGCTGCGCCCCGTGGCGAACCAGGGACGTCGTTTGCTGGACCGTGTCCTCGCCGGGGTACCCGCGGGCGAATCGCCGTTGACGCACACCGAAGAGCAGCCCCCGCGTCCCGCGCAACCCGTCGAGTGGCCGTCGTGGGCAGCCGAACCGGTGGTGTCGGCGCTGGTGGAACGGGGTGTGGCCCAGCCGTGGCGGCACCAGGCGCAAGCGGCGGAGCACGCGTGGTCCGGATCGCACGTCGTGGTGGCGACGGGCACCGCGTCGGGCAAATCGCTGGCGTACCAATTGCCGGTCCTGAGCGCGTTGACAGTTGATCCGAAGGCAACAGCTCTGTACCTCTCGCCCACGAAGGCGTTGGGCGCGGACCAGTTGAGATCGGTGAGCGGTTTGGGCGTGCCGGGCGTGCGCGCGGCGTCGTTCGACGGCGACACGCCGATGGCGGAACGCGATTGGGTGCGGGCGCACGCCAACTGGGTGTTCAGCAACCCGGACATGCTGCACCGCGGCGTGCTGCCCAACCACGCCCGGTGGATCAGGTTCCTGCGCCGGCTGTCGTACGTGGTGGTCGACGAATGTCACACGTACAGGGGAGTTTTCGGTTCCCACGTGGCGTTGCTGCTGCGGCGGTTGCGGCGGGTCGCGCAGCGGTACGGCGCGGATCCCGTGTTCGTGCTGGCGTCGGCGACGGTGGCCGATCCGGCGGCGTCGGCGGCGGCGCTGCTCGGCGCGCCGTGCGAGGCGGTGACCGAGGACGGGTCGCCGCGCGCGGGGCGGACGGTGGCGTTGTGGGAGCCGCCGCTGCTGGACGACCTGGAGGGCGAGAACGGGGCGCCGGTGCGGCGTTCGGCGGGCGCGGAGACGGCGCGGATCCTGGCCGACCTGGTCGTGGAGGGCGCGCGGTCGTTGGCGTTCGTGCGGTCGCGGGTGGGCGCGGAGCTGACCGCGTTGGGCGCGCGGCGGGTGTTGTCGGAGGTCGACCCGTCGTTGGCCGAGCGGGTGGCCGCCTACCGGGGCGGGTACCTGCCGGAGGAGCGGCGGGCGCTGGAGCGTGCCGTGTCGTCGGGCGAGCTGCTCGGCGTGGCGACGACGAACGCGTTGGAGCTCGGCGTCGACATCGTCGGGTTGGACGCCGTGGTGGTGGCCGGTTTCCCGGGCACGCTGGCGTCGTTCTGGCAGCAGGCCGGGCGGGCGGGGCGGACCGAGGACGCCGACGCGCTGGTGGTGTTCGTGGCGCGGGACGACCCGTTGGACACCTACCTGGTGCACAACCCGTCGGCGGTGCTGGACAAGCCGGTCGAGGCGACGGTGCTGGACCCCGCGAACCCGTACGTGCTGGAGCCGCAGCTGGCGTGCGCGGCGGCGGAGCTGCCGCTGACGCCGGAGTCGCTGGAGTCCTTCGGCGGTGACGCGGCACTGGCCGTGGTGGAGGACATGGTGGCGCGGCGGGTGCTGCGGCGGCGGCCGAACGGCTGGTACTGGACCTCGCACGACCGGCCGCACTCGTCCGTGGACATCCGCGGGTCCGGCGGCGAGCAGGTCGTGGTGGTGGAGGCCGACTCGGGGCGGATGCTCGGCACGGTCGACCCCGGTTCGGCGTGCTGGCAGGTGCACTCCGGCGCCGTCTACCTGCACCAGGGCGAGTCGTACGTGGTGGACGAGCTGGACCTGGACAGCGGTCTGGCGATGGTGCACGCGGAGAAGCCGGACTGGACGACGACCGCGCGCGACACCAAGGACATCTCGGTGGTCCGGGTGCTGGAGAAGCGCTCGTTCGACGGGGTGACGGTGTGCCTCGGCGAGGTCGAGGTGACCTCGCAGGTCGTCGGTTACCTGCGGAAACTGCCGTCCGGGCAGGTGGTCGACTCGGTGCCGCTGTCGCTGCCCGCGCAGACCTTGGTGACACGGGCGGTCTGGTACACGGTGTCCGCGGAGTTGTTGGGCAGTGGGGCGGGGGGGGGGGGGGGGGGGGCCGGGAGCGCCCCCCCCCCCCCCCCCCCCACCACCCCCACGGCGACCAGCCCGTCCCCCCCCCCCCCCCCCCCCCCCCCCCCCCCCCCCCCCCCCCCACGCCGCCGAACACGCGGCGATCGGCCTGCTACCGCTCTTCGCGACCTGTGACCGCTGGGACATCGGCGGAGTCTCGACCGCGCTGCACCAGGACACCGGGGAGGCGACGGTGTTCGTGCACGACGGTCATCCCGGGGGAGCCGGGTTCGCCGACCGCGGGTTCAACGCGGTAGTCCCGTGGTTGGTCGCTACTAGGGAGGCCATCGCGGCTTGCGCGTGCCCGGCCGGGTGCCCGTCCTGCGTGCAGTCGCCGAAGTGCGGGAATGGCAACGATCCGCTGGACAAGGCGGGCGGGGTGGCCGTGCTGGACGTCGTGCTCGGGGTCGTCGGGGAGAGCCGCCACGACGTCCGGCACGGCCGAGTCGATCAGGACCGGTCGGCGGCGACCAGGCCGTAGGCGCTGGTGCGGTCGGCGGCCTGGAGCAGGGCGTCGCGGACCACGTCCACGTGCGGCAGGTGCCACGCGCAGATCTGCGGCTTGACCCGCCAGTGCACGACGCCGACGTGGCCCGTGCTCGGCGGCAGCGGGACGTACTCGCCCTGGCCGTAGTGCTTGACGTCCGGGTCCGTGACCGGCGTGCCGCCGGAGGCGACCAGGAACATCCAGCGGCCTTCCGGGGTCGCCACGATCGGCACCGGGACGCCGGCGGCGCGCAGTTCGACCGCGGCGCGGCGGCCGAGGTCGGCGCTCACCTCGACGGCGTCCACGCCGTGGCCGGTGGCCAGCAGGATGCTGTAGGAGTGGCCCGCCCACCAGGTGGCGACCTGCTCCGCCTTGGTGCCGATGCGCTCCTGCCAGTCGCGGTGCACCGGGACCGGCCCGAGGTCCTCGACGCCGTCGCGCCCGGCCCACCGCTCACCCGCCGGATAGGTGCCCGGCAGCACAGGCCACCCGTGCCACGCGAGGTTGACCGCCTCTGCGCGCAGCTCGATGCGGAAGGCCCCGCGCCAGCTATCCGACCACTCCATCTTTCGTTCGCCTCCTGCGTCCTGCGTCCACGACACCGTGTCGCGCGTCGTTCGACACCGTGTCGGTGCCACCACTTGAACTAACGCCATGACCGGGGGTTTTGGTAACCGCCTGTCGACAACTGGTCGTTGTGGCACGGCGAACGCGGCGGCCGGGGGCGTGGAGCAGAACGGCCTGCGAGCCGTCCGCCCGCCGCGAAGCCGCGAATCTGCGGTCGTGTGAGTCCGCTCACCGCCGACGGACGACCGTTCGTCGTGTCGGGTACGGGTTACGGTTCGGCCGGACCTGCACGGGCCCGGGCGCTGGGCGCGCCGAACACCGTGGGCTCGCCGGTGACGCGGACACTCACCTCCCACCCCTCCACCTGGCACGAGGCCAACCGCCCACCCATCCGTTCGACGACCCACTCGGCCCGGCCGCAGGCGTGCGCCACCCCACCGGCCAACTGCCCGGCCGCCGCCAACGCCCCGAGGTCGGCCGCCGCACCCAACCGGTGCCTGCCCACCACGGCCTCACCGACGTGCACGCCGACCACCACGAGCCCAAACCACACCGCCCCCACCGCGACCGCCATGACGGACGCCGCCCCACGGTCATCACCAACCACCCACCCCTCCCCTCCTTGTCTGTCCCTACTTCCGGCCCTTCGCCCTGCTCCGACCCCTGCGCTCCGGCCCCTGCCCTCCCCGCCCTTTCCTGTCCCGCCGGCCCTTCCTGCCTGCCCGCCCCCTTCCTGCCCGGCATCTCCCCGATCGCCGCGACCGACGCGGGCCTCAGCGGCTCACCGGCCGCCGCGACCACCGCCGCCCGAGCCGTCCGCCGACTCCCGCGACCCGAGCCGTCCTTCGACTACTCCGGCTCGACTACTCCGGCTCGACTACCCAGCTCGGCTACCCAGGCTGGACCACCCCCGGCTCGACCACCGCGTACGCACGTGCCCGCAGTTCGACACCCAGCCGCGAGACCGCGACCTCCACCGTTGCCGTGTCCCCCTCCCTCCTCACCTCCCACCGCGCCCCTTCCGGCGCGATCGCCCCGACCACTGCGTCGACCCGCGCGGAATCGCCCCGGGCGACCAGCCGAGCCGCCTCCCGTGCCGCATCCGTGCACCGGAGCTGAGCCACGACCGCCATGACCGCGGCGACACCCAGCACCAGCACGGCGACCAACCCGCACACCGCCACCGCCGCTTCGACGGTCACCCCGCCCCGGTCATCGCCCAGCACCTCCCGCCTCACGCGTCCACCGTGAACGCCCGCTGCACCAAGGCCCGGAGCAGCCCTTCCACCCAGTCCCCGCTCATCAGCGAGTACAGGAGCAGGGCGATCGCCGTGGCGGCAAGCGTGCCGATCGCGTACTCCACCGTCGACATCCCGCTGTCGCCCAACACGTTCCGCCTGCCGGCCACCATCTCCCACTCTCCTTCAGCTCCACTGTGGACAGTTACCAGTCGTCGCTCACGCCGGCGACGACGCCGATCACCACCGGCACGACGCCCAGGCACAGGAACGCGGGCAGGAAGCACAGCGCCAGCGGTCCCGCCACGAGCACCGCGGCGCGTTGCGCACGGGCCTCGGCCTGGTCGGACACCCTCGCCCGCGCCTCCGCGGCCAGGTCCGCCGCCGCCCCGGCCAGCGCCGCGCCCGACCGGGCCGTCCGACGTGCCGCTCGCGCCAGCGGCGCGGTGTCCGGGTGGGCGAGCGCCTTGGCCCACGCGTGCACCGGGTCCGCGCCCAACGTCAGCAGGTCGACCACCTCGCGGAGGCGTTCGGCCGGCCCCGGAGGGACGGCCGGCAGCACGGCCCGCACCGCGCCGGCCACCGGCAGGCCCGCCCGCAAGGCGGCGGCCAGCAGGTCCCACGTCGCCGCCGCGGCGAACGGGTCCGGCGGCCTGGCCTTCGGCACGGGTTTTCGCCTGGTCCTCGGTCGCAGCCGCGCCGCGGCTCTCGTCGGCGCGGGGAAGGCGATCACCGCCAGGGCGAGCAGCAGCAGGCTCATGCGATCACCTGCCTGGTCAACCGACCGCTCCACCGCAGCCCGGCGCAGATCAGGGCAACCCCGGCCACCAGCAGCACCTGTCCCGGCGCAGTGCCGGACAGGACGGCCAACGGTCCCGCGCCGCCGAGTTCGCCCAGCACCACGCCGAGGAGCGGCAGCCCGGCCAGCACCGCCGCGCCGGCCCGCGGACCGGCCATGCGGGCGTGGACCTGCCCCGCGAACGCGGTGCGCCGGTCGAGGTCCCGCCGGACCGCGTCCAGCACGTCGGCCAACGGCACGCCGTGCACCGCCGACAGCCGCCACGCCCTGGCCAGGTGGGTGGCGTCGGGGAAGTCGGCCAGCGCCGCCTCGACCTCGCCACCACGTGCCGACGTCGCCGCGATGGCCCGCAGGACGTCGGTCGCCGGCGGCTGTGCGTCCTCCGCCGCGCCGATCGCCGCCTTGGCCGGGTGAGCGCCCGACCGCAGTTCCGCGACGAACGCCTTCAGCCCGTCGGCGAGCGCGACGGACGCCGCCATCCGGTCGCGCTGCCGGATCGCCTCCCGGTACGTCCGCCACACGGTCGCGGCCAGCAACGCGCCCGCGATCGCGCCACCTGCTCCCACCGGCATCCCCAGCGCGATCCCCACCAGGACCACCAGCACCCGATTGGGCCTCCACGACTTCCACCGCCCCGCGGGCCGAGGCCCGGCGAGCCGCCGTCGCGCCCGGGCCGACGGCAGCACCACCAACGCGGCGGCCAGCAACAGCAGGCTCATGACGCCCTCACCAGGCCCTTGAGCACCGCGCCGGCTTCCTGCCAACCCCCGTCACGCCGCCACGCGGGTCGGACGACGAGGTGACCGGACCGCCGTTCCAGCACACCGATCTCGGCCAGGTACCGCGTGCCGTCGCCCGCCCGGCGCATGTGCAGCACGACCTTCACCGCGGCGGCCAGTTGGCTGTGCAAGGCGTGCCGGTCGAGCCCACCGAGCGCGGCCAAGGCCTCCAGCCGCGCGGGGACTTCGGCCGGCGAGTTGGCGTGCAACGTCCCCGCGCCGCCGTCGTGCCCGGTGTTCAGCGACGACAGCAGCTCGCACACCTCCGCGCCCCGCACCTCCCCGACCACGATCCGGTCGGGCCGCATCCGCAACGCCTGCCGGACGAGGTCGCGCATCGTCACCTCGCCCGCGCCCTCGACGTTCGGGCCGCGTGCCAGCAGGCGGACGACCTGCGGGTGGTGGGGCTGGAGTTCTCCTGCGTCTTCGACGCACACGACCCGTTCGTCGTGCGGCACGCACCCCAACAACGCGGCGAGGAGCGTCGTCTTCCCCGAACCCGTGCCGCCGACGACCAGGAAGGCCTGCCGGGCAACCACGATCGCCCGCAGCAGGTCGGCCGCCATCCGGTCGAACGTGCCGCAAGCCTCCAAGGTCTCCAGGTCGTGCACCGCCGGGCGGAGGACCCGCAACGACAGGCAGGTGAACGGTGAGATCGGGGGCAGGACCGCGTGCAACCGCACCGAGCCGGGCAACCACCCGTCGACACAGGGCGCGGCGTCGTCCAACCGCCGCCCGGCCGCCACCGCGAGCCGCTGCGCGAGCCGACGAACGGCCGCCTCGTCGGGAAAGGCGACGTCGGTGCGCCGCAACCCGCCGACCCCGTCGACCCACACCTCATCCGGCCGGGTGACGAGGACGTCGGTCGTGTCCGGGTCCCGCAACAGCGGCTCCAGCGGCCCGGCACCGACGAACTCCTGCCGCAGCACCGAAAGCGCCCGCTGGACGTCCTCGTCACCGAGCACCCCGCCGGCCTCACCACGCACGGCCGCCGCGACAGCCGCCGACGTGAGGTCACCGCGCCCGCTGGCCAGCCGCAGGCGAACGCGCTCAACCAGATCGTTCACAACCACCCTCCCTCAAAGCTCGACGACGACCTCCCAGAACCTCCCGAGCCGCCTCGACCAGCCCCGGCCGGCCATCGCCCGGCTCGCCCAGGAACGACGCGGACAGCTCGGCGAGCACCAGCTCCGACAGCGACACGGGCCGACAACTCCGAAATCCCACGGGCGGCCGGTACGCGGGATGCCGCCGCACAGTGGGCCCGCGGTCACAGGTCACCGCCCACCGCCAATCCATCGCCGATCCACCCGGGGCCAACCGCGCCACGACCGACATCCGCACGACGACCGCTGTCCGCGCCCATCCCGCGACCTCTTCCCCAAGGCGGGCGAGGAACGGCCGGATCGTGCCGATGAGGTAGGTGGGCGAGGTCGCGGAACGGGTCGTTTCCGCCGGCGGTCGGCGTTCGCGGAGGGACGGCGAGGTGCAGATCGCCGCCGCCGGCCGGAACGCTCGGCCCGACTGCGGCCAACAGGGTTTGGCATCGCGCTCCAGGCATCCGGAGCGGAACAGCCCCGGTTGCGTGGCGCGACAACCGATACGCCGGTCCACGAGCAGGCGGTCGTCGTTCGCCGGCGATTGGACCGGGGTCATGGTCGCGGCCGCGGTAGCTGTCGTGGTCGCGGTCAAGATCGCGGTTGTGGATGTGGGCGAGTGGGTTCTGGTTAGTGCGCATGGAGGGCTGCCAGGACTGTTCGGGCGGCCTTGGCCAGTGGGCCGCGCGTGGTTTCGGGGAAGTGGCCGTTGTCCAGGGCCCTGGCCAGCCGCGGCTCCGGACGCATGGTGGTCAGCAGCGGAACGCCTATCGCCGCCACCACCTGCGCCGTGGTGAGACCGCCCGGGGCCGGGCCGCGGACCACCGCCTTCAGCCGCACGCCCCGCGCACCGGCCCGGTCGACCACGGTCTTGGCCGCCATGCACGCCTTGACGTCCGCCGGCACCACCAGCACCGCCAAGTCGGCCCGGTCGAGGGCGGCGCAGGCGGCCTCGGTCAGTTGGCGCGGCACGTCGCACACCACCGTGCCACCGGCACGCCTGCCCGCCTCGACCACCGCCACCACGGCGTCCGGCTCCGGTCCCGGCCCCGTCCGGCCGCACGACAGCACGGTCAGGCTCCCGTGCCTGCCCGAACGGCCCGGCAGCGCCGTGCGCAGCGCCGCCGCCGGCACGCGGCCACCCGTCAGCCTCAACGTGGGCCACCGCAGCCCTTCCTGCCGCTCCGCGCCCAACGTCAGGTCCAGGCCGCCACCCAACGGGTCGCAGTCGACGAGCAGGCCGTGGCCGCCGGCCGCCAGCACGGCCTGACCCACCGCCACCGCCAGCACCGACGCCCCGGCGCCACCGCGGGCGCCCAGGATCGCCAGCACCTTCCCCTCACCGACCGGCGCGCCCTCGGCGGCATCGGCCAGCACCGCCCGCAGCCGCTCCTGGTCGGCGGGCAGCTCCAACACCTGCTCCGCGCCCAGGGCCAGGGCACGCCGCCACACCTCGGCGCCCGGCGGACCGGCGCCGACGACGTGGACCCCCGATCTGCGCGGGAACCCGCCGCACGCGACGACGGCCTCGAAGTCGAGCACCACCGCCGCCGCGCCGTGCCAGCGCCCGCGCAACGCCGTCACGTCGACCACGCGCTCCACCTCGCAGCCGACGACCGCCGCCGCGTTGAGCACCTCGTCCACCAGGCCCGCATCGGTCACCAGTGCCACCGGTCGCTTCATCCCGCTCTCCCCGTTCTCCGTGGTGGATCTACGGGTTCCACGGTGTCGAGCGGTGAGGAAGGACACAACGCCACATGATCAACATGTGGACAACCGGACTGCCTGTGGACAACTCGGAGCGCCGCGAACGGCCGCGCCCGGCCGAACGGCAGCCGTCACGGCACCCGGACGAAAGATCGGAGGCTGATGCAAGAAGCGGCACGAGCGCGCGGAGGTCCAGCGCGGAGCACCGGCGAAACCGACCCCGGACATGGGACGACCCCCGCCAGGGGGGAGGGACGGGGGTCGTCATTGGTTCAGTCCCGGGGGGTCGGACTGAACCCGTCCGGTCGAGCCGGACCCGTCTACTGTATCCCCACAGGACAGGGTCTTGCGTGTCTTCCGTCAGAGGGAGACCAAATTTCGATGGACCGCACACCTACTTCGTAAAGTGACGAAGCACTGGCGGCGGCCCGCCACCCCCTCCCCGCTTAAGCTTGACCGGTGACCGAGCACGCCACCGAAGGCAGTCGAGTCGCCGCGTTCTTCGACCTGGACAAGACCGTCATCGCCAAGTCGAGCACGCTGGCGTTCAGCCGGCCCTTCTTCCAAGAGGGCCTGATCAACCGGCGTGCGGTGCTCAAGAGCGCCTACGCGCAGTTCGTCTTCATGCTGGCCGGCGCGGACGCCGACCAGATGGACCGGATGCGCTCGCACATCACCGCGCTCTGCGAGGGCTGGGACGTCGAGCAGGTGCGCTCGATCGTCGAGGAGACGCTGCACGACATCGTCGACCCCCTCGTCTACAAGGAGGCCACGCAGCTCATCACCGACCACAAGGGCGAAGGGCACGACGTGGTCGTCGTCTCCGCTTCGGGCGAGGAGCTGGTCGCGCCCATCTCCACCATGGTCGGCGCGACGCACAGCGTCGGCACGCGGATGGTCGTCGCGGAGGGCCGCTACTCCGGCGAGGTCGACTTCTACTGCGCGGGCGAGAACAAGGCGATCGCCGTCAAGCAGCTCGCCGAGCAGCACGACTACGACCTGAGCAGCTGCTACGCCTACTCCGACTCCATCACCGACCTGCCGCTGCTGGAGGCCGTCGGCCACCCCACGGTGGTCAACCCGGACCGCGCGCTGCGGCGGATCGCGACCCAGCGGGGCTGGCCGGTGCTGACGTTCTCCGACCCCGTGTCGCTGCGCGCCCGCATCCCCCGCCCGTCCGGCACCGCGGTCGCCGTGACCGCGATCGGGTTGGGCGCGGCGACGGCCGCGGGCGTGGCCTGGTACGGCCTGCGCAGGCGGCGCCGGAGCTAGTTCACCCCGCCGTGCCCCGGTCAGCGGTACCAGTGGTCCCGAGCGCGTCGGAATCACTGTCACAAAAGCCTTTCCGCTACTGAACGTCGCTTGAACGGTGCACCCCATCGAGCCCTTGCTGTGACGCCGGACACGCACTACAAAGGAAGTGCGGACCTCGGGTCGGCCAGGGACGAAGCGGAAGAGAAGCGGCGTCCACCCCGGCAGAGCTCCGTGCGCGGACTTCGAGACACCCACGCGCAGCACGCCGCGGGAGGCTTGTCGTCTAGGGCCTGCGTACCGGGACGCCGGACGCCGAGGCCAGGTTGGTACGACACGAGTTGCACGCTTGGTAACTCAGAAGCCCGCGCTGACGACGGTGGGGCCCCTCTGCTGAGGGGCCCCACCGTCTTTTCGCGCCCGGACACCGAAACAGTGCCCGAACGAGTGAAGCGCGAACCCCCTGGTTCTGTCGGTCCCCCTCCGCACAATGGCCACGCAGCGCAACCCGTTGACCCACCACTGTGACGTGGGTAACTTGCCAAACGCACCACTGAGTGGTGGAAAGTTCCCAGAGGGGAGGCCGCAGTGCTCCGTCCGCTCGTCGCCGTCGCCGTGGCCGCGGCTTCCGCAGTGACCTCACCGGCGGCGCCGCCGGCGCACGCCTCGCCGGACCAGGCGCAGCACATCACCGCGATGGTCCGCGGCATGTCGCTGGAGCAGAAGGTCGGCCAGTTGTTCGTCACCTACCTGCACGGCCAGTCGCCGGACGAGGCGCACCCCGGCAACCTGCGCGACTTCGGCGTCGCCACCCCGGCCGAGGTGGTGGCCAAGTTCCAGCCGGGCGGTGTCGTCTACTTCAACAACTCCAGCTACGACAACATCGACACCCCGCGCCAGATCGCCACCCTCTCCAACGGCCTGCAACGGGCGAGCCGGGTCCCGCTGGCCATCGCCACGGACCAGGAGATGGGCATCGTCACCCGCATCGGCGCGCCCGCCACCCAGTTCCCCGGCAACATGGCCCTCGGCGCGGGCCGCAGCGCCGAGAACGCCGAGCACGCCGCCCGCATCACCGCACGCGAGCTGCGCGCCATGGGCATCACCCAGAACTTCGCGCCGGACGCGGACGTCAACTCCAACCCGGCGAACCCGGTCATCGGGGTGCGCTCCTACTCGAGCGACCCGGCGCTGGCGGCCGAGCTGACCGCCGCCCAGGTGCGCGGCTACCAGGGCCGCTTCCTGGCCAAGCACACCGTCAGCGCGACTGCCAAGCACTTCCCCGGCCACGGCGACACCGACACCGACAGCCACACGACGCTGCCGAAGGTCGACCGCACGGAGGCCGAGTGGACCGAGGTGGACGCGCCGCCGTTCCGGGCCGCCATCGCCGCGGGCGTCGACTCGGTCATGACCGCGCACATCCAGATGCCGAAGATCGACCCGTCGGGCGAGCCGGCGACGTTGTCCAAGCCCTCGCTGGACCTGCTGCGCGAGAACCTCGGCTACGACGGCGTGGTCATCACCGACTCGCTGGCCATGGCGGGGGTGCGGCAGCTGCACGACGACGCCGAGATCCCCGTGCTGGCCCTGAAGGCCGGCGTCGACCAGCTCCTCATGCCCGTCGACCTCGAGCTCGCGGTGAACAGCGTGCTGGCGGCCGTGCGCAGCGGCGAGATCACCGAGCAGCGCGTGGACCGGAGCGTGCTGCGGATCCTGCGGATGAAGTTCCTGCGCGGCATGCTCACCGGCCCGCTCGTCGACGTGGACAAGGTCGACTCGGCGGTCGGCCCGGCCGAGCACCTCGCCGCCGCCAGGGCGATCACCGACCGGACCGTCACCGCCGTGCGCAACGACGCGGGCGTCCTGCCCCTGCGCGCGAAGCCCACCGCCGCCCTGGTCACGGGCTGGGGCGAGACGACGACCCGCACCCTGGCGGGCGTGCTCGGCGGCACGGCGCTCCCCACCGGCAGCGCGCCGACCCAGGCCCAGATCACGGCCGCCGTCCAAGCCGCGGCCGACGCCGACGTGGTCGTCGTGCTCACCAACGCGCTGTCGCGCCAACCGGCGCAGCAGACCCTGCTGACGCGGCTCCTGGCCACCGGCAAACCCGTGATCGCGGTCGCCGTGCAGAACCCGTACGACGTGGCGCACACGGCCGCGCCGACCTGGCTGGCGACCTACTCCTACGGCGCGGTGTCGATGGAGGCGCTGGCCAGGGTGATCACCGGTGAGGTGGGCCCGGTCGGCAAGCTGCCGGTCGCGGTGCCCGGACCGACCCCGTACCCCTTCGGCCACGGCATGGAGTGGTGACATGGACCGCAGGCACTTCCTCGCCGCGGGCGCCGGCGCCCTCGCCGTCCCGGCGCTCAGCGCCTTCGACAGCGCCCCCGAGCACCCCGACCGGCCGCGGCTGATCAAGACCGGCGCCGAGCAGCTGGCCGAGGACGGCTGGCGGCGGTTCGCGGGCCGCAAGGTCGGCGTGGTCACCAACCCGACCGGCGTGCTGCGCGACCACACCCACATCGTCGACTCGATGGTGGCCGCCGGGCTCAGGCCGCACGCCGCGTTCGGCCCCGAGCACGGCTTCCGCGGCACGGCGCAGGCAGGCGGCTCGGAGGGGAACTACCTCGACCCGCGCACCGGCATCCCGGTCTACGACACCTACGGCGCGAGCACCGCCAAGATCGCCGAGATGATCACCAAGGCGGGCGTCGACACGCTCGTGTTCGACATCGCCGACATCGGCGCCCGCTTCTACACCTACATCTGGACGATGTACGCCGTCATGCAGGCCGCAGCCGCCACCGGGGTGGCGTTCGTCGTGCTCGACCGCCCCAACCCGGTCGGCGGCACGGCCCGCGGCCCGCAGCTCGACCCGGCCTACGCCACGTTCGTCGGCCGCAAGCCGATCGCCCAGCAGCACGGCATGACGATCGGCGAGCTGGCGCGGCTGTTCGACGGCGAGTTCCTGCCCACCGACGGCGGCCGGGTGAGCAGCCTCGAAGTGGTCGACGTCAAGGGCTGGAAGCGGGACGACCTGCACTCCGGCATCCCGTGGGTCCCGCCGAGCCCGAACGTCCCCACGCACGACACCGCGCTGGTCTACCCCGGCACGTGCCTGTTCGAGGGGCTCGTGTTCTCCGAGGGCCGCGGCACCACCCGCCCGTTCGAGACGATCGGCGCGCCGGGCCTGGACTGGCGGTGGGCCGAGGACCTGAACGCGCTGGGGCTGCCCGGCGTCCGGTTCCGCGAGACCTACTTCACGCCCACGTTCAACAAGTTCGCCAACAAGCTCTGCGGCGGTGTCGTCCTGCACCTCACCGACCCGCACCGGTTCGACGCGCCGCGCACCGCCGTCGCCATGATCGTCACCGCGAAGGCCCGCTACCCCCAGGTCTTCGCGTGGCGGCCGGACCTCTACATCGACAAGCTCAGCGGCTCGGACCGGCTGCGCCGCATGGTCGACGCGGGCGCGGGCACCGACGAGGTGGTCGGGGCCTGGGCCGACGAACTGGCCGCGTTCGACCGCACCCGCCAGCCGTACCTGCGCTACCGGTAGAGGGAGACAGCGATGCGCATCCCCGCCCTGCTGATCGCGACCACGATGGCCGTGTCCGTCACGCTGCCGGCGCACGCCGAGGGCCGTGAGGCCCGCTTCGACCAGCCGCACGAAGGCTGGTCGAGCGCCGTGCTGAGAACGGGTACCCCGGACCGCGTGGGACTCGACCAGGCCCCGCTGGACGCCGCCCTGGCGCAGATCGAGCGCTACACCGTCCCGGACGCGACCGGCCACCCGCTGTTCGCGGGCGCCGTCACGCTGTTCGCGCACGACGGCGTGGTCGTCACGCACGAGCCGACGGGCTGGGCGGTCCGCTACGCCGACGCCGCCGGCACCGAGCTGCCCGAGTCGCAACGGGTGCCGATGGCCCAGGACACGATCTTCGACCTGGCCTCGATCTCCAAGCTGTTCACCTCGATCGTGGTGATGCGCCAGCACGAGCTGGGCCGCTTCGGCCTGGACGACCCGGTCGCGAGCCACCTGCCGGAGTTCGGCGTCAACGGCAAGGACAAGATCACGGTCCGGCAGCTGCTGACCCACACCTCGGGCCTGGTGGCGTGGCTGCCGCTGTGGTCGCAGTACCCGGACATCCCGTCCCGGCTCAAGGCCGTGATGGACACGACGCCCCGCAGCACCCCCGGCACCACCTACCTGTACTCGGACCTGAACCTGATCACGCTCGGCGTGCTGGTCGAGAAGTGGTCGGGCAAGAAGCTCGACCAGCTCGTCCACGACGACATCACGCGCCCGCTGGGCCTGGTGGACACCGGCTACAACCCGCCGGCGGCCAAGCTGGACCGGATCGCGGCCACCGAGTACCAGGCGGGCCGGGGCATCATCCGCGGCACCGTGCACGACGAGAACGCCTGGTCGCTGGGCGGCGTCGCGGGCCACGCGGGCATGTTCTCCACGGCGCGCGAACTGGCCGTGCTCGGCCAGGCGATCCTCAACGGCGGCGCGCACGCGGGCGGCCGGATCCTGCGCGAGGACACCGTCGAGCTGATGCTCACCGACTTCAACCAGGCCTTCCCCGGCAACTCGCACGGCCTCGGCTTCGAGCTGGACCAGCGCTGGTACATGGGCGCGCTGACGTCGCCGAGGGCCGCCGGGCACACCGGCTACACGGGCACCACGCTGGTGCTGGACCCGTTGTCGCGGTCGATCGCGATCCTGCTGACCAACCGCGTGCACCCGAGCCGCAACTGGGGCTCGATCAACCCGGCCCGGCGCGTGGCGGCCAACGGCCTGGCGCAGGCCCTGGCGGTGCGCCCGCGGCACGGCACGGCGTGGACGCCGGAGACGGCCGGCGGCACGTTGACCACGCGTGACCTCCCGCGGCGCTCCGATCGGCAGAAGCTGTCGTTCTGGGCGTTCGTCGACCTCGACCCGGGCGACCAGGTCGTGGTGGAGGCGACCGACGACGGGTCGGCCTGGCGTGAGGTCCGGGTGCTGGCCGGCTACGGGCAGCGGCGCTGGCAGAAGGTCGAGGTCGACACGGAGTCGGCGACGAAGTTCCGCTGGCGGTACGTGCGCGGCACGGGCTACGGCGGGCGCGGCGTGTACGTGGACGCCGTCCGCGTCACCGACGAACGGGGCGTGGCGCTGGACGCGGAGCGCGAACCAGCGGCGATGAGCCTCGAAGGGTGGCGGACCGCGGACCGTTAGTGACATTCGGTCCGCCCGATCCCGCCAAGCGGTGAGATTGGGTCACGGTTGGGGTGAGTTACCCCCACCCCGCGTTGACCGTACGTTGAGCGGTTAGTAAGTTTCCCACGTGTCCACCGAAAGTACCGCCGACTCCAGTCCTCTGGTCAAGATCCGTTCACTCCTGCCCGGCCTGGCCCGGGCGGAGCAGCGGGTCGCCAAGGTCGTGCTGGACAACCCGGCGACCGTCGCACACCGCAGCATCACCGAGGTCGCCGAGGCCGCGGGCACCAGCGAGACAACGGTGACCCGGTTCTGCAAGGCCATCGGCGTCGGCGGGTACCCGGAGCTGCGCATAGCGCTGGCCGCCGACACGGCCCGCACGTCCATGCGCCCCGACCGGGACCTCGGCGGCGACATCGGCCCCGGCGACGACATGCGCCAGGTCGTGGGCAAGGTGGCGTTCGCGGACGCGCGCGCGGTCGAGGAGACGGCCGAGCAGCTGAACGTGGAGACGCTCGAAGCGGTGGTCGCGGCGGTCGCGGGCGCGGGCCGGGTCGACGTCTACGGGTTCGGGGCGAGCGCGTTCGTCGCGTTCGACCTCCAGCAGAAGCTGCACCGCATAGGGCGTACCTGCTTCGCCTGGAACGACACGCACATCGCGCTCACGTCGGCGGCCGTGCTCACCGAGGCCGACGTGGCGGTCGGGATCTCGCACACCGGCTCCACGTCCGAGACCGTCGAGGCGCTGCGGGTGGCCAAGGAGCACGGCGCGACCACGGTGGCGCTGACGAACTTCCCGCGCTCGCCGATCAGCGAGGTCTCCGACCACGTGCTGACCACGGCGGCGCGCGAGACCACGTTCCGCTCGGGCGCGATGGCCAGCCGGATCGCCCAGCTCACCGTGATCGACTGCCTGTTCATCGGTGTCGCGCAACGGCACGTGGACAGCGCCAAGTCGGCGCTCGAGGCGACGTACGACGCGGTGTCGGGGCACCGCCTCGGCGCCCGACCGGACGGCAGGCGACGTCGGGAGTCCGGTAAATGACCCCGCCCCCGGACGGTGTCGCGGTCCGCGTGGACTCACCCACCGAGGCCAGGAACCCGCGGACGCAGGACATCGACCGGCTCTCCACGCTGGACGTGCTCCGCCTGATCAACAGCGAGGACCACCTGGTCCCCGACGCCGTGGCAGCCGTGCTGCCCGAGCTGGCGCGGGCGGCGGACCTCGCCGTGGGCGCCCTGCGCGGCGGTGGCCGCGTGCACTACGTCGGCGCGGGCACCTCGGGCCGGCTGGCCACGCTCGACGCCGCCGAGCTGGTGCCGACGTTCAACGCGCCGCCGGACTGGTTCGTCGCCCACCACGCGGGCGGCCGGGACGCCCTGGTCAACGCCGTGGAGGACGTCGAGGACCAGGGGTCCGACGGCGCCGCCGAGATCCGCAAGCACGCGGCGGCGGGCGACCTGGTCGTCGGCGTCACGGCGTCCGGCCGCACGCCGTTCGTGATGGCCGCGCTGGAGGAGGCGCGCTCGCTCGGCGCGCACACCGTGCTGGTGTCCAACAACCCGACCGCGCCCGCCCCGGTCGACGTGGACGTGCTGATCGCGGTCGACACCGGCCCGGAGGCGATCGCGGGGTCCACCCGGATGAAGGCGGGCACGTCGCAGAAGCTGGTGCTGACGTCGTTCTCGACCGCGGTGATGGTCCGGCTCGGCCGCACGTACTCGAACCTGATGGTGTCGATGCGCGCGACCAACGCCAAGCTGCGCGGCCGCACGGTGCGCATCCTGCGCGAGGCCACGGGCCTGGGCGAGCAGGAGTGCACGACGGCGTTGGCCGACTCGGGCGGCGACCTGAAGGTCGCGTTGGTGCACCTGTTGTCCGGTGTGCCCGCAGCGCGCGCTGCGGAGGCGTTGGAACGCACCCAGGGGCACGTCCGGATGGCGCTCAGCCAGCTAGCACCGGGCGCCACGGGATAGGCGTCGACAGCACCATCGCGCTGGACGTCTCGCCGTAGCCGCCCAGCCGCACCAGCAACCGCTCCAACTCGCTGATCGACGTGGTCACCACCTTGACCACCGAGCAGATGTCGCCGGTCAGCCGCACCACCTCCACCACCTCGGGGCAGTCGTCGAGCAGCTCCGGGTGCACCGTGATGCACCGGGGTCCGTAGCACTTCATCCGCACCAGGGCGACCACCGACCGTCCCACCGCCGTCGGGTCGACGGTCGCGCGGTACCCCGTGATGACGCCCGCGTTCTCCAG
Source organism: Actinosynnema sp. NPDC037264 (assembly GCF_055603705.1). Classification (NCBI taxonomy): domain Bacteria; kingdom Bacillati; phylum Actinomycetota; class Actinomycetes; order Pseudonocardiales; family Pseudonocardiaceae; genus Actinosynnema; species Actinosynnema sp. NPDC037264. Next base: position 63,699 of record NZ_JBVJVK010000020.1, on the reverse strand, counting down.
CCGCCGCACGCGTTGCGCGACCGTCGGGGGCGACACGTGCACGCGCCGTGCCAGCTCGTTGTACGACAGCCGCGCGTCCTCCTGCAGGGCCTCCAGCAGGGCCCAGTCCACGCCGTCCAGCTCGATGCTCACAACCGCAAAGCTACTCCGGCGAACGCCTTCTGTTCGTAAGAACTTTCCGCTGCAACACTGTTCGTCACCCATTCAACTACCCCGAACGCGCGGTCATGATGGAAGGCATGACTTGCCCCGTCTCACCCAAACTCGACTTCGGCGGCACGACGCCCTACGAGGACTACGTGCACGCCTCCGTGCTGCACTCGCTGCAGCAGCAGTGGTCCAAGGACCCGCGTGAGATGTCGTTCCTGGTGATCACGCAGGTCATGGAGCTGTACTTCGGCCTGCTGTGCTTCGAGTGGCGGCAGGCCAAGTCCGAACTGCGCGCCGACGACCTGCGTGCGGCGGTCCGCACGCTGCGCCGCAGCGACCTGCACATGCAGGCGCTCAACGCGGCGTGGCGGCCGATCGCCCGGATGACGCCCGCCGAGTTCAACTCCTTCCGCGACGCCCTCGGCGAGGGCTCCGGCTTCCAGTCGGGCCGGTACCGCGAGGTGGAGTTCCTGCTCGGCGAGAAGTCGCGGTCGATGCTCGTGCCGCACCGGGCCGTGCCGCAGCAGCACGACGCGCTCGAACGGCTGCTGCACGAGCCGAGCCTGTACGACGACGTGCTCGCCGCCCTGAGCCGCCAGGGGCTGCCGATCCCGGCGGAAGTGCTGGAGCGTGACGTCAGCGGGCCGTACGAGCCGAACGCCCAGGTGGAGGCCGTGTGGGCGGACATCTACCGCGGCGGGTCGCGTGACCTGCTCGAACTCGGCGAGGCGTTGACCGACATCGCCGAGGAGTTCGCCCGCTGGCGCTACGACCACCTGCTGGCCACCCGACGTTCGATGGGCGCGAAAACCGGGACCGGCGGCTCCGCGGGGGTTGCGTGGTTGGAGAAGCGCACGCAACGCTCCGTGTTCCCCGAACTGTGGACGGCCAGGAGCTACGTATGAACGACCGGTTGGCGCACATCCGCGACTTGTTCGACCTCGACGACGACGTGGTGTACCTGGACGGGAACTCCCTGGGCGCACCGCCGAAGGCCGTCGCCGAACGCGTGCAGGAGGTCGTGCGCGAGCAGTGGGGTCGGCGGCTGATCCGCAGTTGGTCCGAGGGCTGGTGGGAGGCGCCGGAGCGGGTCGGCAACCGCGTCGGCCGGCTGGTCGGGGCCAAGCCCGGGCAGGTCGTCGTGGCCGACTCGACCAGCGTGAACCTGTTCAAGGCGCTGATGGCGGCGGTGCGCAACACCGACCGCATGGAGATCGTGGTGGACGCGGGGACGTTCCCGACCGACGGGTACATCGCCCGGTCGGTGGCGGAGCTGACCGGCCTGGCGTTGCGGCCGGCGCCGCCGGAGGAGCTGGACCTGCGGGACACGACGGCGGTCGTGCTGCTCAACCACGTCGACTACCGCACGGGTCGGCTGCTGGACATGGCGAAGCTGACCGAGCAGGCGCACGCGGTGGGCGCGAAGGTCGTGTGGGACCTGTGCCACAGCGCGGGCGTGCTGCCGATCGAGCTGGACGCGTTGGACGTCGACCTGGCCGTGGGGTGCACGTACAAGTTCCTCAACGGCGGGCCGGGCTCGCCCGCGTTCCTCTACGTGCCGAAGCACGCGCAGGCGACGTTCGAGCAGCCGTTGACGGGGTGGACGGGCCACGAGGTGCCGTTCGCGATGTCGCCGGAGTACACGCCGGACCCGGGCGTCTCGCGGGCGCGCGTCGGCACGCCGGACATCATCTCGATGCTCGCCCTGGACGCCGCGCTGGACGTGTGGGACCACGTGGACCTGCGTGACGTCCGCGCCAAGGGCCTGGCCCTGACCGCGCACTTCCGGTCGCTGGTCGAAGACCTGCCGGGCATCGAGGTGATCACGCCGGCCGACGACTGGCGCGGCCACCAGATCAGCCTGCGCCACCCCGAGGCCGAGCGGATCATGGGCGAGCTGGTCGAGCGCCAGGTCATCGGCGACCACCGCCCGCCGGACCTGCTGCGCTTCGGCTTCGCCCCGCTCTACAACACCTTCACCGACGCCGACCGCGCCGCGGCCACCCTGAAAGAACTGCTCTGACCCGCGGGTTCGGCAGCCGGACACGTGCCGATATCGAGCACGCAGTCCTCCCCTAGCATCGGCGGATGCGTGTCGGTGTGTACGTGGACGGTTACAACCTGTATTACGGCGGGCGTAAGCACTGTGGTCGGGGTACAGCCGGTTGGCGTTGGTTGGACGTCCGGGCGCTGGTCGAGGCCTTGTTGGCGGAGAAGGCGGTCGACTGGCCGTCAGCCTCGCTCGAACGGATCGTGTACCGCACCGCTCGCATCAGCGCCGCGCACAACGCGTCGGGATCCCAGGACCAGGACGTCTACCTCAAGGCTCTGCTCGCCGCAGGCAGCGTGGACCACATCGAGTACGGCAACTACATCAGCAAGGTCGTCAAGAGGCCGTTGGCCGTGGAGAAGGGCGGTGGCGGGAAGAGCAGGCACCACCCCGTCCTGGTTGCACCAACCTGGCCGATCATGGTCCAGGACGGGGGCGCACCGGTGACCGACGCGGTGTTCATGGCCTCGGTGGCGACGTTCGAGGAGAAGGGCTCGGACGTCAACGTCGCCGCACACCTCCTGGTCGACGTTCTCACGTCCGTGGTGGACGCGGTCATCGTGATCAGCAACGACAGCGATCTCCGGATGCCCGTCCACGAGGCGTGGAACCGCGTGCCCGTAGGTCTGGTCAACCCCGGCGGCGGCTACACCGCGGGTGCCCTGTCCATGAACGCGGGCACTGGGTTGGGCAGTGGGAACCACTGGTGGCGAACCCTGAACAGCGGCGATTACACCGGCCACCAGCTCCCGGACCCGGCCGGCCGCTACACCCGGCCACCGGGCTGGTGACGTCCGCTTTCGGCGGCAGCGGCGTTTGATAAGCCGACGGGGACCGGATAGCCTGGATCCATACCCGCCCGGTCCCTCGTGGGCCGGGTTTTTCCTTGCCCGGACGCACCGGCCTAAGCGGAGGCGGCGTCCGCGATGCTCCGCGCTTCGCGGGCGCCGGCGGTCAGGGCCTCGCACCAGAACAGCAGCCAGCGGGTGATGCCCTCCGGGTCGCCGGTCGAGTAGCCGTGCAGGGCGGAGGCGTAGTCGTTCTGCCGGCGCAGGCAGAAGACCTCCGGCACGCCCAGCGACTTCGGGTCCAGGCCCGTGGCGATCGAGGCCAGCCGGGACGCCGCACGCGCCACCACGCCGTTCGCCGTGTCGAACGGCGCCAGCGACATCAGCTCACCGTGCACCACGGCCACCAGCAGCGGACCGGGCGCGGACGTGCCGCCGGTGACGAGCTGCGACAGCAGCCCGAGGCGTTCCGAGACGCCCGCCGCCGCACGGGGACGTCCCAGCTCACCACCCAGGTCCGCCCCCGCCAGCACGTGCAACCGCGCCAACGCCTGCAACGGCGCCCGCTGCCACGTCGGCAGCACCACGCCCAGCGACTCGGCCACCCGCAGCGCCCCCGCCAGCACGGGGTCCGACACCGACCCGTCCGACGGGATGGCGGTCGGCCCGCCGTCCAACGCCGCCGACGCGCGGGCGGCGCGCACGGACGCCTCGGCCGCGGTGGTCGCCCACCCACGCAGGTTCACCCGGTGCCGGTGCACCTGGAACACGGCGTCACGAGCACCGGCGACGGCGTCGGCCACACCGGGCAGGTCCAGCAGCGGAGCAAGCGGATCGGTCACGCCGGAGCACACTACCCGCCGGTAAGTGGCCCTTCACAACAAGCCGGAAATGGATATTCCAAGTAGCCACTGGCCGACCTAGCGTCCACGCCATGAACTGGTACGACCGCCCCGTCCTCACCGGCCGCCACGTCCGCCTCGAACCGCTCAGCCCCGACCACGCCGAGGGCCTGCACGAGGCGGGCAAGGACCCCGACGTCTGGACGTGGCTCAGCACGCCCCAGCCGACGACGGTCGAAGACACCCGCGCCTACGTCGAGCGCAGCCTCGCCGACCACACCCGACTGGTCTGGGCGCAGATCGACCCGCGGACGAACGAGGTCGCCGGCACCACGTCGTACTACGAGATCGGCCCGAAGAACCGCGGCCTCTACATCGGCCACACGTGGATCGGCACGCGCTGGCAGCGCACCGCCCTCAACACGAACGCCAAGTTCCTGCTCCTGCGCCGCGCCTTCGAGGACCTGGGCGCGCTCCGCGTCGGCTGGCACACCGACCTGCGCAACGAGCGCTCGCAGAGGGCCATCGAACGCCTCGGCGCGACCCGCGAGGGCGTCCTCCGCGTGCACCGCATCAGGCCGGACGGCACCCTGCGCGACACGGTCGTGTACTCGATGACCTCGGACGAGTGGCCGGCCCTGAAGGCCAGGCTCACGACGTGACGTGGGTCACGAGACGTGCCGCTGGTCGCAACCCAGGTGTCGTTCGGCGGAATCGCGGTGGTCACCGGGCCTGCCACGGGTTACACAGTTACCCACGCGTTTCGAATCGGCCACAATTGGTCTGAACCTTTTGGGTGCGCAGTGAGCTGAATCGCACTACGGTCAGTGCGCACCCCACGGATTCAGGAGGTCCGCCCGCCATGACAGAGCCGCAAGTCGCCCTGGACAACCTGTCGACGGAGACCAGGACGTTCCCGCCGAGCGAGGACTTCGCCGCGCAGGCCAACGCCACCTCCGCGCTGTACGAGGAGGCGGACGCCGACCGCGAGGCGTTCTGGGCGAAGCAGGCCGAGCGGCTGTCCTGGGACACCAAGTGGGACCGCGTCCTCGACTGGTCGAACGCGCCGTTCGCGAAGTGGTTCGTCGGCGGCAAGCTCAACGTCGCCTACAACTGCGTCGACCGGCACGTCGAGTCCGGCCACGGCGACCAGGTCGCCATCCACTGGGAGGGCGAGCCCGGCGACAGCCGCGCCATCACCTACGCCGACCTGCAGCGCGAGGTCTCCAAGGCCGCCAACGCGCTGGTCGAGCTGGGCGTGGGCGCGGAGGACCGGGTCGCCATCTACATGCCGATGGTCCCCGAGGCGATCTTCGCCATGCTCGCCTGCGCACGGCTCGGCGCGATGCACAGCGTGGTGTTCGGCGGCTTCTCCGCCGAGGCGCTGCGCACCCGCATCGAGGACTCGCAGGCCAAGCTGGTGATCACCACCGACGGCCAGTACCGGCGCGGCAACCCGGCGGCGCTCAAGCCCGCCGTGGACGAGGCCGTGGCCAAGGCCGCGAGCGTCGAGCACGTCCTGGTGGTCAAGCGCACGAACTCCGACGTCGAGTGGACCGAGGGCCGCGACGTCTGGTGGCACGACGTCGTCGACCGCCAGTCCGACCAGCACACGCCGGAGGCGTTCGACTCCGAGCACCCGCTGTTCATCCTCTACACGTCGGGCACCACGGGCCGCCCCAAGGGCATCCTGCACACCTCCGGCGGCTACCTGACCCAGGCGTCGTACACGCACTACAACGTGTTCGACCTCAAGCCGGACACCGACGTCTACTGGTGCACCGCCGACATCGGCTGGGTCACCGGGCACAGCTACATCGTGTACGGCCCGCTGTCCAACCGCGTCACGCAGGTCGTCTACGAGGGCACGCCCAACACCCCGCACGAGGGCCGCCACTGGGAGATCGTGCAGAAGTACGGCGTGTCGATCTACTACACCGCGCCGACGCTGATCCGCACGTTCATGAAGTGGGGCGCCGACATCCCCGCCGAGTACGACCTGTCCAGCCTCCGCGTGCTGGGCAGCGTCGGCGAGCCGATCAACCCCGAGGCGTGGATCTGGTACCGGGAGACCATCGGCGCGGGGAAGACGCCCGTCGTGGACACCTGGTGGCAGACCGAGACCGGCGCGATCATGATCTCGCCGCTGCCCGGCGCGACGTCCGCCAAGCCCGGTTCGGCGCAGCGCCCGCTGCCCGGCATCGGCGCCAAGGTCGTCGACGACCAGGGCAACGAGGTGCCGCACGGTGGCGGCGGCTACCTGGTGCTCGACCAGCCGTGGCCGGGCATGCTGCGCGGCATCTGGGGCGACGAGGAGCGCTACCGCGACACGTACTGGTCGCGGTTCGCCGAGCAGGGCTTCTACTTCGCCGGCGACGGCGCGAAGTACGACGACGACGGCGACATCTGGCTGCTGGGCCGGGTGGACGACGTGATGAACGTGTCCGGGCACCGCATCTCCACCACCGAGGTCGAGTCCGCGCTGGTCTCGCACCCGACGGTGGCCGAGGCGGCGGTGGTCGGCGCGACCGACCCGACGACGGGCCAGGGCATCGTGGCGTTCGTGATCCTGCGCGGCGGCGTGGCCGAGGGCTCCGACGGCGCCGAGGCGATCAAGGCGCTGCGCGACCACGTGGCCAAGGAGATCGGCCCGATCGCGAAGCCGCGGCAGATCATGGTCGTGCCGGAGCTGCCGAAGACCCGCTCGGGCAAGATCATGCGCCGCCTGCTGCGCGACGTGGCGGAGAACCGGCAGGTCGGCGACGTGACCACGCTCGCGGACTCGTCGGTGATGGACCTGATCTCCAGCGGTCTGAAGTCGGGCGCCCAGGAGGACTGAGCAGGGCAGGACCGAGCACTGAGGTCCAGCACAGGAGGGGTCCGCCGGTTCGTCGGCGGGCCCCTCCGTGGGTTAGGGTCGGTCCCGGTGAGCCGGGAAGCCTGGTCGGCACGAGGATGAGTCGTTGCCGAACCACCGGAGTCGATCTTGAACCGCATTCGCCCCACCGCCGTCGAGTTCGCGCGCTACCTGCGCACGGAGACCGTCGGCGGCATGATCCTCCTCGCCGCCACCGCCGTGGCGCTGATCTGGGCGAACACGCCGATCTCCGGTTCCTACACGGCGTTGCGGGACTTCCACCTCGGACCCGAGTCGCTGCACCTGAGCCTGAGCGTCGGCGACTGGGCCAAGGACGGCCTGCTCGCGATCTTCTTCTTCGTCGCCGGGCTCGAGCTCAAGCGCGAGCTCGTGATCGGCGAGTTGAACGACTTCAAGTCGGCGATCCTGCCCTTGGTGGCCGCCATCGGCGGCATGGTCGTGCCCGCGTTGATCGCGCTGGGCGTCGGCTGGGGTGAGCCCGGTGTCGAACGGGCGTGGGCGATCCCGGTGGCCACGGACATCGCGTTCGCGCTCGGCGTGCTGGCGATCACCGCGTCCGGCCTGCCGAACGGCCTGCGGCTGTTCCTGCTCAGCCTGGCCGTGGTGGACGACCTCGGCGCGATCATCCTCATCGCGGTGCTGTTCACCGCGTCGTTCAACCTGGTCGCGGCGGCGACCGCGGTCGCGCTGCTGGCGCTGTACGCGTTCCTGCAGCACAAGCGGGTGACGACGCCGTGGCTGTACGTCCCGATCGCGGTGGGCACGTGGGTCGCCGTGCACGCGGCGGGCGTGCACGCCACCATCGCGGGCGTCGCGCTGGCCCTGCTGACCCGCGTGCGCAAGGACCGCTACGAGCACGAGGCGCCGGCGCTGCGGCTGGAGCACCGGTTGCAGCCGTGGTCGGCGGCCGTGGCGGTGCCGCTGTTCGCGCTGTTCGCGGCCGGCGTGCCGGTGAACGGCGAGGCGTTGGGCTCGTTGTTCGCCAGCCCGCTGGCGTGGGGCGTCATGCTCGGCCTGGTGGTGGGCAAGGTGGTCGGCATCGTGGGCGCGTCGGCGTTGGCGGTGCTGTTCAAGGCCGCCCGGTGGCCGAGCGGCGCGGGACCGCGGGACATCGTCGCGGTGGCCATGCTCGGCGGGGTCGGGTTCACCGTGAGCCTGTTGATCGCGGACCTGGCGCTGGAGGGCCCGGCGGCCGAGCAGGCCAAGGCGGCGGTGCTGCTGGCGTCGTTGACGGCGTCGTTGCTCGCGGCGGTCCTGTTGGTCCGGCGCAGCCGGGTGCACCAGCGCGCCGACGAGGACGAGTACGACGACGAGTAAACCGCAGTCGTTCAGCCGGTCGGGCGGCCTCGGTCCCGCGTGCATGGCACGATGAGCCGGTGACCAGCGCTCGGGAGAACACCAACGGCAGCGGCCTGCCACCTGTTCCGTCGATCCCGTTGACCGCGGAGAGCGCGGTGAAGATCGCGGAGGAAACGTCCATCGGCGGCCTGGTGCGCGACGCCACGGCCCACCTGTCCACGTTGGTCAGGGCGGAGGTCGAGCTCGCCAAGTCCGAGGTCGCGGGCGAGGTCAAGAAGGGCCTCAAGGGCAGCGTCTACTTCATCATCGCGCTGACGGTGCTGCTGTTCAGCTCGTTCTTCCTCTTCTTCTTCGGCGCCGAGCTGCTGGACGTGTGGCTGCCGCGCTGGTCGGCGTTCCTCATCGTGTTCGGGCTGATGCTCGTCACCGCGGTGCTGTTCGCGCTGCTGGGGTACCGGAAGGTGAAGAAGCTGCGGGCGCCGCAGCGGACCATCGACTCGGCCAAGGACACCGTCGCGGCACTCCGGCACCGCGGCGAGGGCCGCTGAGCCGCGCCGTGCGGCTGCCGCCGGACCCGTCGACCGCTCGGGTGCCCGGCCCGTGGACGCACCGCGACGTGTCCGCGAACGGCATCCGCCTGCACGTCGCCGAGCTGGGCGAGGGCCCGCTCGTGCTGCTGCTGCACGGTTTCCCGGAGTTCTGGTGGACGTGGCGGCACCAGCTCGTCTCGATCGCCGAGGCGGGCTACCGCGCCGTGGCCGTCGACCTGCGCGGCTACGGCGACTCCGACAAACCACCGCGCGGCTACGACGGGTTCACCCTCGCCGGTGACGTCGCGGGCCTGGTGAAGGCGCTCGGCGAACCGCGGGCGCACCTCGTCGGCCACGCGTGGGGCGGCATGCTGGCGTGGACGGTCGCCGCCATGCACTCCCGGCTGGTCTACTCGGTGACGGCCGTGTCCGCGCCGCACCCGCTGGCGCTGCGCCGCGCGATCCGCCGCCACCCGCGCCGCCAGGGCCGGGCGAGCGCGCACCTGTTCCGCTTCCAGCTCCCGGTCTACCCGGAGCGGTGGCTGACCAGGGACCGCGGTGCGGCCGTCGCCGGGATGCTCGGCGCGTGGGGCGGTCCGAAGTGGAGGGTGTCGCCCGAGTTCGACGAGGTGGCCCGCCGCAACCGCGAGGCGGTCCTGGTGCCCGGCGTCGCGCACAGCTCCATGGAGTACCACCGCTGGGCCGTGCGGTCCCAGCTGCGCAGCGACGGCCGCCGCTTCGCCGAGGCGGTGGACCGCAGGCTGGACGTGCCCGTCCTCCAGCTGCACGGCGCGCTCGACCCGGTGGTGCTGGAGCAGACCGCGGCCGACTCGGGGCTGTGGACGGGCGGCCGCTCCGCGTACGCCGTGCTGCCGGACGTGGGCCACTTCCCGCACCAGGAGGCGCCGGACACCACCAGCCGGCACATCACCGACTTCCTCGCGAAGGTCTAGTCACGACGCGCAGGTCTGCGTGGACACCCGGCGCACCATCGTCGGCGCCTTCGCCACTTCCTCCGCGACCTCGTCCGCCGTCAGCACGAACCCGGTCTCCTGGTCGTCCACGGCCGCGCCGAACACCACGCCCATCACCCGGCCCTGCGGGTCGACCAACGGCCCGCCGGAGTTGCCGCTGCGCACCGTCGCCCGCACCGTGTACACGTCCCGCGTCACGGTCTGCGCGTCGTAGATGTCCGGCCCGCGCAGCATCCTGATCCGCTCGCGCACCCGCGCCTCGGACGCCGTGTACGGCCCGTCCAGCGGGTAGCCGAGCACGATCCCGTCCTCGCCCGGCGCGATCTCGTCGGTGCGGAACGGCAGCGGCGTCGCCTCCAAGTCCGGCACGGCCAGGATCGCGATGTCGGTCTGCGCGTCGTAGTGCACGACGGTGGCGTCGAACTCGCCGATGCCGACCTCGACGGTCACGTCCGTCGTGCCCGCGACCACGTGCGCGTTCGTCATGACCCGCTCCGGCGAGATGACGAAACCCGTCCCCTCCAAAGCCCGCGAGCACGACGGCGCGCGCCCGCGCACCTTCAGCACGCTGGGCTCCAGCTTCCGCACGATCGGGTTCGCGCCCAGCGCCGGGTCCGGCGGACCCACCTCCCGCAACGGCGTCCGGTCGAACGGGTCCATCGCGGCCGGGAAACCGGACACGTCGAACAGGTTCTGCAGGTCGTCGGCCAACGTGCGCGCGGCCTGCGGCATGGTGTCGTCGACCGTGGACAGGATCACCGACTGGTTGAGCGACTTCACCAACGACGGCAGGCCCGCGACCATGGTCAGCGGCAGCGCGATCATCCAGGCCACCACGAACACCACCGCGCCCTGCACGATCGCGCCCAGCGCGTTGTCCACGCCGCGCAACGGGGTGGAGTTGACCTTCGACTTGATGCTGCGGCCGATGTAGACGCCCAGCGTCTCGCCCAACGCCACCAGCAGCACCACGATGCCGACCGCGAACACGACCTTGGTCACCACGCTGTCGACCCGGGAGACGACCAGCGGCGCGAGCTGCGTGCCCAGCACCAGGCCGATCAGCACCCCGACGAACGCGGGCAGCGCCACGACCATGCCCTGCCGCGCGCCGGAGACCGCGGCGAAGGCGGCCAGCGCCAGCACGAGCAGGTCGACCCAGTTCACGAGACCTCCACCGCGCGCAGGGCCAGGTCGAGATCGCGCACGTCCGCGCGGTCCCACGGCCGTTCCCACCCGCCCAGCGCGAGCAGGCCGTCGAGCAGGCCGGCGGTGAAGCCCCACACCAGCATGCCGGGCGCGGCGAACGCCGGACCGATGTAGCCGGACGGGTGGCTCACCCGGAACCGGTTCGCCGGGTCCGCCAGGTGCGCGATCGGCACCCGCGCCACGGCCGCGGTCTCGGCCGGGTCGACGGGCGCGACCGGCGACGGCTCGTCCCAGTGCGCCAGCACCGGCGTGACGACGAACCCGGACACCGGCACGTACAACTGCGGCAACGTCGCCACCGGCCGCACGCCCTCGCGCAGCACGCCGGTCTCCTCGAACGCCTCGCGCAGCGCCGTGTCCACCGGGCCGTCGTCGGTCGGGTCGGCCGCGCCGCCGGGGAACGCGACCTGCCCGGGGTGCGAGCCGAGCGTGTCGGCACGCCGCAGCAGCAGCACGTCGGGACCGCCCGGACCCTCGCCGAACAGCATGAGCACGGCGGCGGGGCGTCCGGTGCCGTCGGGCGGCGGCTTGATCCGGGTGAACGCGCGGGCGTCGATCTCGGCGGTCGCCTTGACCAGCCCGCCCATCCACTCGGGCACGTCGTCCGGGTCGACCAGGGCCGTCATCCGACCACCTCGCGCACCTGCTCGACCGACGTGAAGGTGACGGGATCGGTGACCTGGGTCAGCGAGCCGTCCGCGCCGACGACGTAGTTCATCGGCAACGTCCGCGGCACGCGGGCGGCCTTGCGCACCGCGTCGGGCGGGTCGACCACCGACGGCAGGTGCACGCCGAGTTTCGCCAACAGCTCCAGACCGTCAGCCTCCTTGCTCTCCACCAGGACCGCGACCACCGCCGCCGCGCCGGGCTCCCGCGCGTAGGCGTCGAGGACCTTGAGCTCCTCCTGACAGGGAACGCACCAGGTGGCCCAGAAGTTCACCACAGTCCGGCCCGTCACGGTGGACGCCACGTCGACCGGCCGTCCGTCGCCCAGGCACGTGACCGTCACACCTCGCAGGACCCCGGGCCCTTGAGCGTCCGCCGGGCCTTGCGGGCACGGCCGGAGCACGGCCTGGGCGCGCGCCGCGTCCAGGTCCGTCGTCCGCTCGGTCCGGGTCGGGATCGCGGCCTGGTCGACCGGGTCCGGTGAGCGGGGCCACAGCGCGACCACGCCCGCCACCGCCAGCACCAGGACGACGGCGGCCCACCGCGCTGCCGAGCTCACGCCAGCTTCTCCCCCGCACGCACGCGTTCGGCGAGTTCGATCAGGTGCGGCGCTTCCTCGCCCTTGACCAGCTTCTGCGCCTTGACCGGGTCGACCTGGCCGATGCCGTAGGACGGGCACTGCGGCGCGAGCAGGCACGCACCGCACGCGGGGGTTCGGGCGTGGCAGACGCGGCGGCCGTGGAAGATCGTGCGGTGCGAGAGCAAGGTCCACTCCTTGCGCTCGACCAGCGCGCCGATCGCGTGCTCGACCTTGACCGGGTCCTCCTCCCGGGTCCAGCCCCAGCGGCGGACGAGCCGGCCGAAGTGCGTGTCGACCGTGATCCCGGGCACACCGAACGCGTCGCCCAGCACCACGTTCGCGGTCTTGCGGCCGACGCCGGGCAACGTCACCAGGTCCTGGAGCCGGCCGGGCACCTCGCCGCCGAACCGCTCCACGAGCGCCGAACCGAGGCCGATCAGCGACGTCGCCTTGTTGCGGTAGAACCCGGTCGGCTTGATCAGCTCCTCGAGCTCGGCGCGGTCGGCGGAGGCGTAGTCGGCCGCCGTCCGGTACCGCTTGAACAGCGCGGGCGTGACCAGGTTCACGCGCACGTCCGTCGTCTGCGCCGAGAGCACCACGGCCACCAGCAGTTCCAGCGGTTCGGTGAAGTCCAACTCGCAGTGCGCGTCGGGGTAACCCTCACCGAGGACCCGCACCATGCGACGCGCCCGGCGGACCAGCCCCAGCCGCGTCTCCGGCTGCTTCACCGCGCTCTTCGCCATGCGGACGAGATTACTGGCCGGCGCCGTGCGCACGGCGGCTCGGTCGTCGGCGGAGCCCCGCCGGGTCTCCCGGGGTTCCCGCGTGGTCTCCGGGAAGACCCACCCTCGCGGGGGATACGGGCCGGCGGGCGGCGTCCGGTTTGACGCGCGACGATCGTGGGCAGGCAACCATCGGCCGACCGCACACGTCCTTTGAACGTCTGAAGGACCTCGAACCGACACGCCGGAATGACCCCCCTTGACCGCGCGCCGAACCGGATGCGCAAGGATCGGAGCCATCATGACTGCCTGGTTCGTCATCGCCGTTCCGATCGTGATCATGTTCTTCGCGCTCTTCATGGAGCGCGTCGAAGCTCGTCTGCGGCACGTCGCCGTGCAGGAGGACGAGGTCGAGGAGTTCCTGGAGTCGGCGCGCCCCGACGAGGTCAGGGCGCTCTACGGGCACGGCATCGGCCGCGCGCTGGAGCTGTTCCGGCTGCGCAGGCTGGGCGGTCGTGCCAGGAACCTGCGTCAGCGGCGCACCCGCCGCTAAGCGGGAAGGACCGGCGAGGCCCACGGGGTCAACCCCCCGCGGGCCTTATCGGGCTGTCCGGGCTGCGATGGGCGGCGCGCCGAAAGGCGATCCCGACCACAGCCCTTAGACTGCACTCAGTGATCGGCGGCAGGCGCTGATCCGCCAGAAGGCGGAACGCGCTCAACCATGCCGCCGCGTCTCGACAGGAGGGACGAGGTGGACGAGACCCTGGCCCGCGCGGGCATTTTCCAGGGGGTTGAACAGGCCGCAGCGGAGGCGCTGGCGCAGACGCTGGAGTCTGTTGAATTCCCGCGTGGCCACGTGATCTTCGCGGAAGGCGAGCCGGGAGACCGGCTCTACATCATCCAGTCCGGCAAGGTGAAGATCGGCCGCAAGTCGCCGGACGGCCGGGAGAACCTCTTGGGGATCTTCGGACCGTCCGACATGTTCGGCGAGCTGTCGATCTTCGACCCGGGTCCGCGCACGTCCACCGCGACCACGGTGACCGAAGTGCGCGCGGTCAGCATGGACCGCCCAGCGCTGCGGCAGTGGATCACCAACCGGCCGGAGATCGCCGAGCAGTTGCTGAGGGCCCTGGCCCGCAGGCTGCGCCGGACGAACTCCATGCTGGCCGACCTGATCTTCACCGACGTGCCCGGCCGGGTCGCCAAGGCGTTGCTGCAGCTCGCGCAGCGCTTCGGCAGCCAGGAGGCCGGACTGCTGCGGGTCACCCACGACCTGACGCAGGAGGAGATCGCCCAGTTCGTGGGCGCCTCGCGCGAGACGGTGAACAAGGCCCTGGCCGACTTCGCCCACCGCGGTTGGCTGCGGCTGGAAGGCAAGAGCGTGCTGATCCTGGACCCGGAGCGCCTGGCCCGCCGCGCCCGCTGAACAGCACCGGAGAGAACAACAAGACCGGGCGCCGCCCCCGACGCGGCGCACCGGTCTTGTTGCCGCACGGCCCATCCCCCGACAGACCGCGCCTTCCACACCTCCGGCACCCGCAGGCCCCGACCCTCGTGGCGCCGGAAGGAGGCTTGGTTACCCGCTGCTACCGCAGTCGAAACGGCACGACGGCAGCTTGGCGGTGATTTGGTGGTGGCTGCTTCCACGATCGCATGCCACCTCCCCCGCAACTCAAGCCCGTTCACCCTCAAGGACCCTCTGTTCAGCGGTTTCTCCGGGTGGTTTCACCCGGTCATCCCATTGTTGTAACCGAACTGCAACCCACTCCCAGCCGATGGACGGTTCAAGACCATCCGGCGCACCCGCGATGACCAGGTGATGGATCACACCGCGCAATGACTGGTACGGGCGTACCAGTGCGGGGCATACTGGTACACATGTCCCACTCTGCCCGCCTCTCCGACTACCGAGCTGCCCTCACCACCCCGGGAATGCGCGGCCCCGTGGTCGCGTCCCTGCTCGCCCGCCTGCCGATCGCGATGGTCGGTCTGTCGCTGCTGCTCTACGTGCAGCGCGAGACCGGCTCGTTCGCCGCGGCCGGTCTGGTGTCGGCGTCGTCGTTGGTGGGTGTCGCGGTCGGGTCGATCGTGCAGGGCAGGTTGATGGACCGGCACGGGCCGACCCGCCCGCTGCTCGGCGCCGTGTCGCTGTTCGCGGTGTTCGTGGCGTTGGCGATCGGCGCGGTCGAGGCCGGCGCCACGTTGGCCGTGCTGGTGCCGGTGGCGTTCCTGGTGGGGATCACCGAGCCGATGGTCGGCTCCGCGTCCCGCGCCCTGTGGTCGCACGTGCTGCCGGCCGGGCCCACGCGGCTGGCCGGGTACGCCTACGAGGCGATCAGCATGGAGGTCTTCTTCATCCTGGGTCCCGGTCTCGCCGGGCTGCTGGTCACGGCGCCGTGGGCGGGGACCGGCGTGGTGATCGGCGCGGCGTCGATGGCGGTCGGCGCGCTGTGGTTCGCGTTGAACCCGACGGTGCGCGGTGTCCGTCCGGCGCCGATGAGCCGGAACCTGCTCGGCGCGCTGGCCTCACCCGGCATGCGCACGGTCGCGTTGGCGGCGTTGGGCTTCGGCGTGACGATCGGGTTCATCGAGGTGGCCGTGCCCGCGGCCGCGGCGCAGGCCGGTCACGTCGGCATGGGCGGGCTGCTGCTCAGCCTGTGGTCGGTGAGCTCGGTGCTGTTCGGCATCCTGTACTCGATGAAGCCGTTCCCGCGGGCGATGCACCTGCGGCTGCCGGTGCTGCTCGGCGGGTTCGCGCTGCTGTCGCTGCTGCTCGCCGTGCCGACGACGTTGATCGGCCTGGGTGCGGCGCTGTTCGTGGTCGGCACCCTGATCACGCCGCAGGCCACCACCCACTCGGCGGCGATCGAGCAGGTCGCGCCCGCCGGGACGGCCACCGAGGCGTTCGGCTGGGTGGTGACGGCGGTGACGGTCGGGTTGGCGATCGGCCAGTCGGCGAGCGGTCAGCTGGTCGAGGTCTACGGCACCGGCGTGGCGTTCGTCGCGGCGGCGGGCGCCGGTCTGGTGATCGCGGCTTTGGTGTGGATCTTCCGCGGCACGGTGGCCGCCGGCGTGCCGCTGCGCCAGGACGAACTGGCCCTGGTCTCGCGCTGACCGCCCGCGTCCCCCGCCGACGCACCGGCCACAGCCTCCCGCCGATCGCCCGGGTCCCCCGCCGACGCACCCCCAACCGTCCGCCGGCCTCCCCAGGCCTTCGTCTCCCCGTCTCCCCATCACCGGGGCCGGAATTGTCGGTGGTCGGGTCTAGCTTCACCGCATGGACCTGACCGCCACCACCGCCGACCTGGCCTCCGCCGCCGCCGATGTCGCCCGCCTCCTGCCGACCAGGGTCTACGACCCGGTGCTGGCCGGTTTGGTGCTGCGCGCGTCCGGCGGCGGCGTCGAGCTGGCGGGCAGCGACCGCGAACACGCCGTCCGCCTGACCCGTGCCGCGACCGTGCACACCGACGGCGCCGTGGTCGTCCCGGCCCGTCCGCTCGCCGAGACCCTCCGCAGCCTGGAAGACCCGCAGGTCAGACTCGTCGTCGAGGGATCGCGCCTGGCCGTGCGCACCTCGACGGCCCGCTTCGCCCTGCCACAGCTGGACCTCGCGTCCCACCCGGGCATCCCCCCGCTGCCGCCCGCCGTGGGCGTCATCCCGGCCCTCACCCTGACCGCCGCCCTGACCCCGGTGTCGTCGGCCGCGTCGAAGGACGACGCCCTGCCGATGTTCACCGGGGTGCGGATGCACAGCGCGCCGGGAGGGCGGCTGGAGCTGATCGCGACGGACCGCTATCGCATGGCGTTCGCTTCGCTACCGTGGGCGCCGACGGGTGAGCTGGACGTGCTGGCGCCGGCGGTGGTGCTGGCCGAGGCGTCCCGGCAGCCGGACCGCGAGGCGGAGGTGGCGGTGCACGCCGACGCGGACCGCATCGCCTTGTCGTGGGCGGGCGGGAGCGTGAGCACGGCGCTGCTGGCGGCCCCGTTCCCCGACGATCGAGTGCGGAAGCTGTTGGAGGCGGTCATCGACAGCACGGTGTTGGTGGAGGCCGATGTGCTGGCCGGTGCGGTGCGCCGCGCCGTCCCGTACGCCGGGCCGCACGGTTCGGTCACCATCCAGGTGGACGACGGGGAGCTGCGGGTGCGCGGCAGCGACCCGCAGAGCGGCGAGTCCGAGGAGTCGATCAAAGCCACCATCGACGGCAACCGCGTGACCAAGACCTTCCAGGCCAAGTACCTGGCAGACGCCCTGCGCGCCTTCAGCGGCCGCCGGGTCGAACTCCGAATCCAGGACGGCCTCCGCTCCACCGTCCTGACGAGCCAAGCGGGACCGGACGGAGTAGAACTGACCTACCTGGTCGTCCCCCTCCGAACCGTCTCCTAACCCGCCACTGGACACCATCGAGTGAACATCGCCCAAAAATGTACGAAAACACCGTTACCGCACCTCGGTTGAAAACCAGCGGAACGCCTCGACCACCCCCGACTCACCACCACCCCAACCCACCCACCACCCGGCAGCCCCACAGCCGAACCACCCCCGCCCCACTGACCACCCAGCAGCCCCACAGCCCACAGCCCGCAGCCCCACAGCCCGCAGCCCCGTAGCCCGCAGCCCCGTAGCCCGCAGCCCCGTAGCCCGCAGCCCCGCAGCCCGCAGCCCGCAGCCCGCAGCCCGCAGCCCGCAGCCCGCAGCCCGCAGCCCGCAGCCGAGCCGCCTACCGCACGGCAGCGCCCCAGGCCCACATGGCGTCCAGCACCTCACGCAACGCGTGCCCACGAGACGTCAGCGAGTACTGCACCCGGCTGGGCCACCCCGGCTCCCGCACCCGCACCACGACGCCGCACTCGACGAGCTGCCCGAGCCGATCGCTGAGCACCTTGTCCGACAACGCCGGCAGGGCAGCGGCCAAGTCACCGAACGTCCGCTCACCCGCGAACAACTCCCGCACCACCAACGTCGTCCACCGACCGCGCAACGCCCGCAACGTCACCTCCACCGGGCAGTCGGGCACCGGGTGATCGACCTCGCCGTGCGGCTCGCCCTCCCAGGCGCTGGCCCTGGTCCGGGCCGCGGCCTCGGCGATGGCGGCGCGGTCGGCAATGGCGTCAGCGGCCGCGGGTGCGATTGCGGGCGCGGTTGCGGTGGCCTCTGCAGCCGAAGCGGCAGCGATGGCACGGTCGGCGGCAGGGGCGATCGCTGCGAGGTTGGCGGCGATGGCACGGTCGGCGGCGGGGTCGGCGGGGTCGGCGGCGGCGGGGTCGGCGGCGGCGGGGTCGGCGGCGGCGGGTTTCGCGTTGGCGTCAACGGCCGCGATCGGGTGAGCGGCGGCGACCGCCGGGTCGGCGAGGCCGGGAGTGGCGGCGGCCGCTGGGGCGGCGAGGCCGGGAGCGGCGGCGGCAGACGTGGCGGGCGCGCGGTCGGCGGCGGCAGGGTCGGCGAGGCCGGGAGCGGCGGCGGCAGGGGCGGCGGGCGCACGGTCGGCGGCGGCACGGTGGGTGGTGGTTGTGGTGGCGTTGGAGCGAGGCCCGGTGCTCACCGTTTGGTTGGTCACGCGACGTCCTCCTAGCGTCACCCGCATGATCGCTCGTACCCCAGAAGAGTTGCCCCCGCTGTTCGCCCAAGCCTTCAACGCCGGCGACCCCAGCGGGCTTTACGAGCCCGGGGCGCAGCCGGCCGAGCTCGACGGACACCTCGCACTCACCGAAAAGATGACCGTCGTCACCCGAAAGGTAATCACGAGGAACGACCTGGCCCTGCTCATCGTCGACTGGCGCATCGGCGACATCACCGGCACGGCGACCGACGTCGCCCGCCGAGGCCCCGACGGCGCCTGGCGCTACGCGATCGACAACCCGTCAGGCATCGCGTAGGTACTCCAACTGCGCCCGCACCGACCACTCCGCCGCCGGCCACAGCGAACGATCCACCTCCGCGTACACCACCTCCACCACCTCGCGCGCCGTCGGAGCACCGCCCAACGCCGCCACCGCCGCCCGAACCTGGGCCAACCGCTGCTCCCGGTGCACCAAGTACCCACCGGCGGCAGCCACCACGTCCGGCAACTCCGGCCCGTGTCCCGGCA
Source organism: Actinosynnema sp. NPDC037264 (assembly GCF_055603705.1). Lineage (NCBI taxonomy): Bacteria > Bacillati > Actinomycetota > Actinomycetes > Pseudonocardiales > Pseudonocardiaceae > Actinosynnema > Actinosynnema sp. NPDC037264. The sequence continues at coordinate 44,925 of NZ_JBVJVK010000020.1, read as the reverse complement.
ACCCGATCGTGCCCACCGGAAGCGTGGTCAGCAGCCGCAACGACTCCAGGTAGTCACCAAGTCGCCCATCCGGATGGGCGACCACGGTCGTCCCCCGACCCAGCACCGTGTCCCCGGTCAACACGGCATCGTCCAGCAGGAAGCACACCGAGTCAGCCGTGTGCCCCGGCGTGGGCAACACCCGGATCGACAACCCGGCCGCCGAGATCACGTCACCCTCCGCCAACCCCTCCCCACCCAACCGGAACGCCGGGTCCACCGACCTCACCGGCGCATCCACCAGTCGCCCGAACGAACGTGCCCCATCCGAATGATCGGGATGACCGTGCGTCAGCAGCACCACCTCCACCGGCGCTTCCAACGCGATCCGCCCCAAATGCACGTCATCCGCCGGCCCGGGATCGACCACCACGCACGACGCCGACCCGGGCGCGCGCAACACCCAGGTGTTCGTCCCCTCCAACGTCATCACACCGGGGTTCTCCGCCAGCAACACCGCCGCCGTGGGCGTGACCTGCCGCAACACCCCATAAGCCAACCCGCTCACGGCACGACCACCCGGAACACCGACCCCTCCCGCACCAACTTCGGAATCACCTTCGACACCGTCCGGGGCGCGTCCAGCACCGCCGCCACCGACCCCAACTCGTCCAACTCCATCAACGTCACCCAAGTGGGCGGCATCAACGCCCGCCGCCCGCCCTTCCAGTCCGCCAGGGCCTCCGCGGGCCGCTGCCAAGCCGCGTCCGAGGCCTCCGTCGTCACCCCGTCGGCGCTCTGCCCCTCCGGCAGCACGGCCACGAAGAAGTACGTGTCGTACCGCCGAGGCTCCTCCACCGGCGTCAACCAGTTCGCCCACGGCCGCAGCAGATCCGCCCGCAGCACCAACCCCTCCGCGGCCAGGAACTGCGCCAACGACAACTCCCGCCCCACCAACGCCGCACGCGCCGCGGCGTAAGCAGCCGTGTCGGCCACCACCGACGACGACGAAGGCCCGGCCAACAACACCCCGGACTCCTCGAACGTCTCCCGCACCGCCGCGCACACCAAAGCCGTGGCCAGCTCGACGGAACACCCGAACCGCGACGCCCACCACGACGGCGGCGGCCCGCTCCACGCCACCGACGTGTCCGCGTCACGCCGGTCGACCCCACCACCGGGGAACACCGTCATCCCGCCCGCGAACGCCATCCCGGCCACCCGCCGCAGCAGGAACGCCTCCAGCCCCGCCGCGCCGTCACGCACCAGCACCACGGTCGCCGCGTCACGGGGCTCCACCGGGGGCCCGCTGAAGTCCGGGGGCACCGCGGAGGCCGGCAACACGAGTTCATCGGGGAGTTCGCGCACGACCCGAGCCTACGAGGATCATCCGCGTGTGGACACCACGCGCAAAGGCTGCCTCCTCAACGTCCTGCTGTTCGTCACGGGCGCGATCCTCGGCACGGCCCTGACGGCGACCGCGGCCGTGCTCCTCTTCCTCCCCGGCAGCACCACGACCAGCACGAACGAGGGCTCGCCGAACGTCTACGTCAAAGAGCGCTCCAGCCTGGTCGGCGGCACGCACCACGAGGTGTGGCTCGGCCGCACACCCGACTACGGCCACGTGGTGGAGATCCCGAACGGCTGGGACACCACGCCCGAGGTCGAACGCCGCCCGGACGGCGTGGAGCTGGCCTTCGACCACGGCGGCCGGATCTTCGTCCCGGAATCGAGTTACGTCGGCGGCCGATGAAAGGCAGGATGGGCCAAGTGGACGAACAGCTGCGCGTAGGACTCGTCGGTGCCGGCCCGTGGGCGACCATGGTGCACGCGCCGGGCATCGCCGACCACCCGGGCACCCGCCTGACCACCATCTGGGCCCGCCGTGAAGAGGCGGCCACCGAACTCGCCCTGGCGCACGGCGCGGCCGTCGCCAAGACCCCCGACGAGCTCATCGCCGACGTGGACGCGGTCGCGTTCGCCGTCCCGCCGGGCGTCCAGGCCGAGATCGCGATCAAGGCGGCCGAGCAGGGCAAGCACCTCGTCCTGGAGAAGCCGATCGCGGCCAGTCTCGCCGACGCCGAACGCCTCGCCGACGCCGTCAAGGCCAACGGCGTCGCCTCCCTGGTCGTCCTCACCAAGCGCTACGCCCCCGAGACCCGGGAACAGCTGGCCCAGCTCGAGCAGCAGGGCGGCTGGGTGGGCGGCAGCGCGCGCTGGCTCACCGGAGCGCTCCTCGGCGGCCCGTTCTCGCACTCGCCGTGGCGGCACGAGCGCGGCCCGCTGGACGACATCGGCCCGCACGCGTTCGACCTGCTCGACGCCACCCTGGGCACGATCACCGACGTCATCGCGGCCAACCGGTCCGAGCACGGCCTGTGGCAGATCGTCTTCCAGCACGAGGGCGGCGCGACCAGCGTGGCCACGATGACCATGACGTTGCCGCTCAACCCGAGCATCGCCGAGGTGATCGTCTACGGCGAGCACGGGCACCGCGTGCTGGCCGACCGCGGCACGACCGCGCAACAGGCCTTCACGAACCTGCTGGACGACTTCGTGGCCATGATCGACAGCGGCACGACCGAGCACCCGCTGGACGTCCGCCGCGGCCTGCACCTGCAGCGGATCATCGACCTGGCGCGGAGGAAGGCCGAGGCGTGAAGCAGCTCGGCCCTGCCGCCCCCTCACCGGGGACGACAGGGCCGAGCTGTGGAACCTCTAGCCGGGGTACTTGCCGTTCGTCGGCTTCGGCGTCCCGTTGACGAACTCGGGGCCACCGGGCCACGACTGCTGCTCCCGCTGCGCCAGCTCCTCGTGCAACTGCTGCAACAACGCCCGTTCCCGGTCGCTGAGCTTGGCGTCCACGGTCGGCGGCAGCTGCACGGCGGCGGGCGCCTGCCCCTCCGCCAACGCGGCCTGCAACGCGGCCAGGTCGTCCGGCCCGAGTTCCGTGGTGACCTCGGCCCGCGACAGCGGGTGGTCGTCCGGGAACGCGAACATCGGCATCGGCGGCCGTTCGTCGACCACGGGCGGCGGCTCGACGGGCGTCTCCTCGACGCGCACGTCCAGCACCTCGTCCGGGTGAACGTCGACCACGTGCACCTCGTCGTCAAGGCGAACGTCGTCAACGCGGACATCGTCGACGCGAACGTCCTCGACGTGGGCGTCCTCGACGCGCGCTTCCTCGACGCGGACGTCCTCGACCGGCTCGCGCACCGGCAACCGCTTCACCGGCTTGGGTGGGAACGGCTGCACGCCCTCGTAGGACTCGACGCGCGCCCGACGTGACTTGGAGCCGTTCTGGGGTTCGACAGGCACCGGTTCCGGCTCGACGACCGGTGCCTGGCCCCGGACTTCACCGTCGAACCACGCGGCCGAGTCCGGTGGTGGCTGTGGGCTCGTGGACCCCGACGGGAAGAACACCTCGCGCGCCGTGGTGACGGCCGCCGCGTGGTACTCGCCGAGTTGCGTGCCCACGGACAGCACCTCGACCGCCGCGCGGATGCCCGCCTTGCGCAGCACGGTGTCCACCCGGTAGGCGGTGGCGGGCGCGAAGCCCGCCGGGCCGATGTCCACCAGGACGACCCGCTGGGGCAGCGGTCCGGGCGTCGCGCCGGCCGGGCTGGACCGCCACGTGGCGCGCACGCCGCGCACGTCCGGCAGCACCGACACGGTCTTGCCCAGCACGTCGCCCAGGCCCTCGGCCGGGTCGGACTCCACGCTGAACCGGTGCTTGACCACCGGCACGCGCTCCACCGCGAACAGCCTGTCCGCCAGCGTCCGGTCCGACCGGACCTCGCCCAGCAGCAAGCCGATCTCGTGGCGTTCCTCCGGCGACACCGGGATGCGGCCGGCCAGCAGGCAGCCGACGACGAGCTCCACGGCTCTGTCCAGCTCGGCGACCGCCAGCAGCTCCCGAGCCTGGGTCAACGCGTCGTCGTCGACGCGTCCGGCCAACGCCAACAGGAGGTCGTGTAAACGGACGGGGAGTCCCACTCCGTCGTTCGTCACGCCTGTTCTCCTTCCGGCCCGCGCGGGAGCGCCGAGCTCTATACGGGCACCAAGTGCCCGTCGGCGTCAGCGCCGGCGCACACCAGCTCCGATGCCGCCAACGCCGCCCTGTGGTAGGGCGGCAGGTCCAGTCCGGCGGGCAGGACCTCAACACAGGGGTCGTGCTCGCCGAGCGCCCGCAGCACCCGCTGGAGCTCACCGGTCAGCCGGGCTTCGCCGGTCGAGGCGGTGACCAGGATCACCCTCCTGGGTCCGCCCTCGCCCAGCCGCCACGAGGACCGGACTTCGCCGACCCCGAGGCGTCCCCGCAAGGTCGCTCCGAGCACCACGGTCGCGGAATCACCCATCGACACCCGATCGGGTGATTCCGGGGAGAAGGTGTAGCCGGATTCGGGCAGTTCGTCCAGCCCTTTGACAGAACTGATCGTGGACCGGTCGGCCCCGTGCGGCACGAGGGCGTCGGCCAGCAGGCGCTGCTCGTAGTCGGTCAGACCGATCCTGTCGTGCAGCAACGTGCGCGGAAGGGCTCTCGCGAGCACCGCGACGGCGTCCGTGGCGGCCCAGTCCCGGAACCTCCAGAGGAGGTCGTCCGGCAGCCGACCGGCCAGCCTCAGCAACAGCTCGTGGCACGTGTCCGACATCTCACTCCCCGATCTCGACGATCAGTTCCACCTCGACCGGCGCGCCCAGCGGCAACTCGGCGACGCCGACCGCGGCCCGCGCGTGCCGCCCGGCTTCGCCGAACACCTCGGCGAGCAGGTCGGAGGCGCCGTTGATCACGGCGGGCTGGCCGGTGAAGCCGTCGGCGGAGGCGACGAACCCGACCAGTTTGACGACGCGCACGACCTTGTCGAGGCCGACCAGCGCGTCGACGGCGGCCAGCGCGTTCAGCGCGCAGGTGCGGGCGTGCGCCTTGGCCTCTTCGGGGCTGATGTCGCCGCCGACCTTGCCGGTGGCGGCGAGCGAGCCCTTGACGAACGGCAGCTGCCCGGACGTGAAGACCAGCTGCCCGGTGCGCGCGGCGGGCACGTAGGAGGCGACCGGAGCCGCGACCTCGGGCAGTTCGACACCCAACTCGGCCAGACGTGCCGTCCAGCTCATGCCTTGGGCCGCTTCAGGTAGGCGACGTGCTGCTCGCCGCTCGGGTTCGGCAGCACGGTGACCAGCTCCCAACCGTCGGCACCCCACTGGTCCAGGATCGCCTTGGTGGCGTGGATCAACAGCGGGACCGTCGCGTACTCCCACTTCTGCATGAGCGGCAGCCTAGCGGGGTGTCGAATGGGGGCACCCGTCCGAGTACCCCCATTCGTGTCACGCCGTGCTCAGACCCGAGACCTCTTCACATCGGCCAGGAACGCGGAGAAGGCCCGCACGCCGAACTCCAACGTCCCGCCGTCCCGGTTCTTGGTGTCCCGCACCCCGGCGACCTGCTCACCGATCGCCAACTCGACGCACTGCGCAGCGGAGGCGCTCCGGCTGCTCTTCCGCCATCTTCGGTCGGTCACGAATCTCCTAGTGTGTCCCGCACTTCCTTGATGAGGCCCACGGAGTCCTCGGCCGTGAGCGCGAGGCGTGCCGCGTCGTCCCACACAGCCGACAGCACCTCGGCATCTTCATCTTCCACCGCCGCGAGGCCGGTCAGTGCCTCCACATAGGCCGTGATGGGCTCGTCCGACTCGGCGAAGTCCAGCAGGTGCAGCCCGCCGGCCTGCGCCTCGTACGCCCCACGGCTGTACGGCAGGACTTGGATGGTCACGTTCGGCAGGTCGGCCACGGCGACGAGGTGGTCCAACTGCCCGCGCATCACCTCGGCCCCGCCCACCAACCGCCGGAGCGCCGCTTCGTCGACCAGCGCGTGGAACTCCAACGGCTTCTCGCGGGACAACAGCTCCTGCCGCTCAGACCTCTCGGCGGCGGCGTGCGCGTCCCAACTGTCGCCGATGATCCGCCTGGAGGTGGCCCGCGCGACCGCCTCGGCGTAGCCGGCCGTCTGGAGCAGGCCCGTGATCAACGCCGGGTCGAGCGAGCGTTCCCGCACCGCCTCCAGCTCGTCCATCCGGAACCGCTTGTAGCCGCTGGGCAGGTCGCGGGCGTGCTCGATCGCGTACGGGTCGACGTCGGCTACCTCCCAGAGCTGGAGCGCGCGTGTCTTCTCCTCCGGCGTCGCCCCGATGACGTCGAGGACCATCGCCAGCGTGGGCCAGCGCGCCAGGGCGTCGCCGGAGAGCATCCGGACGATCGTCGGCCGGGACACCCTTGAGGACTTGACCACCTCGTCCACCTTGAGGCCGGACCGCTCCAGGATCGGCCGGATGTGGCGTCCGAGCCTGCGCTTGCCCCGCGTCGAGCCAATAGCCATTCGATCACCCTAACCACTCTCGGTGACAACGTATCGCCCGAACTTCACTCGTTCGATTCGACCGACTTGAACAAATCAAACTGTACTCTCAAACCATGGATGACGAAGACGTGGTCGCGGAGGCGCCGAGGCTGTTCGCGATCGTCCAGGAGGACGCCGAGGACGGGTGGGTCGCGGCGTGGGGCCTGGACTTCGGGGACGGCACGGCGGAGGTGACGGGTCCGGAGGGCGGTCCGGGCCTGCGGATCTCGACCACGAGCGCGGAGCGGGCGCTCTGGTACTTCGCGATCGACAGGACGGCGCGGGCGCGCCTGGTGTGGGTGGAAGGGGAGGAGGTGGTGCCGGAGCCCCAAAGCGTGACGTGACTGGGCCATCACGCGGCGCTAGCGTTGATCACGTGGAAACGTGGCGGATCGTCGCCACCAGCGCGTTCCTGCTGGGCGGGCTGGTGATGATCCTCGTCGGGATGGCGCAGGCGCGGGATCGCAAGGGCGCCAAGCGGCCCGACGTGATGCGGGCGTTGCTGATCGGGGCGGTGGTCGTCGCGGTCGTGGCGGTGCTGATCGCGTACGTGCTGCCGTCGGTCCTGGCGTGGGGCGTCGTGGCGGCGACCGCCATCGCGGTGGTGTTCGTCACCATGTGGGACTGACCGTGACAGGCGGCGTGGCCAGCGGTTCTCAGGGCGGCGCGCATAGGCTGATCTGGTGAACGGCTGGACCGACGAACTCGCCCGTGCGCGACTGCACGTGGTGACGGGCAAGGGCGGGACCGGCAAGACCACGGTCGCCGCCGCGCTCGCGCTGGCGCTGGCCACCGGCGGACGGCGCGTGCTGCTGGTGGAGGTGGAGAACCGGCAGGGCATCGCGCAGCTGTTCGACCGCCCGCCGCTGCCGTACTCCGAGGAGCGGATCGCGTCGGCGCCCGGTGGCGGCGAGGTGCGTGCGCTCGCGGTGGACCCCGAGGCGGCGCTGCTCGAGTACCTCGACATGTTCTACAACCTCGGCTTCGCCGGCCGGACGTTGAAGAAGATGGGCGCGATCGAGTTCGCCACCACGCTCGCCCCGGGCCTGCGGGACGTGCTGCTCACCGGCAAGGTCAAGGAGTGCGTGCGCCGCGCGGGCAAGACCGGGCGGCACGAGTACGACGCCGTCGTGCTCGACGCGCCGCCGACCGGTCGGGTAGTCCGGTTCCTGGACGTCACCAGGGCCATGGCCGACCTCGCCAAGGTGGGGCCGATCAAGGGCCAGAGCGACGGCGTGGTCAACCTGCTGCACTCCGGTGACACGGCGGTGCACCTGGTCGCGCTGCTCGAGGAGATGCCGGTGCGGGAGACGTTGGACGCGGTGGCCGAGCTGGACGCCGCGGACCTGCGGCCGGGCGCGGTGTTCGTGAACCGGGTCAGCGCGCCGCGGCTGCCCGCGCGGTCGGTCGCGTCGGCGTCCGAGGGGCGGGTCGACGCCGGGCGGGTGCGCACCGGGCTGGAGGCGGCGGGTCTCGACGTGGACGCCGACGTGCTGGACGGGCTGGTCGAGCAGGCCGTGGAGCACGCGTTGCGGGTCCGCATGGAGGAACGGGCGAAGGAGAAGCTGGCCGAGGCGGACCTGCCGACGCTGGAACTGCCGGAGGTGACCGACGGGGTGGACGTGGCCGCGCTCTACGAGCTGGCCGAGGTGCTGGTCGGGCGGGGTGTGCGGTGAACCGGCTCGACGTGGACGCGTTGCTGGACGACCCGGCGACCCGGGTGCTGGTGTGCTGCGGGTCCGGTGGCGTCGGCAAGACGACCACGGCGGCGGCGCTGGCCATCCGTGCCGCCGAACGCGGCAGGCGGGCCGTCGTGCTGACCATCGACCCGGCGCGCAGGCTGGCGCAGTCGCTCGGCCTCGGCGAGCTGGACAACCAGCCGCGACGCGTCGAGGTGGAGGGCGTCAAGGGCGAGCTGCACGCGATGATGCTGGACATGCGTCGCACGTTCGACGACATGGTGTGGCAGCACGCCGGTCGTGAGCGGGCCGAGCAGATCCTGGCGAACCCGTTCTACCAGACGATTTCCACGTCGTTCTCCGGCACGCAGGAGTACATGGCGATGGAGAAGCTGGGCCAGCTGGTCGAGCGCGACGAGTGGGACCTGGTCGTCGTGGACACGCCGCCGAGCCGGTCGGCGCTGGACTTCCTGGACGCGCCGCAGCGGTTGTCGACGGTGCTGGACGGCAAGCTGATCCGGATGCTGTCGGCGCCCGCCCGGGCGGGCGGGCGCGGCATCCGCAAGATCGTGGGCGCGGGCTTCGGCCTGTTCACCAAAGCCGTGTCCACCATCGTCGGCGGCCAACTCCTGCAGGACGCCTCGACGTTCGTGCAGGCGTTCGACAGCATGTTCGGTGGCTTCCGGCAACGCGCCCAGGCCACCTATGAGCTGCTGCGATCACCCGGAACCGGATTCTTGGTGGTCGCGGCGGCCGAACCGGACGCGTTGCGCGAGGCCAGCTACTTCGTGGAGCGGTTGAGCGCGGAACGGATGCCGTTGACCGGCCTGGTCGCGAACCGGACGCACCCGGTGCTGGCCCCCTTGCCGGCACCAGGCGCGTTGGCGGCGGCGGACCGGCTCGAGCGCACTGGGGACGCTCCGCTGGCTGCCGCGGTGTTGCGGGTGCACGCGGATCGCGTGGCCGTCGCCGATCGGGAGAAGCGACTGCTCGCGCGGTTCACCCGTGCGCACCCCGGTGTTCCGCTGATCGGGGTACCCGCGCTGCCTACCGACGTGCACGACCTGGACGGTCTGCACGAGATCGGTCGGCGGTTGGCGGGCGAGTAGTGGAGCCCGGCCGGTCAGCCGACCGCGGACTCCTCGTGGTGCTCCTGACGTGCGGTGTCGAGGAGCTCGTGCCATGAGGTGACGTCCGGGCGACGCCGCAGCAACGCCCGCCGTTCACGCTCGGTCATGCCGCCCCAGACGCCGAATTCGATCCGGTTGTCCAGGGCCTCGGCGAGGCACTCGGTGCGCACCGGGCATCCCAGGCACACCACCTTCGCCTTGCGCTGCTCCGCGCCGCGCACGAAGAGCTGGTCCGGCTCTTCGTCACGGCACGAGGCCTTGATCCGCCAATCCCCCTGCACCTGCTGCATATCCCCCACCTCAGTTCACACAGTGCCCAGACGTTCTAAATCCGCCACACCCCTGCCGCGGATGCCGTAGGCTCACCATCGAGTGGTCATGCCGTTGGCTGCTGTCTTGGACAGTGACGGACTGTAGAGCCTTCCGGTTCCACCTCCAACCCTGGGTTGCCCACCTGTTACCTGTCTTGAGTACGAGTACTCATCCTGCGTAATCAACTGTGCGCGAATCCGATCACCTCTTCAGGTGCCGCGTACGCTGACCTGCATGCGAGCCAGGAACGGCGTGCTGAAACTGCTCGGACTGTGTCTGCTGGCCGGGGTGCTGCTGGCAGGCATGTTGTTCCCTGTCGTCGGCTCGCTGGGGATGGTGTCGAACAGAGCCAGCGACACCGTCGACAGCATCTCCGCCGACCTGGTCACCACCGACCCGCCGTTGATCTCCACGATCACCGACAAGGACGGCGCGCCGATCGCGTACCTGTACGACCAGTACCGCGTGCTCGTCGAGCCCGACATGATCTCGCCGACGATGAAGGCCGCGCTGGTCTCGGTCGAGGACCGGCGGTTCTACGAGCACCAGGGCGTGGACTGGCGGGGCACGATCCGGGCCGGGCTGACGAACCAGTTCAGCGGCTCGGTCACGCAGGGTGCGTCCACGCTCACGCAGCAGTACGTGAAGAACTACCTCGTGCACGTCGTCGCGCGCAACAACCAGGTCGAGCAGCAGAAGGCGCAGGAGCAGACGGTCGCGCGCAAGGCCCGCGAGTGGCGCATCTCGTTGCAGCTGGAGAGCCAGCTCGGCAAGGAGGAGATCCTCGCCCGGTACCTGAACGTGGTGCCGTTCGGCTCGACGATCTACGGCATCGCCGCGGCGTCGCAGGCGTACTTCAACACGACGGCGGACAAGTTGACCGTGCCGCAGGCGGCGATGCTCGCGGGCATGGTCAACAGCCCGTCCGCGCTGAACCCGGAGGTGTTCCCGGAGAAGGCGCTGGAGCGGCGCAACCAGGTGATCGACAAGATGGTCGAGAACGACAAGCTGTCGCGTGACGCCGCCGAGGCCGCGAAGGCCGAGCCGCTCGGCCTGGCGACGCCGGTGCGGACGCCGCCCAACGGGTGCGTCGGGGCCGGGCCGGAGCACGGGTTCTTCTGCTCGTACGCGTTGAACTACTTGGCGCGCAACGGTTTCAGCGAGGAGCAGCTGAAGACCGGCGGCTACACGATCCGGACCACTTTGGACCGCACGATCACCGATCACGCGAAGCGCGCGGCGGAGGGCCAGGTCGCGAAGTCGACCGACGGCATCGCGAACACGGTGGCGGTCGTGCGGCCGGGCAAGGAGCGGCACGAGGTCGTGGCGCTGGTGGCGAACCGTGATTACGGGTTGAAGGCCGACCAGTTCCAGACGCAGTTCGACCTGCCGTCCGGGGTGGAGAACAAGTTCGGGGCCGGGTCGGTCTACAAGGTGTTCACGGCCGCGGCGGCGTTGGAGAAGGGCATGGGCATCGAGAGCACGATGGCCACGCCGAACTCGTACGTGTCGCGGGTGTTCAAGGGTGGTGGGGACAAGTGCCCGCCGGCCCCGGAGCCTGCCACGCGGTGGTACTGCCTGGGCAACGCGTCGTCGACGTACCCGCCGCAGATGTCGTTGCAGACGGCGTTGCAGACCTCGCCGAACACCGGGTTCGTGATCCTGGAAGAGCAGCTGGGCATGGACCCGGTGGTGGACATGGCGTCGCGGTTGGGGATGCGCGAGACGATGGCGACGAACATCGCGGGCGTGCGGCCGGACCCGAAGGCGAAGAGCAAGGAGCTGCGGGTCTCGCAGACCGAGTTCTACAAGTCCAACGGCGGCAACGCTTCGTTCACGTTGAGCCCGGCGCCGGTGAGCACGTTGGAGCTGGCGAACGTGGCGGCGACGATCATGAGCGGCGGCGTGTGGTGCCCGCCGTCCCCGATCGCCCAGATCGTGGACCGCTCCGGCCAGCCCGTGCCGGTCAACGAGGCGCCGTGCGAGCAGGTCGTGGCCGAGCCGTTGGCGAACGGCTTGGCCGTGGGGATGTCGAAGGACGACCAGGGCAGCGGAACCGCCGCCGCCGCGGCGCGGCAGTTCAAGTGGACCCGGCCGATGCTGGGCAAGACGGGGACGACGGAGGACTACAAGTCGGCCGCGTTCATCGGCGCGACGCCGGACTTCGCCGGTGCCGTGCAGACGTTCAACGACGGCGTGGAACCGCGCGGGATCTGCGTCAACGGCGGCCCGCCTCGCTTGTGCGGCAAGGGTGACATCTACGGCGGCACCGTGCCCGCGCGGACGTGGTTCGACACGATGACGAAGGTCCACGAAGGACTGCCGGTGCGCGGCATGCCGGCCGTCGAGGAGCGCTACCTGAAGGGCGGCAGCGAGATCCGCGTGCCCGACGTCGTCGGCCGGAACGTCAACGACGCCACCAGGATCCTCGAACAGGCCGGCTACAAGGTCTCCGCGCAGAACCGCAACTCCGACCAGCCGAAGGGCCAAGTGGTCAGCCAAACACCGCGCGGCAGCGCCCTGAAGGGCACCGTGATCACCCTTCTGGTGTCCACGGGCTACGTCCCCCCGCCGCAGGCGAGCGACCCACCGCCGACCAGCGAATCCCCCGACCCGGGCCAAGGCCAACCGGGCCGCCCAGGCGACCCCGGCCGCCCCACGGGCCCGCCACAAATCACCATCCCCACCGACCCACCACGCCGCTAACCCCCGCGCCGCCAACCCACACCCCCGCGCCCCGCACGGCCGGACTCCTCACCCCGCCTGCTCCGGCGTCGGCGGTTCGGGCGCTGGCGAGTGCGGCGAGTGCGGCGCGTCTGCCGCCGGAAGCGCTCGTCGGGTCGTTGGCCCGGTGTCGTCGCCGTGGTGGTGGGGCGGTGGCCGTGGTGGCGGCGGCGGTGGGGCGGTGGCCGTGGGGGCCGTCGCGGTGGGCCGTCGCACTGGGCGGCGGTCGGGGCGGTGGGCGGTCGGGGTGCTCTTGGGCGGTCGGGGGTGGTTTCGGCGGTTCCGCTGGTTTTCAACCGAGGTGCGGTAACAGTGTTTCCGTACATTTTCGGGCGATGATCACCCGATTGTGTACGTCCTGACCGTCCCGGCAACCGGGCCCACGCGCCGACCGCGAGCCGCTGGACCGTTCGACCACAGCCGTCCCGGCCTGCCGCACGGGCAGAGGCGAGGCGTCTGCGGACGCTGCCAAGCGTCCGCAGTCAGCAGAACCGGGCCTCAGGCGAGCTTGGCCTTGACCGCGGCGGCGACTCGGCCGCCGTCCGCGCGACCCGCGACCTGGGCGTTGACGGCCTTCATGACCTGGCCCATCTGCCGCTGGCCGGGCTGCTCCCCGAGCTGCTCGGCCACCTGGGCGATCGCGGCGTCGACCAGGATCGCCAGTTCGGCGTCGTCCAACTGCGCCGGCAGGTAGTCCTCCAGCACCTTGGACTCCGCCTGCTCCAGCTCGGCCTGCTCGGTCCGCCCGGCGCCGGCGAACGCCTCCGCCGCCTCCTTGCGCTTCTTCACCTCACGGGTGATGACCTTGAGCACCTCGTCGTCGCTCAGCTCGCGAGCGCTCTTGCCGGAGACCTCTTCGGTGGTCAGGGCGGCCAACGTCATCCGCAGCGCGCCCGCCCGCACCGTCTCCCGGCCCTTGATCGCCGCCGTCAGGTCCGCCTGCAACCGCGCCTTCAACTCCGCCATGAGCCGGAACGGTACCGGGAAGCCCGTCGCACCCCGAATCGGTCAACCCCCTACCCTCGACTACGTGAACACGCTCGTCCGAACGCTGCTCGCCACGACCGCCCTGGGCACCGCCACGCTCGCCTACGCCGCGGGCATCGAGCGCAGGCGGTGGACGTTGCGCGAGGCGACGGTGCCGGTGCTCGCGCCGGGCTCGTCGCCGCTGCGCGTGCTGCACCTCTCGGACCTCCACATGATGCCGGGCCAGAAGTCCAAGCAGCGGTGGGTCGCGGCGTTGGACGAGTTGGAGCCGGACCTCGTCGTGAACACCGGGGACAACCTGGCGCACAAGCAGGCCGTGCCCGCCGTGGTGCGCGCGCTGGGTCCGCTGCTGAACCGTCCCGGCGTGTTCGTGTTCGGCAGCAACGACTACTACGCGCCGCGCCCGAAGAACCCGGCCCGCTACCTGCTGCCGTCGGCGAAGACGCGGCGCGTGCACGGCATCCCGCTGCCGTGGAAGGACCTGCGCGCGGCGATGATCGAACGCGGTTGGCTGGACCTGACCCACGCGCGCCGCCGGTTCGAGGTGAACGGCCTGGAGGTCTTCGCCGCGGGCCTGGACGACCCGCACCTCAAGCGAGACCGGTTCGACGAGATCAGCGGCCCGCTGCCGGACGTGCCGCTGCGGCTCGGCGTGACGCACTCCCCGGAACCGCGCGTGCTGGACCCGTTCGCGGCGGAGGGCTACGACTTGGTGCTGGCGGGCCACACGCACGGCGGCCAGCTGCGCATCCCGGGCTACGGCGCGATCGTGACGAACTGCGAACTGGACCGCTCGCGTGCGCGGGGCGTCTCGCGGTGGGGCGCGCACATGTGGCTGAACGTGTCGGCCGGCCTGGGCACGTCGCCGTACGCGCCGGTGCGCTTCGCGTGCCCGCCGGAGGCGAGCCTGCTGACCTTGGTGCCGCGCCCTGTCGACGCAGGTCAGGACGTGTCCGAAGCGAAAAGGGATACCCGGTTCGGAGTGGGTGGGAACGTCAGGTAGAGTTCTCCTCGTTCGAGAGCAAGCCGGGGTGTGGCGCAGTTTGGTAGCGCGCTTCGTTCGGGACGAAGAGGTCGCAGGTTCAAATCCTGTCACCCCGACCAGATCAGGGCCTGTCCGAGAAGTCTTCGGACAGGCCCTGAGTCGTTTTCGGTGCAGCTCACTTCGGCTGCTGTCGGCGGTTCGAGCGCGCTGGAGGGTTTGTGCCGGCGGAGGCATGATCGCGTTGGCCGCAGCGGGTGGCGCGGCGTTGGTGGAGGACACCAGGCACGCAGGCAAACCGCCGACGCGTGATGTGGCACGGGGCCGGCAAGCGGACGGCGACGGGTTCGCGAGGGCTTGAGTCAGCGGCGGGCGCGGTCACGGGTGGTGAGGCCGTGACGCGCGCTCTCTGCTCGGTCGGGTCGACGGCCCGACCCGGTCACACGCCCCGCAGTGGCGGGTACGGCTGGTCCGGCTCGGGCGGTGCGTTCTGCTTGTTCAGGTTCCTGGCTTCCTGGAGTTGGTCCTCCAGGGTGACGATGCGGCACGCGGCGTCGAGGCTCATGCCCTGGTCGACCAGTTCCCTGACCCGTGCGGCCAACCGGAGTTGGTACCGGGAGTAGCGGCGGTGGCCGCCTGACGAGCGCTCCGGCTCGATCAGCTTCGCCTCGTCGAGGCCCCGCAGGAAACCCGGCGTGGTGCCGAGCATCTCCGCGGCCCTGCCCATCGTGAAGGCGGGGTAGTGGTCGTCGTCCAAGTTGTCCGCCGCCGGTCGCGGCTCGTTCGTTTCTGGGGTCATCGCACCTCCGCGCCACGAGGGGCCCGGTGCCGTCTGTCGGCACCGGGCCCCAGGGTTATGGGTTCCCACCATCCGGCCTCGCGGCCGGTTTACCGTGTCCGCGTCATCCGCCCGTACAGCGGCGGAGACTGCGTGGATCGCGTTTGCGTAACCGGAGACCACCTTCCAATCTTTCTGGACTGCGGTACCCGCCTGGCCCGACTTCAGCCCGAGGCAGGCGATCCGATGGTGTTCAACCCTTCCCTTCTTCTCTGGTTTCCGGACTTTCTCGCCACTCGTTCGACGGCCGACACCGGACTTCTCGCTTGCTCCGGCTCACCTCGCCGACCGCCCGGCCACCGCGCTGGAACCCCTTCCACTGATCGGCTCCAGCTCGCCTGACCGCCTTGCCACTGCACGCGCGGGTCTGTCGGCTCGGAGTGCGACTTGCTGTCCTGCGTAAATCGTTTGCACTCCGGGTACCGCACGCGCCGACCGCCCTCGCGTCACGGGTAGTTCGTCATCTCCCGTGCCGATCCGACGTTCTCTCGTACAGGGAGAACACTACACACGTCGAGGTGCGAATGTCTACTCCGGCGATCATAGATTTGCTCGACCGGGCAGCCAGGACTACCTGACCTGGGGAGACGTCAGTCGCGCCTTCCAGATCTCCTCGCTCGGCCACTGGCTCGCCCACGCCGACGACACCTCGTGGAACTCGCGGTTCGCGGGGGTGGGCGCCTGGATCTCGATCAGGTCGTCCACGGTGAAGCCGGACGAGCGCAGCAGCCGCAGCATGTCGCCGTGCGGCAGGGTGAACTCGGTGGAGTCGGCGTAGTCGACCCGGTTGAGGCCGAACTGCGGGCGCATGAGCGACGTGGACGCGGTCGTGCCGTCGCGGGCGCACAGGGCGAACAGCGGTGACCGGTGGAGGAAGACCAGGTGGCCGCCCGGCCGGAGCAGGCGCGCGGCTTCGGGGATCCAGCGGTGCGGGTCGCACCAGAGGGAGGCGCCGTACTCGCTGATCGCGAGGTCGAAGGTGGCGTCGTCGCGGGGCACGCGCTGGGCGTCGCCGAGGAGCAGCGGGAAGTCGAGGCCGAACTCGGCCTGCATCTCGCGGGCGGTGTCGAGCTGGCGGGCCGAGATGTCGATGCCGACGGGACGGGCGCCGAGCCTGGCGAGCCACGCGGACACGTAGGCGGTGCCGCAGCCGAGTTCGATGACGTCCATGCCGGACACGTCGGGCGGCAGCACGGAGACCTCGGACTCGGGGGTGGCCCACAGGCCCCACTGCGGCTCGGTCTTCGCCCAGTGCTCACGGGCCAGTGGTCCGTGCGCCGCGGCGGCGGTGTCTTCCCAGTGCCGGCGGTTGAGTTCCGTGTGGTCGATCATCCGCTCATTGGAGTGGCTCGCCCGACCACGGGCGAGCGGTTTTCCCGCGCCGGGGCGTCCGGGAGGGTTAGCCGGCCCTCCCGGACGCGCGCCGGCCGGACGTCACTTGACGTGCGGTCGCAGCTCCGCGAGGCGCCGGAGGAGCTCGCCGACCTCGTTCCAGTCGAGCTTCGCGGACTCGCCGGGCGGGGTGTGGATGCAGACGTTGCCCTCTTCGGTGAGCGACACCTCCAGCGTCCGCCGACGACCCAGGGCGTCGACGCACCCGACGCGACCGCCCTGCCGAACCGTGTTCTCGATCATCGGTCAGACCTCCCTGCGCTACCACCCGTGTAACTCGTGATTCGTTCGGACCAACGAGGACGTTACGAACTACTCCTCGCTGTTGCTTAATTCGTCCACTGCCATCTTCCGTGAACCTTCGTCACGTTGGGCTACACCGTTCGAGTGAACGTTGCCGATTCAAGTGACGTTGCGTAACGAGCGGCGGGGTTCGGGCGACGACGAGTCAACGCGTCGCGCCGCCGCCCGCCACCGCCAGCAGGGAGATGCCCGATGACCACCACCACCGCCGTGAAGAGCTGGGTCCCTGTCGTCGCCTCGATCCAGGTCGCGCTCGGGTTAGCCGGTCTGGTCGCGGTTCTGGCCTCGCCCACCGCGGCCGTCGTCGTCGCGGCGGCGGTGGCGCTGATCGCCCTCGCGGTCCGCGCCCTGCTCCGCGCGTCACGCCAGGTGGACCGGATCCTGGCCGAGGAACTGGACCGCTAGTCGACCCCGCAGCCCGCCAGGTCACGCTCCACCAGGTCACGCTCCGTCGCGTCCGGCGCCGGGAACGTCTCGCGCAACGTGAACGCGAACGGCGTCGGACCGTCCTCGCGCAGCCGCACCAGCCGCTCCTGCGCCTCCGCCACGGTCGGCCGGTGGCCGGCGGGCACCCACCACAGCGCGGTCATCGCCTCGGCCGGCCGCTCGAAGTACTGCCTGCGCTCCCGCAGCACGGCCACGTGCTCCGGCCCGTACACGTAGTCGACGAGCGCCTGGTGCGACGCCCACGTCGACATGTTCACCAGCAGCCACTCGTCGTCGAAGATCCGCATCGCGGTCGCGTCGCCGTCCTCGGTCTGCAGCCGCCACCGGAACCCCGGCGCGCGGTCGGCGACCGCGTTCACCGGGTCCAGCGCCGCCACGAACCCCGCCATCCGCGGGCTGTCCAGCGGCGCGAGCATCCGGCCGATGTTCACCTGCGCCAAGTCGTACCCGTCCCCGGTCATGTCCGCACGCTAGCCGGGAAGATCGACAGATGGGAGATCTCACCGAGGTTCGGCGCGCGTACGGGACGGGCGACCTGGCGGCGTTGCCGGTGTTCGCGGGCGGCTTCATCAACTTCGGCTACTGGGCGGGCATCCCGCTGGACGGCGAGCTGACCGTCGAGCAGCGGATCGCCTCGCAGGAGGCCCTGTACGACCTGGTCGTGGCCGCGCTCTCGATCGGGCCGGGCGACCGGGTGCTGGAGGTCGGCTCGGGGCACGGCCTGGGCGCGCGTCGCGTCCTGCGGCGCGGGCCGGCGGTGGTCCGGGGCGTGGACCTGGTGCCGGAGCAGGTCGCGCGGGCGACGGAGGCCAACGACGACCCACGGGTGGCGTTCGTCCAGGGCGCGTGCGACGACCTGCCGTTCCCCGCCGGCTCGTTCGACGCGCTGCTGTCCGTGGAGGCGGCGCAGCACTTCGAGGACGTCCCGGGGTTCGCGCGCGAGAGCGCCCGCGTGCTCGCGCCGGGCGGCCGGTTCGCCGTCACCACGTTCTTCACCAGGACGGGTGACGCGGCCGAGCGGCTGGCCGGGTTGCTGAAGACGTTCGCCTCCGGCCTCGACCACGCGCACCGCGTCGACGACGTGGTGCGCGACCTGCGTGCGGCGGGGTTCGCCGACGTCACCGCCCGCAGCGTCGGCGAGCACGTGTGGCGCGGCCTGGACCGGTGGCTCGAGCAGGGGCCGCGCCCGGACCACTGGGACCGCAACTGGTTGCGCGCCGTCGAGCAGGGTCTCGTGGACTACTACCTGGTCACCGCGCGGAAGCCGGCAGGATCGGGGCTGTGACGACGCACCCGACCGCCGAAGTGCCCGACCCGCTGTTCGCCGACGCCGAGGCCGAAGCCCGCTGGCGGGCCCGCTTCACGGCCCCGCGCGTGAGCCTGCCGGGGTGGGCCGACGACGCACCCGACCGCAGCCTGTACCTGTCGAACTCCAGCGGTGTGTGGGAGATCTACGCCTGGGACCGCGCGAGCGACACCCACCGCAAGGTGACCGACCGCCCGAACGGCACGTCGCACGGCGCGCTCAGCCCCGACGGCGACACGATCTGGTGGTTCGCCGACACCGACGGTGACGAGTTCGGCACGTGGGTCAGCGAGCCGTTCCAGCCGGGCCGCGACCCGAAGCCCGCGGTGGACGGCGTGCGGGCCGGGTACCCGGCCGGGTTGGAGATCGGGCACGAGGTCGTCGCGGTCGGCACGTCCACCGACGACGGCACCACCGTGTACGTGGCGCGGGGCGGCGGGCCGGCCGAGGTGATCTACGCGCACGAGAACGACGGCGGCGTGTCGGCGCTGTCCAAGGACGAGACGCTGGTCGTGCTGTCGCACTCGGAGCACGGCGACAACCGGCACGCGGCGCTGCGCGTGGTCACCCCGTCGGGTGAAAAAGTCGCCGAGAAGTGGGACGGGCCGGGCAAGGGCCTGGACGCGATCGCGTTCAGCCCGGTGCGCGGCGACAACCGGCTGCTGGTCGGGCACGAGCGGCGCGGCAAGGAGGAGCTGCTGATCTGGGACGTCGCGGCGGACACCGAGACCGAGGTCGTGATCGACCTGCCGGGCGAGATCAGCGCCGACTGGTACCCGGACGCGAAGTCGCTGCTGGTCGTGCACACGTTCCAGGCGCGCAACACCCTGCACCGCTACGACCTGGCCACCGGCGTCCTGCACGCGTTGGACACCCCGCACGGCACGGTCGGCAGCGCGAACGTGCGGCCGGACGGCGCGGTGGAGTACTCGTGGTCGTCGGCCGCCCGGCCGGGCGTGGTGCGGGTGCTGGACGTGGACGGCGACGAGCGCGTGCTGCTGGAGCCGCCCGGGCACAAGGCCCCGCCGTCGGTCGACCTGACCGACGTGTTCGTGGGCGAGGTGCACGCCCTGGTCGCCCGGCCCGCCGGCGCGCCCGACGGTCCGCTGCCGACGGTGTTCCACCTGCACGGCGGGCCGCACTCGGCGGACGAGGACCGGTTCTCCGCGTACCGCGCGGTGTGGTTGGACGCCGGGTTCGCCGTGGTGCACGTGAACTACCGCGGGTCCACCGGGTACGGGTCGAAGTGGCGTGACGCGATCGAGGGCCGGCCGGGGTTGACCGAGCTGGAGGACGTGGCGGCGGTGCACGAGTGGGCCGTCGGGTCCGGGTTCGCCGACCCGGCGAAGTGCGTGGTCAACGGCGCGTCGTGGGGCGGGTACCTGTCGCTGCTGGCGCTGGGCACGCAGCCGGAGCGGTGGGCGGCCGGCGTGGCGGGCGTGCCGGTGGCCGACTACCTGGCCGCGTACGAGGACGAGATGGAGCCGCTGCGCGCGTTCGACCGGGCGTTGTTCGGGGGTTCGCCGGAGGAACTCCCCGACCGGTACCGCGAGTGCTCGCCGTTGACGTACGTGGACGCGGTGCGCGCGCCGGTGCTCGTGCTGGCGGGGGAGAACGACCCGCGCTGCCCGATCCGGCAGATCGACAACTACCTGGAGCGGCTGGCGGCGCGCGGGGCGGCGTACGAGGTGTACCGGTACGACGCCGGGCACGGTTCGCTCGTGGTCGCGGAGACGATCCGGCAGACGGCCGCCGAGGTCGCGTTCGTGCAGCGCGTGCTGTAGCCGCGGGCCTGGCCGAGCCGGCCTGCGGGGCGAAGCTGCGCAGGAGTCCCCGCCCAGGGGATCCCTGTTTTCGATATTACCGAGGGGGTCCGACATTTTCGGGGGCCGCCGGATGTCCGGTGGCCCCCGAAGGTCGGTCGAGGCCGGTGCGCGGGCAGGTGGGTCAGGCTTGCTGCGCCTGCCACATCCAGTGCGCCTGCTCGAAGTTCTTCGTGATCTCGATCAGCAGGTCCTGGGTGACGAGGTCGGACTTGTCGGTCTCGTCGATCCGCTTGCGCAGCCGCCCGATCAGCTCGCCCAGCGCCGTGACGACGGCCGCGACGACCTGGTCCTCCTTCAACCACCCGCCGGGGAACTCCGGCACGCCCGAGCCCTCCGCCACGGTCTTCGCCTTGCCGTCCGGCGAGATGCCGAGCGCGGCGGCCCGTTCGGCCACCTCGTCGGTGTACGTGCGGGCGGTCGTGACGAGCTCGTCCAGTTGGAGGTGGACGCTGCGGAAGTTCTTGCCGACCACGTTCCAGTGCGCCTGCTTGGCCACCAGGGACAGGTCGACCAGGTCGACCAGGGTGGCCTGGAGCACCGCCGCGACCGACGCCTTGTCCGCGTCGGCCAGGGGGCTGGTGATCGGAGACTTCTGCGACTTGCTCATGGGTCTGACGCCTCCTCAGACGGTGGTCGTGAGGGCCACCTCGATGTTGCCTCGCGTGGCGTTGGAGTACGGGCAGATCTGGTGCGCGGCGGCGGACAGCTGCTCGGCCACGGCCTGCTCGACGCCCGGGACGTGCGCGACCAGCTCGACGGCCAGCTGGAAGCCGCCGCTGCCGTTGGCGCCGAGGTCGACCTTCGCGGTCACCGACGTCTCGCCGATCTTGACCTTGGCCTGCCGCGCGGCGACCTTCAGCGCGCTGTGGAAGCACGCCGCGTACCCGGCCGCGAACAGCTGCTCGGGGTTGGTCCGGTCGCCGCCGGGGCCGCCGAGCTCCTTGGGCGTGGAGAGCTGCTCGTCGATCACGCCGTCGGAGGAGCGGACCTCTCCGTTGCGGCCGTCCCCGACTGCGATGGCTTCCGCGGTGTAGAGCACCTGCATCTTCAACGCTCCCCTTCGAGCTGGTGGTCAAGCCCCGTCGATCAGCCCAACACCCGGCCGAAGCCGAACCACACCCGGTCGTGTGGCAGCTCACGCCCCCTCACACGTACCCGCTCAGCCCGCCCTCGACACGGCGAACTCGGCCACCTGTCGCCCGATCGTGCGGAGTTGGTCGGCCACGGACGGCACCGTGCAGCCGCCTTCGAGGTCGAACTCGACCTCGCGCGAGTTCACCGCCGCGCCCAACGGCGTGGGCCAGCCGCGCAGCGCGTGCACGATCGAGCGCAACGCGGTCAGCGTGGTCACCGACGCCTGCCAGCCCTGGGCGGTGGCCACGCAGCCGACCGCGCGGCCGTCGAGGTAGGGGCGCGCGTCGCCGCGCAGGTCCTCGATGTAGTCCAGGGCGTTCTTGACCAGGCCGGACACCGTGCCGTGGTAGCCGGGCGAGACGAGCACGACGCCGTCCGCGCCGCGCAGCGCCTCGACCAGCCGGTGGGCGTTCTCGGTGCGGTCCGGGATGGCCGGGTCGTAGAACGGGAGCACCAGGTCGGGCCCGGAGACCTCGACGACCTTCGCGCCCGCGTCCACGGCGCCCTCCAAGGCGATCCTCATCGCGCGCTCGGACTGCGAGTTGGGGCGGAGGGATCCGCCGATGCCCACCACGGTGACCGTCATGGTGTCCGATCCTGCCACCTGGACCTAACTGGAGGTCCAGTCGCTCGCCCGAGGCCCTACCGGCGAGTAACGTACGTCTCATGTCGAAGCTCGCCGAGTCGATCCCTCCCGGTGTCCTGGCCGGTGCCCTGCGCTTCGTGTTCGGCCTGCCCGCGCCGCTGCGCAAGCTGATCGCCGGCCGTCCCGTCACGGTGGACGGCCAGCGGCTGCACCCGGAAGCCCAGCTGCTGCTCAGGCTGCAGCAGCTCAGCGGCGAGGACTGGCAGACGACCACGCCCGCCGCGAACCGCCTGGCGCTGACCCGCAGCAACGCGCTGGTGTGCGGTCCGGTCATCGGTGGCGTGGCGGTGCGCTCGCTGTCGCTGGACGGCGTCGGCGCGCGGTTCTACGAGCCGACCGGGCTGGCCGCCGGCTCGCCGCTGCTGGTCTTCTACCACGGCGGCGGGTGGGTCAGCGGCGACCTGGACAGCCACGACAACCTGTGCCGGTTCCTCGCCGTCGAGGGCGGGGTGCGGGTGCTGTCGGCCGACTACCGGCTCGCGCCGGAGCACCCGTTCCCGGCGGCGGCGGACGACGCGCGGGCGGCGTTCGAGTACGCGGTGGCGCACGCCGAGGAGCTGAAGGTCGACCCGCGGCGGATCGCGTTGGGCGGTGACAGCGCGGGCGGCAACCTGGCGGCGGTGACGGCGTTGCACGCGGGCGAGGTGAAGCCGGTGTTCCTGCTGCTGTTCTACCCGGCGGTGGACGCGTCGGTGCGCCGGCGGTCGCGGGAGCTGTTCGGCAACGGGTTCTTCCTCACCGACCAGAAGATGGACTGGTTCCTGGACCACTACGCGCCCTCACGCGAGACGCACACCGATCCGCGGCTGTCGGTGCTGCTGGCGGAGGACCTGAGCGGGCTGCCGCCGACGTACCTGGCGACGGCCGGGTTCGACCCGCTGCGGGACGAGGGCGAGGCGTTCGCGGAGAAGTTGGCGCGGCAGGGCGTGCCGGTGGTGCTGCGGCGGTACGAGGGGCTGTTCCACGGCTACGCGAACATCCTCGGCGTCGGTGGCGTGTTCCGGGAGGCGGTGGCGGAGGCGGTCGGGTCGCTGCGCACCGGGTTGGCGCTGGCCAACACGCGGCAGGACATCCCCGAGACCGCGTGACGCGCGGCCGGTCGCCCCGGGCGGGGCGACCGGCCCGTTCGGCTCAGCCGCCGCTGCCCGCGGCGCCGCCCGACCCGCCTGCTTCCGCCTGCCCGCCCTCCGGCGTGCCGGCCTCACCCCCGCTTTCCGGCGCGCCCACCTCGCCCTCGCCCTGCGGGACGCCGCCTTCACCGGCGCCGCCCGTCGTGCCGCCCGCCGACGCGCCGCTGCTCTCGGCGTCGTCCATCGTGGCGTTGAGCTCCGCGCGGAGCGTGGCGACCTGGTCCTGGACCGACTGGCACACCTTGATGACGTCGGCGACGGCGGTGTGCACGATCTCCTCCGCCTGCGCGCCCTCGCCGGTCGCGTCGTCGAGCCAGCTGCCGTCCAGCACCATCGAGACGGCGGGGTCGGCGTGGGCGGCGATCGCCAGGACCTGGTCGGCCGCGGTGCCGGCGAGCTGGTCCATCCGCGCGGAGATCCGGTCGACCTCCTTGATCAGCTCCTCGAGCCGCTTGCGCTCGTCGACCAGCGCGTCGAGCTCCTTGGCCATCTCCGCGCGGGCGGAGTCGGACGCGGACCCCTCCGAGCCCGCCTCGTGCTCGGCGATCGCGTCCTCCTGCTGCGCGATCGCCTTGTCGAGGTCGCCGGCGGCCGCGCGCAGCTGGTCGACGTAGGCCTGGACGGCCTGCGGGTCGTAGTCGATCTGCCGGATCGCGGCGATCGGGTCCGGTGAGCCGACCGTGCCGGCGGCCTGCGCGAGCCGCGTGCAGCCGTCCATCGCCTTCTGCAGTGCCGGGTGGGTCATCGCAGGCCCTCTCCGGAACGGGTGACGCCCTCGGCGTTGTCCGCGTCCGACCGGTCGTACTCGTCGGCGTCCCGGCGCACCTTGTCGGCGATCTCGGCGAGCCGGTCGCGGCGTCGCGCGATCGCGTCACGCCGGCGCCCGACGATCGCGTCCAGGTCCGCGGCGAGCCCGGCGCCCGGGCCGGAGACGCCGAACGCGCCGCCCGGCACGGTCGCGCCGCCCAACGAGCTCGCCACCGTGCCGGCGTGCTCGCCCGCGCGCCCGAACCCGTCGGCGGACCGGCGCAACCGGTCGCTGTCGACCTTGAAACCTGCCATGACCTCCCCCTTCGCTGTCTTGCCCTACTGCGTGCCCAGGTAGTACGAACGCCGCTCCGCCACCAGCTCGCGCGCCTGGCGCTGCGCCTCGGTCGCGGCCTGGAGGACCGCGTTCGCCAGCACCTTCGGGTCGACCCGGCCGACCAGCGTCGCGTTGAGGGCGACCTCGACGACCTTGGCCGTGTGGTCCACCCCGATCTCGACCAGGCCGCTGTCGTCGCGGCCGAAGACGACCCGTTCGGCGAGGTCGCGCTTGAGCGCGAGCCGCGCCTGGTCGAGTCGTTCGGCGCGGGCCGCCAGCTCGTCCAGTGAAGGCTGATCCGTCATGCGCGCGACCCCCGATCGGCGGCACGGTGTCCCCGTTCGGACGAAGATCAACCGAGCCTGGTTCCGTTATTCACTACGGTAATCTGAAGATCGTGGGCTACTGGGTGCGGGTGAGGGTGGGTGACCCGCCGCCGCCTGCCCTTCCGATCACGGGCAGTGAGCCCCGTTGGGTCCGGGCCACGCGGCGCGCCGCCGTGGCCCCGCCGCCGCGTGCCGCCGCCGGTGAGGCCGGGTCGGAGTCGGAGACGCGGAAGACGTGGCTGGTGGACTCGTTCGAGCTGGTCGTGCCGCGTTATCCGTGGCAGAAGGACCGGGAGACCGGCGCGTAGGTCCGGTCTGGAAAGCCCCTCGGGACAAGGGACAGGGCCGCCCGGACGAATCCGGACGGCCCTGTCGGGGTGTGCACTATCAGGGGTGCACAGTTCGGGGTGGCGCGGTCACTTGCCGAACGCGGCGGCGATCTTGTCGCCGGTCTCCTTGTCGATGTTGCGCCAGTACTCGAACACGCGCTCCAGCACGGGCTCGGACACGCCGTTCGAGGCGTGCGCGATCACGGTCTGCACCAGGCGCTCGCGCTGGCCCTCGTCCATCACCTCGCGGATCAGGGTGCCCGCCTGGCCGAAGTCGTCGTCCTCCGCGTGCAGCTTGTATGCCGAACGGGTGACCGCGTCCTCGACGCCGTAGGACGACGCCACCTCGCCGGCCGCCTCGACGGACGCGTGCGGGCCGCCGTAGGAGTTGGGCGCGTACACCGGGTCGACGGCGTTGTTGAAACGCATCGCGCCGTCCTTGGAGTACGAGTTCACCGGCGACTTCGGCCGGTTCACCGGCAGCTCGTTGTAGTTCGCGCCGATGCGGTAGCGGTGGGCGTCCGGGTAGGAGAAGATCCGGCCGATCAGCATCTTGTCCGGCGACGTGCCGATGCCGGGCACCAGGTTCGTCGGCTCGAACGCGGCCTGCTCGATCTCGGCGAAGTAGTCCGCCGGGTTGCGGTCCAGCACGAGCTTGCCCACCTTGATCAGCGGGTAGTCGGCGTGCGGCCACACCTTGGTCAGGTCGAACGGGTTGAAGCGGTAGGTCGCGGCGTCCTCGTAGGGCATCACCTGCACGTGCAGCGTCCACGACGGGAACTCGCCGCGCTCGATGGCGTGCCACAGGTCGGCGCGGTGCGCGTCGGCGTCCTCGCCGGCGATCTTCGCGGCCTGTTCCGACGTCAGGGTCTCGATGCCCTGGTCGGTCTTGAAGTGGTACTTCACCCAGAAGCGCTCGCCGGCGGCGTTCTCCCACAGGTAGGTGTGCGAGCCGTAGCCGTTCTGGTGGCGCCACGTCTTCGGGATGCCGCGGTCGCCCATCAGCCACGTCACCTGGTGCGCGGTCTGCGGCTGCAGCGTCCAGAAGTCCCACTGCATGTTGTGGTCGCGGCGGCCGGTGTCGGCGCGGCGCTTCTGCGAGCGGATGAAGTCCGGGAACTTGATCGGGTCGCGCAGGAAGAACACCGGCGTGTTGTTGCCGACGATGTCGTAGTTGCCCTGCGTGGTGTAGAACTTCAGCGCGAAACCGCGCGGGTCGCGCCAGGTGTCGGGCGAGCCCAGCTCACCGGCGACGGTCGAGAAGCGCAGCAGCGTCTCGGTCTTCACGCCGGGCTGGAACAGGGCCGCCTTGGTGAAGCGGCTGATGTCCTCGGTCGTCTCGAAGTAGCCGAACGCACCGCCACCCTTGGCGTGCACGACCCGCTCGGGCACCCGCTCCCGGTTGAACTGGGCGTTCTTCTCGATCAGGTAGTGGTCCTGCAGCAGGATCGGGCCGTTGGCGCCGAGGGTCAGCGAGTGGTCGTCGCTCGCGACCGGGATGCCTGCGTTGTTGGTGGTGTGACGCGCGTCGGTCACGCTGGTAGCTCCTTCTGAGGGGTTCGGCAGTCGGGGCACAGACCCCAGAAGAGGACCTCCGCCTCGTCCACGGCGAAGCCGACCGTGTCCGAGGGTTCCAGGCAGGGCGCGGCGCCGTGGACGCAGTCGACGTCCTCGGTCCGGCCGCAGTCCCGGCAGACGAGGTGGTGGTGGTTGTCGCCGGTCCGCGTCTCGTACCGCGCCGGGTGCCCGGCGGGTTCGATCCGGCGCAGCAACCCGGTCCGCGCGCACGCGTGCAGCACGTCGTAGACGGCCTGCGTCGACACGGACCCCAACCTGGCCCGCACGCCCTCGGCGACCGCGTCGGCCGTGGCGTGGGGGTGCTCGGCGAGCCATTCGAGCACCGCGATCCGGGGCGCGGTGATGCGCAGCCCGGCGTCCTTGAGCAGCTCGCGTGGTCCTGGGGTCATGGCTCCACCACTCCATCACGCTTTCTGGAACGAGTCAAGAAAACGAACGGTTAAACCTGTTGCCCGGGCGAGTGAAGATGAGCACGTGAACGTCTCTCACTACCTGGCCGTCCTCCGGACCCCGCGCGTGCCCGGCTTCATGCTGTTGATGCTGCTGGCGCGCGTGCCACCGACGGCGGCGGGCATGACGATCACCATGCACGTCCTCCTCGGCCTGGAACGGGGTTACGGCGCCGCGGGCCTGGTCGGGGCGGTCAGCACGGTCGGCATCGCGCTGGGCTCGCCGCTGATGGGCCACCTGGTCGACCGGCGTGGTCTGCGCGCGATGCTGGTCCTGTCGATGGTCACCGAAGGCGCGTTCTGGTTCGTCGCGCCGCTGCTGTCCTACGAGGTGCTGCTCGTCACGTGCTTCATCACCGGCATCACCGTGATGCCCGTCATGTCGCTCGGCCGCCAGATCCTGACCGCGCTCGTGCCGGAGGACCGCAGGCGCACCGCGCTGGCGATGGACTCGATGGCCGTCGAGCTGTCGTTCATGGCCGGGCCGGCGCTCGGGGTGGCGCTCACCACGCAGGCGTCGAGCCGGACGGCGATGTGGGCGATCGGCGCGTCCATGGTCCTGATCGGCGCGATCCTGTACGCGGTGAACCCGCCGGTGCGGCACGAGGGCGAGACCGGGGCGCGGGTGCCGCGGCGGGAGTGGCTGGACGGCCGGCTGCTCGGCGTGCTGATCAGCGCGGGCGGTGCGACGTTCGTGCTGTCGGGCGTCGAGGTGTCGGTGGTGGCGTCGATGCGCGGGCTCGGGCTGACCGGGTGGACCGGCGCGATGATCGTGGTGATGTGCGTGGCGTCGTTGGCGGGCGGTTTCCTCTACGGCGGGCTGACGCGCGTGCCGCCGTTGTGGGTGCTGATGGGCGGCATGGGGGTGCTGGCCGTGCCGATCGGCCTGTTCGGCTGGTCGCCGTGGTGGCTGGCGCTGGCGCTGGTGCCGACGAACTTCCTGTGCGCGCCGACGATCACCGCGACGGGTGAGCTGATCACGAAGTACGCCCCGGTGTCCGCGCGCGGTGTGGCGATGGGCCTGCAGAGCTCGGCGTTCACGCTGGGCGTGGCGTTGGGCGCGCCGGTCACCGGTTTCGTGATCGACCACTCGTCCCCGGCGTGGGGCTTCGCCGTGGCGGGTGCGGGCGCGGTCGTCGTCGCGGCGGGCACGGTGGCGCTCGGCCGCCACACTGCTCTGGCCGGGGTTCGTTGACCGACTCACGTTTCGTCACCCAACCGATTCACGTGGGGACACTGGACCACTCGAACAGACCAATTCACACCGCCAGTCGAGGCACGATTCCTCGAAATGCGCGATCGCCAGTCCGCCATCGTCGATGATGGGTGTTGCTCTCGAACGAAGCCGCTCCGTGTTCGGGATCCCGGACCAGTGGATGTGGGGGTGCACTCGTGGCGGGCGCAGGACGCGGTCCACAGCGAACACAGAAGACCGCACAGCAGATCGCTCGTGAAGCAGAACGCGCGCGGGCCGCAGCGGAACGGCAACGAGCCGCTGCGGAAAGGGAACGCAAGAGACTGCACACCGAACGACGTGCTGGCGAAGCCGATGAGAAGACCATCAGACTGCAGAACGAGGTCGACGCTCTGAATGCGGTTCTGGTCGCCGGACTAGGGCGACCAGCGGCATTGGATTGGACCGCCCTCCGGACGAAGACCCAAGTCTCCCCACTCGATCTCGGTGGTCTGGCGGTGCCGGTCAAAGAGCCACGGTGGGAGGACTACGCTCCAAGCGATCCGGGGCGCTTGGCACGGGTGTTCGGTGGACAGAGTCGCCATGAGCGCAGGCTCGAGGAAGCGAAGACGCGTTTCCATGAGGACACCGAGGCTCGGCGAGCTGAAGAAGTCGCCCGTCAGCGCGCGGTAGTGGCCGCGCGAGCCGCACACGCCGACCGGGTTTCCCAGGCCGAGGCCGAGGCGGAGGAGCACAATCGACAACTCGCGCTCTTCCGTCGTGGTGTGGAAACACGGCAGCAGAGCTTCGTCGAACAGTACCTGTCGAAGGTGCTCGCAGCCGTTCCACTTCCGCGGGCGTTCCCCCACCGTTTCGAGATGACGTACAACCCGCGGGCCGAGCAGGCGGTAGTGCGGTTCGAGCTGCCACCACGTGACGTCATCCCCACGACCGCCTCCTACCGGTATCTGCCGACGAAGGACGAGGAACGCGCGGTCCCGAGAAAACCGAAGGAAGTCGGCGACCTCTACCGGAACGTGGTGAGCCAGGTGGCGCTGTTGTGCCTGCGCGACCTCTTCAACGCTGATCGTTCCCTGGCTTCGATCGGTTTCAACGGGCACGTGCACGCGGTCAACCCGGCGACCGGGGACCTCGAATATCCGTGCCTGGTCAGTCTTGAGGTCGCCCGCGAGGACTTCCCCAGCGACGACAACCTGCGACGCATCAATCCCGACGCCTGCGTCCGCCACCTACGGGCGATCGTGTCCAACCACCCGTACGAACTCGAACCAGTCGAACCGATCCTCGATTTCGACTTGAGCAAGTACTCCTTTGTCGATGGATTCGACGCGGTTTCCACCCTGGACGCCCGACCCGATCTCATGGACATGTCGTACACGAACTTCGAGCATTTAGTACGCCAGATCTTCGAGGCACAGGGAGCAGAAGGCTGGACCACGGAGCAGAGCAAGGATGATGGTGTCGACGCCGTCATCGCCCGCCGCACCCCGCTGTTCGGCGGACTGAGCATCGTGCAGGCCAAGCGGTACAGCCGGGTGGTCGGGGTGAATCACATCCGCGAGTTGGCCGGTGCGATGGAGGAGAAGAAGGCAGGGTGGGGAATCCTGGTCACCACCTCGTGGTTCGCGTCGGGGTGCAGGCAGAAGGCCAGGGAGCACGGCCGCATCGAACTCATCGATGGCCAAGAGCTGGTACATCTGATCAAACAACACCTCGGCAAGGATGTGCTGATCGGGATTCCCAATCGGCCGAAGTCGGCTCGATCCAAGTAGTCAGATGCCTTCGAGGTCGCGTAGGGCCTGGTAGAGGCGGTCGATGGTGGGGCGCGACCGGGCGTAGTGGCGGACCGCGTCGGGGTCGGGCGGGATCGTCCTCACCGGCTTGATCAGGTCGGCGGCGACGGTCAGGGACGGGATCTCGCCCAGTGCCCGCCAGGCGACCAGGGCCGCGCCGACGCCGGAGCCCTCGCTGTCGTCGGCCAGTTCCAGCTCCAGGCCCAGCGCGGACGCCAGGACGGTGGCCCACAGCTCACTGCGGAACGCGCCACCGGTCACCCGGACCGCGTGCACGTCCGCCACCGAGCGCACCGCGTCCAGCACCAGCGCCAACTGCTGCGCCACGCCCTCGACCAGCGCACGGGTGATCTCGGCCCGCCCGTGCTCGCGCCGCAGCCCGATCAACGCCGACGTGGCGTCCGCGTCCCACCACGGCGCGCGCTCCCCCAACAGGTACGGCAGCGCGATCACGCCGGCCGCGCCCACCGGCGCCCCGGACGCCTCCACCAGCAGGTCGCGCACGTCGACGCCGAACGCCTCGGCGGCCCACTGCGCCACCACGCCGCCGTTGCTCACCGCCCCGCCGAGCACCCACAGCCCTTCGGCGACGGCGTAGCAGAACACCCGCCCCTGCTCGTCCACGACGGGCTCGTCGCGCACCACCCGCAGCGCGCCGCTCGTGCCCAGCGACACCGCCGCCACCCCCGGCACGACCGCGCCGACGCCGAGGTTCGCCATCGGCCCGTCACCGCCGCCCAGCACGACCGGCAGGCCGGCGGGCAGGCCCGGCACGTCCAGCGCCAACGGCAGCGAGTCCACCGGGGCGTGCAGGCCGGGCAGCTGCCCGGGGTCCACGCCCGCGAAGGCCAGCGCGTCCGGGTGCCAGTTCAGCGACCGGAGGTCCATCAACCCGGTCGCGGACGCCGACGAGTGCTCGGTCGCCAGCACCCCGGTCAGCTGAAGCGCGACGAAGTCCTTGAGCCCGCACCACCGCGCGGCGGAGAAGCCCTGGTCGCGGAACCACGCGAGCTTCACCAGCGGCGACATGGTGTGGATCGGGGTGCCGGTCGCGCGGTGCAGCGCGATCCCCTCCGCCGTGCCGCGCAGCCGCGCCGTCTGCTCCAGCGCGCGGTTGTCCGCCCACGACAACGACGGCGTGACGGGCGTGCCCGAGGAGTCCAACCCGACCAGGGTGTGCATCGCGCCGGTCAACGACAACGCCCGCACGGCGAGCCCTTGCGCGGCGACCTCGCGCAACGCCTCGAGCGCCGCGCCCCACACCTCGGCCGGGTCGTGGGTCGCCTCACCGGAGGGCGTGGTGCGCATCGGGTAGCCGTGCTCCGCCGATGCGACCACGCCCGCGTCCCGGTCCACCGCGATCACCTTGGTCGACGTCGTCCCGAGGTCGATCGCGAGCACTACGTCCGCCATGGGGGTGAACCTACAGGCGGGTCGCCAGCTCCTCGGCGATCTCGTAGGTGTTCAGCGCCGCGCCCTTGCGCAGGTTGTCCCCGCACACGAAGAAGTCCAGCGTGTTCGGGAAGTCCAACGCCTGCCGCACGCGGCCCACGTAGGTCGGGTCGCCGCCGACCACGTCCGCCGGCGTCGGGAACTCCTTGGCCGCCGGGTCGTCCACCAGCACGATCGACGGCTGCGCGTCGAAGATCTTGTGCGCCTGCTCGACGGTCACCTCGCGGGCGAACGTCGCGTGCACCGCCAGCGAGTGCGTGGTCACCACGGGCACGCGCACGCAGGTCGCGGACACCTTCAGGTCCGGGATGCCCAGGATCTTGCGGGACTCGTTGCGGACCTTCAGCTCCTCGCTGGTCCACCCCTCGTCCTTCAGGGAACCCGCCCACGGCACCACGTTCAACGCCAGCGGCGCGGGGAACGGCGAGTCCGACACCGGCAGGCCGGCGGCCTCCAACGTCTCGCGCACGTCGCCCGCGCGCACGCCGACCTCCTTGCCCGCCAACGCCGAGATCTCCGCGTACAGCCGGTCGATCGCCGCCTGCCCGCCGCCCGACGCGGCCTGGTAGGACGCCACGACCAGCTCGCGCAGCTCGAACTCCCGGTGCAGGGCGCCCAGCGCGGCCATCATCGACAACGTCGTGCAGTTCGGGTTCGCGATGATCCCCTTGGGGCGCTCGCCGATCTTGTCGGCGTTCACCTCGGGCACCACCAGCGGCACCTCGGGGTCCATCCGGAACGCGCCCGAGTTGTCCACCGCGACCGCGCCCCTGGCCGCGGCGACCGGCGCCCACTCGGCCGACACCTCGTCCGGCACGTCGAACATCGCGACGTCCACGCCGTCGAACGCCTCCGGCGACAGCGCGACGACGGTCAGCTCCTCGCCGCGCACGGTGATCTTCTTGCCCGCCGAGCGCGCGGACGCGATCAGCCGGACCTCACCCCACGGCACGGACTCCCGGCCGTTCATGATGTCGATCATGACGGTGCCGACGGCACCGGTGGCCCCCACAAGAGCCAGGACAGGTCCGCTCATCGCCCACTCCCCGCGTACACCACAGCTTCTTCGTCGCCGCCGAGGTCGAACGCGTCGTGCAGGGCCCGCACGGCGTCGTCGAGCTGCGTGTCGCGGCAGATGACCGAGATCCGGATCTCCGAGGTGGAGATGATCTCGATGTTGACGCCCGCCGACGCGAGCGCCTCGCAGAACTGGGCGGTCACGCCGGGGTGCGAGCGCATGCCCGCGCCGACCAGCGACACCTTGCCCACGTGCTCGTCGTAGAGCACCTGGTCGAAGCCGATCTCCGCGCGCGACTTCTCCAACGCGGCGACCGCGCGCGGCCCGTCGTCCTTCGGCAGCGTGAACGTCACGTCGGTGCGGCCGGACACGGCCTGCGAGACGTTCTGCACGACCATGTCGATGTCGAGCTCCGCCTCGGCCACGACGCGGAAGATCCGCGCCGCCATGCCGGGCAGGTCGGGCACCGCGGTCACGGTCACCTTGGCCTCGGACCGGTCGTGCGCGACGCCGGTGATCATCGCCTGTTCCACGGGAAGGTCCTCCACTGACCCGGACACGATGGTCCCGGGCTTGTTGCTGAACGAAGATCGGACGTGCACCGGGACGCCGTAGCGGCGGGCGTACTCGACGCAGCGCAGCATGAGCACCTTGGCCCCGCTCGCCGCCATCTCGAGCATCTCCTCGTAGGAGATGGTCTCCAGCCGCTTGGCGTTCGGCACGATGCGCGGGTCGGCGGTGAACACGCCGTCGACATCGGTGTAGATCTCGCAGACGTCGGCCTTCAGCGCCGCCGCCAGCGCCACCGCGGTGGTGTCGGTGCCGCCGCGACCGAGCGTGGTGATCTCCTTGCTGTCCTGGCTCACGCCCTGGAAGCCCGCGACGATCGCGATGGCGCCTTCCGCGAGCGCGTCCTGGATGCGGCTCGGCGTCACGTCGATGATGCGCGCCTTGCCGTGCACGGACGTGGTGATCACGCCGGCCTGCGAGCCGGTGTAGGAACGCGCCTCGGCGCCCAGCGAGCTGATCGCCATCGCCAGCAGCGACATGGAGATGCGCTCACCGGACGTGAGCAGCATGTCCATCTCGCGGGCGGGCGGCACCGGGGACACCTGGCGCGCGAGGTCGAGCAGCTCGTCGGTCGTGTCGCCCATCGCGGAGACGGCGACGACGACCTCGTTGCCCGCTTTGCGGGTCGCGACGATGCGCTCGGCCACCCGTTTGATCCGCTCGGCGCTCCCGACCGAGGAACCGCCGTACTTCTGGACGACGAGCGCCACAGACCCACTCCTCCCAGGTGCTTCAAGCCCAGCTCATCGGGGAGACTACCTGGCCCAAGGAGTGGACAGCGGTCGCCGTGACGGCCACTACTCTCGACCCCGTGTCGACCCTGGAGGCCGTTCGCGTGGAGCCGGAGGACGCGCCGAGCGCGCGTGAGCGGTTGGCGCGCGTGGCCAGACACCGGGTCACCGCGGCGCTCGCGCCCGCCCTGCTCTACCTGGCCGTCCGCGAGCTCGGCCTGCTCGCGCTGCAGCTCATGGCGGCGCGGTGGGACAAGGACGTCACGCGGGCGCTCACGTCGTGGGACGGGCAGTGGTTCCTGGGCATCGCCGAGGGCGGCTACGCGAACGTGCCGACGTGGCTGGTGGACGCGTTCGGGCGGCGGACGGCGGAGACGCCGCTGGCGTTCTTCCCCGGCTACCCGACGCTGGTGCGCTGGGTGGACGGGCTGCCCGGCGTGCCGACGGTCGGCGCCGCGTTCGCGGTGAGCCTGGTCAGCGGCGTGCTGTGCGCCTACGGGCTGGCCCGGCTCGGTTCCCGGGTGTCCGGCGGGTCGCAGCGCGCCGGGCTGGTGCTGGTGGTGCTGTTCGCGGCATCGCCGATGGCCGTGGTGCTGTCGATGACGTACTCCGAGGCGACGTTCTGCGCGCTCGCCGTGTGGTCGCTGGTCGGCGTGGTGGAACGGCGCTGGCTGCTGGCCGGCGCGTGCTGCGCGGCGGCGGGGCTGGTGCGGCCGACGGCGGCGGCGCTGGTCCTGGCGGTGTGCGCGGCGGCGCTGGTGGCGGCGTGGCGGCGGCGGGACGACTGGCGGCCGTGGGTGGGCGCGCTGATCGCCCCGCTCGGGCTGGTCGGGTACCTCGGGTACGTCGCGGCGCGCACCGGGCGGTGGGACGGCTGGTTCGCCGTGCAGCAGATCGGGTGGGACTCGCGGTTCGACGGCGGCGCGGCCACCTGGAAGTTCGCGCTGCTCATCCTGGGCGAGCCCCGGTCGGTGCTGGAGCTGGCCACGGTGTGGCTGCTGGTGGTGGCGCTGGCCCTGGTGGTGCTCAGCCTGCGGCGCGGGCTGGAGTGGCCGCTGATCGTCTACGGCGCCGGCGTGCTCGCGATGGACCTCGGGTCGAACGGGCTGATGAACTCGAAGGCGCGGCTGCTGCTGCCCGCGTTCACGCTCCTGCTGCCGATCGCGCTGGCGCTGGCGCGGCGGCGCACCGGCACTGTGGTGGCGGTGCTGGTGGGCGTGTCGGTGTTCAGCGCGTGGTTCGGCGCCTACGCCATCACGGCTTGGCCGTACGCGATCTGATCGACAGTATGGGTCGGTGGACGGCAACGACCTGATCATGCGGCGCTGGAGCCCGCGCGCGTTCGACGGGGCGGCCGAGGTGTCGCCGGACACCGTGCGCGCGCTGGTCGAGGCGGCCCGGTGGGCGGCCTCGCACGGCAACACCCAGCCCGCCCGGTTCCTCGTCGGCTACCGCGGCGACGACACGTTCGGGCGAATCTTCGCGGCGCTGCGGCCGGGCAACCAGGCGTGGGCGGGGCGGGCGTCGGTGCTGCTCGTGGGCGCGGTGGCCGAGTCGGACGAGCGCGGGCCGATGCCGAACACCGAGTTCGGGCTGGGGCTCGCGGTGCAGAACCTGGTGCTGCGGGCCGTCGAGCTGGGCCTGGTCACGCACCAGATGGGCGGGTTCTCGCCGGACGCGGTGCGCGAGGCGTTCGGGCTGCCCGAGCACGTGCGGCCGGTCGTCGTGATCGCGGTCGGACTGCTCGGCGACGACGAGGACCTGCCCGAGGACCTGCGGGCCAGGGAACGGCGGCCACGGGTGCGCAAACCGCTGAGCGAGACCGTTTTCGCAGGCAGGTGGGGTCAACCGGCATTCTCAGACGAGCCTGCGAACGAGCCTGCGAACGAGCCTGGGCACGAGTGAGCGCACGACCGGCCAGAAGATCGCCGCCATGCGCAGCGCAAAGCCACCGCGCCCGCCGCGCATGCCTCGATCGAGTTCACCCGTCCAAACCGCTGTAGTGCGGCTACTCCGACGTGCCGGAAGGCTAGTTTGCGGTCGTGTCGGTCGAAGCCGTGATCGCCCTCGTGACATTGGCCGTCGGTGTGCCCCAGGGGGTCGTCGCGATCCGCCAACTCAAGTCCGACGCGGCGCAGCGGGCTGGGAAGCCGTCCCGGCGAGGGGTGGCGCTGGCCCTGTCGTCGGCGGCGTTCCTCACGGTGGGAGTGCTCTTCGGGCTCGTGCTGGCAGACGGTCCGGACGCGCCGGAGGGGAGCGCCGCGGCACTGGGCACGACGACCGCCTCGACGTCGCCTTCACCCTCTTCCACGACGACGTCCGCACCCGGCTCCTCGACCGCCGCCCTCACGACGACGACCTCCGCCGAGCCGGCACCGGAAGCGACCGACCTGCCGATGAGCGTCCCGCCGCCGGGCTGCGGCGCGTCGGCCGGCGTAGACGTGCACCTGGACTCGCCTGAGAGGTCGGTGCCGGGCGAGAAGGAGAGCAAGGAAGCCGACCTGGAGTACGACGATTGTGACGGCAACGTCTACCCGGGCTCCAACGGCTCGGCCGGGCTGTTCGCGGACGGGCCGAAGCCGACCCGCGAGCAGTGCCGCGGCGCGGCGTTGCGCAACCCGATCGGCGACTACCGGTCGATCCACGGCATGCCGGTCGGCACGGTGCTGTGCGTGGTGACCGACGAGGGCAACGTGGTGGCCGCGGTGATCACCGCTCTGGGCGCTCCGTGGGGTGACGGCCCTCTCGACGGCCCGCGGCAACCGACGATCGGCCTCGCCGTGACGCGCTGGTCGTCGTGAACGCGTGACTTCGGAAGAACCCCCGGCCCCACCGCAGGGGGGAGGACGGCGGGGACCGGGGAGAGTGGGCGCTAGCGCGCGACGACGCGGGCCAGCAGACCTGCGACGACCAGCCAGAACACCGCGGCGAGACCGTAGTTCAGGATCACGTCGAGGTTGGCGTTGCCCGTCTGGAACAGCCCTGGGAAGAACAGCGCCAGCGGCTCGGCGAGCTGCTGGATGAAGCGGAAGAACGCGTTGGCGGTGTTCACCCCGATCAGGAGCATCAGGATGTACAGCACCTCGATGCCGGCGAACACGGCACCGACACCGCGGATCACTCGGGCAGCGGTGTAGTTGCCGCTGCGCGTTGAGGTTCGCCATCTGGACATGTCAAGAAGGTGCCCGCCCCACGATCGAGTGAAACTCGACCGAGTGAAGTTCCACCATCTGGGCGCTCGGTTCCACCTCGGCGCGGAATCCGGTTAACCTGTCCGTCATGGCACGCGCCCTCCTGCTTCGCCGCCGTGACGGGGTCTGATCAGACCGGCCCCCCGTCGCGGGACGCAGCGTTGCCCGCCGGTCGTCTTCCCACCGGCAGCAGCAGGAGCACCCCGAACATGAGCGCCACTCCCGACGCGTACACCTCCGGCACCAGCCGCATCCGACCGCCGGCCCGCCCCGTGGCCGACCAGCCGGTCTGGAACCCGCAGCGCGGCACGTCCATGCCCGTGCACCGCTACCGGCCGTTCCACGAGCAGGTGGAGACGGTCGACGTACCCGACCGCACCTGGCCGACCAAGCGGATCACCAAGGCGCCGCTGTGGTGCGCGGTCGACCTGCGCGACGGCAACCAGGCCCTGATCGACCCCATGTCGCCCGCCCGCAAGCGCAAGATGTTCGACCTGCTCGTGCGGATGGGCTACAAGGAGATCGAGGTCGGCTTCCCGGCCGCCTCGCAGACCGACTTCGACTTCGTCCGCGAGATCATCGAGGACGGCGCGATCCCGCCCGACGTCACCATCCAGGTGCTGACCCAGTGCCGCCCCGAGCTGATCAGCCGCACGTTCGAGTCGCTGCGCGGTGCGGGCAAGGCGATCGTGCACTTCTACAACTCGACGTCCATCCTGCAGCGCCGGGTCGTGTTCAAGTCCGACCGCGAGGGCATCAAGAAGATCGCCACGGACGCCGCCGCGTTCGCCCTGGAGCAGGAGAAGGACTACCCGGAGACCGAGTTCCGCTACGAGTACTCGCCCGAGTCCTACACCGGCACCGAGCTGTCGTACGCGCTGGAGGTCTGCGACGCCGTCTCGGCGATCATCCAGCCGACCCCCGACAAGCCGCTGATCATCAACCTGCCGGCGACGGTGGAGATGGCCACGCCGAACGTCTACGCCGACTCGATCGAGTGGATGTCGCGCAACCTGGCCCGCCGTGAGTCGATCATCCTGTCGCTGCACCCGCACAACGACCGCGGCACCGGCGTGGCCGCCGCCGAGCTGGGCTACCTGGCGGGCGCCGACCGGATCGAGGGCTGCCTGTTCGGCAACGGCGAGCGCACCGGCAACGTGTGCCTGGTGACGCTGGGCATGAACATGTTCAGCCAGGGCGTCGACCCGCAGATCGACTTCTCCGACATCGACGAGATCCGGCGCACGGTCGAGTACTGCAACCAGCTGCCCGTGCCCGAACGGCACCCGTACGGCGGCGACCTGGTGTTCACCGCGTTCTCCGGCTCGCACCAGGACGCGATCAAGAAGGGCTTCGAGGCCCTGGAGGACGCCGCCAAGGCCGCCGGGCAGCACGTGGACGAGTTCCCGTGGGAGGTCCCGTACCTGCCGATCGACCCGAAGGACGTCGGCCGCAACTACGAGGCCGTGATCCGGGTGAACTCGCAGTCCGGCAAGGGCGGCGTGGCGTACCTGATGAAGACCGAGCACCACCTGGACCTGCCGCGGCGGCTGCAGGTGGAGTTCTCCAAGGTCATCCAGGAGGTCACCGACACCCAGGGCGGCGAGATCGGCCCCAAGGACATGTGGGACGCGTTCTCCGAGGAGTACCTGGACGCCGCCGCGCCGCTGAAGCTGCTGCGCCAGAAGGTGTCCGGCGACGGCAGCGGCCACGAGACGATCAAGGCCGTGGTCGTGGTGGACGGCGAGGCGCAGGAGATCACCGGCGGCGGCAACGGCCCGATCGCCGCGTTCGTGGACGCCCTGGCCACCGTGGGCTACGACGTGCGGGTGCTGGACTACTTCGAGCACGCCATGTCGTCGGGTGACGACGCGCGTGCGGCGGCGTACCTGGAGTGCGCCGTGTCCGACCGCGTGCTGTGGGGCGTCGGCATCGACAGCTCCACGGTCGCCGCGTCGCTGCGCGCCCTGGTCTCCGCGATCAACCGCGCCCACCGCTGAGGCCGGTGCCCGCCTCGCCGGTGCCCGGGCACCGGCGAGGCGGACGGCTCAGCGCAGGACGGCGAAGAACTCGCGCACGTCGGTGACCAGCAGGTCCGGCCGTTCCATGGCCAGGAAGTGGCCGCCCTCGTCGAGCTCGGTCCAGCGCACGACGTGGTGCTCGCGTTCGGCCCACCGGCGGATCGACACGTCGTGGGCCGAGACCAGCACCCCCGTCGGCACGGTCCCGGGCGCCTGCTCGCCCCACCCCTTCGCGGAGACCTCCTCGTAGTAGACCTGCGCCGCCGACGCGGCCGTGCCCGTCAGCCAGTACAGCGAGACGTCGGTGAGGATGCGGTCCCGGTCGACGCCGTCCTCGGGCAGGCCGTCCGCCGGGTGGGTGAGCTCCTTGAACTTCTCCACGATCCACGCGAGCTGGCCCACCGGCGAGTCGTGCAGCCCGTAGGCCACCGTCTGCGGCCTCTTCGAGTTGCACTGCAGGTAGCCGTCGTTGAAGTTCTCCATCGCCTCCCACCGCCGCTGCTCGACCTCGGTGAGGCCCTCGACCTCGCCGTCCGGGAACGTCAGCAGGGCGTTCAGGTGGACGCCCACCACCCGGTCGGGCGCCTGCCTGCCCATCTCCGGGCCGACCCACGCGCCGGTGTCGTAGCCCTGCACGCCGTACCGCTCGTACCCGAGCGCGGCCATCAGCTCGACCAGCACGCCGGCCATCCGCGCCGCGCCCATGCCCGGCCCGGCGAGCGGGGTGGAGAAGCCGAAGCCCGGCAGGGACGGGACGACCAGGTGGAACGCGCGGGCCGGGTCGCCGCCGTGCGCGCGGGGGTCGGACAGGGGGCCGATGACGTCGAGGAAGTCGGTGAACCCGCCCGGCCAGCCGTGCAGCAGCACGAGCGGCAGGGCGTCCGGTTCGGGTGAGCGGACGTGCAGGAAGTGCACGACCTGCCCGGCGACGGTGGCGAGGTGCTGCGGGTGGGCGTTGATCGCGGCCTCGTGCGCGCGCCAGTCGTAGGTCGTGCGCCAGTGCTCGGCGAGGTCCTTCAGGTAGCCCACCGGGACGCCCCGGCTCCAGCCGACGCCGGGCAGCTCGTCGGGCCAGCGGGTGTTGGCCAGGCGGGCGTCCAGGTCGTCGAGTTGCGCTTGGGGCACGTCGATGCGGAACGGGTGGATCTCGGTCATGGCCGCGACGGTAGGAGGCCCTTGGGACGGTTCGGTTCCTAACGATCGGGCAGGCTCGACGCCATGGTGGACACGTCCGCGCGGCTGCTCCGGCTGCTGTCGCTGTTGCAGGCCCGGTGCGACCGGTCCGGCGCCGAGCTGGCCGAACGGCTCGGCGTCACCACCCGCACCGTGCGCCGCGACGTCGAACGCCTGCGCGACCTCGGCTACCCCGTGCACGCGACGCGGGGCACCGCCGGCTACCGGCTCGGGGCGGGCGCCTCGCTGCCGCCGTTGCTGCTGGAGGACGACGAGGCGGTGGCCGTGGCGGTGGGCCTGCGCACGGCGGCGGGCGGTTCGGTGGCCGGGATCGAGGAGACGTCGGCGCGGGCGCTGGCCAAGCTGGAGCAGGTGCTGCCCGCGCGCCTGCGGCACCGGGTCGGCACGCTGCACTCGGCGACCGTCCGCGTCGGGGCGGGCGGGCCGCGGGTGGACCCGGACGTGCTCATGGCCATCGCGGACGCCTGCCGCCGGCACGAGTCGCTGCGGTTCGACTACACCAGCCCGCGCGGCGGCGCGACGACCCGGTCCGTGCAGCCGCACAGCCTGGTCAGCTCCACCCGGCACTGGTACCTGGTCGCCTGGGACACCGACCGCGACGACTGGCGCAGCTTCCGCGTGGACCGGCTGGCGCTGCGCACGCCGAACGGCCCGCGCTTCGCGCCGCGGGAGCCGCCCGACGGTGACGTGGGGGCGTACCTGGAGCACCGGCTCTCGGCGCGGGCGTGGCCGGTGCGGGCGACCGTGACGCTGCACGAACCGGCGGTCGCCGTGGCCGACCGGCTCTGGCCGGGCATGGGCGTGCTGGAACCCGTGGACTCGGGCAGCTGCCTGCTGCACGTCGGCGCGGAGACCGCGGGCGACCTGGTGTGGATGATCACGTCGGTGGACGTCGACTTCACCCTGACCGACGGACCGCCCGAGCTGGTCGACGCGCTGAGCGCGCACGCCGCCCGTTGCCTCCGGGCGGTCAGGGGGTCTTAGCGAGGAACGCCGCCCAGCGGTCGGTCGGGAAGGTCAACACCGGCCCGTCGGCGTTCTTCGAGTCCCGCACCCCGGTCACGGCGTCGGTGACAGCCACCTCGACGCAACTGCCGTTCTCCATCGAGTAGCTGGACTTGACCCAGCGGGCCGAGGTGGTCACGGCGGCCTCCTGTTGCTACAGCGCCCGGATCAGCGACGTGATCAGGGCCGCGGACTCGGGTGGGTCCAAGGCGATATCGCGAAGAGTCTTCGCAGTCATGCTATAGGCCCTGACCTTCGCCGAGTCGTTGAGATAGACCGCGTCCTCCTGCAGCTCCACGTACACCGTTTCGTCGAACTCCTCGAACCCGAACAAGGTGAACTCACCGGTGAGGCCGGGGTGCATGCCGACCCGCGCCTCGATCACCTGGATGTCCACAGTGGGCAGTCTGGTCGCCTCCAGCAGGTGTTCCGCTTGCCGGCGCAGGACGTCCTTGCCACCGAT
This sequence comes from Actinosynnema sp. NPDC037264, assembly GCF_055603705.1. Lineage (NCBI taxonomy): Bacteria > Bacillati > Actinomycetota > Actinomycetes > Pseudonocardiales > Pseudonocardiaceae > Actinosynnema > Actinosynnema sp. NPDC037264. The sequence goes on along the minus strand of NZ_JBVJVK010000020.1, from coordinate 3,320 downwards.
GGGGCGGAGAAGCGCCGACTCCTCGATCACGAAGTGCAGCTTCAGCGGGTTCGCGTCGGCGGTGAGCCGCCGTTGGCGCTCCATGCGGAACGCCACCATCCGGTCCATGTCCACCGGTCGCACCCGGCGCGCCGAACTCGCCACGGCCGTGGCGTAGTCCTCGGTTTGCAGCAGGGCGTGCACGAAGAGGGGTGAGTACACGAAAGCCGACTCGGCCATTCCTTCCAGACCGGCGAAGAGGCGGAGCCAGTTGGGGATGACACCGGACCAAGGGGCCCACCAACTGCCGGTGTCGTCCGCCTCGGCCAACGCGATGATCCGCTCGACGCGGCCGGGGTCCGCGCCGTAGAAGGCGAGCAGCTTCGCGACCTCCTCGGGCGGCTGCCCGTAGCGGCCCGACTCCATGTTGCTGATCTTGCTCTCGGAGACGCCGAGGTGCGCGGCGCTGTGCTCCAACGTCTTCCGCGCCGCCTTGCGGTGGTTGCGGAGGGTCGCGCCGAGGAGCCACTTGAGTGCGACGGTGTCGCGTCGGGACATGACGGCCATCCTGCCGTGTCGCGGTGCACCCGATCAGGCGACTATCCCGCTCAAAGTATTTTGCCTTAGCTTTGACTGCCTTGATGATCCCCGCTCTCGGGAGGGCTCGTGTGGCAGGAACTGCATCTCCAGGTCAGGAACCGGCTGGCGGTGGTCGAAGGGGTCGCGACCGGCGGCGACGAGCGGGTGGTGGCGGACTTGGCGCGGTCCGAGGTCCCGCACCTCGTGGCGGCGATCCGCGTGCTGCTCGACGGGCACCGGCCGGACGTCGACGGCCACTGCCGCGCGTGCTGGGGCCGGAGGTGGTGGCAGCGGCCGACCGTGCCGTGTCGGCAGTACGTGCTGGCGCGCACGGCGTTGCTGGACCTGGCCGCGGACGCGCGGGAGGTGGCGTGATGGCGGTGCCGACGTTGCGGGGGCGGCTGCTGGGGCGGGAGGTCCGAGCGCTGCGCGAGGCGGCCGGGCTCGGGGTCGAGGAGGTGGCGGCCCGGTCACGGGGGTCGGTGCGGCAGATCGAGCGGGTCGAGGCCGGGTACGCGCCGGTCCGGTTCCCCGACCTGGTGGCGTGCGCGCCGGCGCTCGGGGGCGAGTACCAGCGGCTGCTGGCGGTCTCGCAACAGGCGCACCTGCCCGAACTGCGGTGCGCGTGGGGCGACGAGGCGACCCGCGCGCTCGACCTGCTGCACGCGACGGCCACCGGGGTGCACACGGTCGGGGGCGGGGCGCGGCCGTTCACGTTGTTCCTCATGCCGGAGGGGGCGGACGTCGTGTTCCACGCGCACCTGGCCTCCGCGTTCTTCACCGAAGACCTCGGCGAGATCAGTGCCGCGCATCACATCATCGAGGCCCTGCCAGCGGATATGTGACGGTGAGCTAACGGGTTGCTGAAGACCTCCTCAGGTCGGAGATGATCCGGAACTCCCCCGCGTTCGGAGATCATGACCGCGTTCGTGGTGCTGTTCGTCGTCGCCGTCGTGCCGCTCGCGCCGACCGAGGCCGTGCTGATCGGCTACGGCGTGCTGGCCGCCTCCGGCGAGCTGTCGCTGACGGCCGTGATCGCCGTGGCGGCCCTCGGCTGCACCCTCTCCGACTTCGTCAACTTCGGCGTCGGGCGCGGGGTCGGGTTGCGGGCGCTCGAGCGGGTCGGGAGGCGGCCCGGTCCGCGGGCGGTGATCGCGTGGACGGCGGAGAGGCTGGCCACGCGCGGCGAGTCGATCCTGGTCGCGGTGCGGTTCGTGCCCGGCGGCGGGCTGGCCGGTGCGGTCCTGGCCGGGTCGCTGCGGTGGCGCCTGCGGCGGTTCGCGCCGATCGCAGCGGTCGGCGCCACGCTGTGGAGCGCCTACACAGCGACGCTCGGCTACTTCGGAGGGCAGGTCTTCACCGACCCGGTGGTGGCCACGCTGGTCTCGTTCGCGGTGGCGACGCTGGTCGGGGTGCCGATCGGGATGGCGGTGAGGGCCGCTCAGCGCCGGGCCGTGGCCGCCTGAGCCAAGCGGTTGCGCACCGCGACCCGGGCCCGCTCGTACGCGTGCGGGTCGTCGTGCAGGACCGACTGGGCGTTGGCCATCTCCAGGAACGCGACCAGCTCGAACGCCAACTGGTCCGGGTCGGCGACCTCCGGGATCGCGGCGACGGTCTCGCGGACGTAGGAGTTCCACTCGCGCCCGTACCCGGCGATCGCGTCGCGCACCCGTCCCGGCCGGGCGTCGAACTCGGCCTGCACGGCGTAGAAGAAGCACCCGCCGGGGAACGTGCGGTTCTCCGAGTACGCCAGCCACCGGTCCAGCAGCGCCGCCAGCCGGGCCGGGCCCGGGGGCTCGGTCACCGGCTCCACGACCTCGCGCGCGAAGATCGCCGCCGCCGCGCGCACGGTCGAGAGCTGCAGCTCCTCCTTCGACCCGAAGTGCGCGAACACGCCGCTCTTGCTGACCTCCAGCTCGGTGGCCAACCGCCCGATCGACAGGCCCTCCAGCCCTTCCACCGACGCGATCTCCGCCGCCCGCCGCAGGATCTGCCGCCGCGTCTGCTCGCCGCGCTCCACCCGTCCGTCGACCTTCACGTCCTCCACGCTAGCCCCCTTGACCACTCGCAAACTAATTGTACGATCGTTCGTACAACTTGAGGGGTGGATGGACACATGGATCTCCTGGACCTGAACCGGTCGTCGCTCGACCTCAACCTGAAGCTCATGGCCGAGCTGGACGAGTCGCACCTGGACCTGCCCACGCCGTGCGCCGGCTGGACCGTCTACGAACTGCTGCGCCACCAGGTCGAGTCCACGCTGGCGTTCACCGCGTCCGTCCGCGGCACGGCCGTCGACGCCCCGGCGAGCGACGACCTGACCGTCGCCTACCGGGTCGCGACCGACGCGGTCACCGAGGCGTTCCGCGCGGACGGCGTGCTGGAGCGCGAGGCCGAGTTCCCCAACTACGGCCTGCGCCGCGGCCGCGAGCTGGTGGCCGGGCACTTCATCGACAACCTGGTGCACGCCTGGGACCTGTCCCGCGCGATCGGCGTGGACAGCACGCTGGACACCGAACTCGCCACGGCCGCCTACCGGATGTCGCGGTACTTCCCGACCACGCCGGACGTCCGAGGGCCGGGAGCCGCGTTCGCGATGCCGGTCGCGGTGCCGGAGGACGCGCCGATCACCGACCGCCTCGTCGGCCTGCTCGGCCGTTCGCCGAACTGGCCGGCGTGACGTGACCACCGGGTCGGGGGGGGGACCCCCAGGGGGGGGGGGCCCCCCCCCCCCCCCCCCCCCCCCCCCCGCGGGGGGTTCT
>NZ_JBVJVK010000019.1:0-150180 GCF_055603705.1 Actinosynnema sp. NPDC037264 | reverse complement strand
GGCACGATCGCGGACGTCGCGACCGGTGGCGCGGCGAAGTTCCTCGGCTCGATCATCGGCATCGCCAACCAGATCCAGTCCGCGGTCGACCAGGTCCGGGCACTCGTGCACGGGTTCGCCGCCGTCGTGCAGGCCGCACGGGCGCAGGGCGACGGCGTGCGCGCGATCTGGCCGTGGTCCCACTTCGACCACCCGGGAGCGTGATGACGAACCCGTTCGCGACCGCAGACGGCGTGCAGGCGCAGCACAACATGTTCCGCGTGCTCGCCGCGGCGGACGACGGCGCCATCTCCGACTTCGCGAAGGACGTCGTCGCCGGCCGCTCGGCCCCGCGCGACCTGCTCACCCAGCAGTGGGCGGTGGAGTCCGTGGCGGACAAGGCCTTCGCCGCGATCGACGAGTTCCAACGCCTGCCCGAAACCGAACGCGCCGCGCTCGTCGGGCAAGGGGCGGCATTCCTCGACGAGTACATCGCCGGGCTCGCGAACCTGGACGTCGAGGCCGAGCCGACACCGCCGCCGTGCGGGACTGCCCGGGACGACGACGATGACGAGCCGGGACCGTCGTTGCTGAGAGACGCCTGGTAGCCCTCTGCTCGAGGGCTTGTCGGTGAGGCCGTCACGCCTCTCGCGTCGCAGGGTTCGGCTACCGGGCGCGAACCCCGACCGCGCGACACCTCGCTGATCAGCGTGGCGCTTGCGGATGCCGGCCGGGCAGCGTCCGGTCGAGCGTCGCCCGATCGGGTGCCAGGTGACCCAGTGTGGTGCGGCCGGGTGAGGTCGGCCGGGCGGCCGATCAGTCGAACCGGTGATCGCTGGGCGAAGACGTATCCGGAGCGGTGACCGCCCTCCCTGAACGGACGTGACGGAGACGCACTCAGGTGGGGAGCGCCGCAGTCGGGCGCCGGGCCGTTCGTGTGCCGGGACAGCGACATTGCGGGCGCGGTACGTGCTTGATCACGCGGTTCGGGGAGCCGGGGCGGTCCTGCTCATCCGCGGCGAACCGGGGATCGGCAAGAGCAGGCTGCTGGCCCGGATCATCGAGGAAGCCGTGCGGCTGGGGTTTCGGACCTCGTGCGGCTCGGCCGCCGAACTGGGACGGCCCGTGCCCTTCGGGGCGCTGGCCGCGGTGCCGGCGGACGCCGTGGTGCCCGTGCCGCGGCATCCGGTCGGAGGTGAGGGGGCGTACCGCGTCGTCGAGTCGTTGGTGGCGGCGGTGAGTGCGCGTGCGGCCGCGGGGCCGGTGCTGATCGCCGTCGACGACCTGCACCGGGCGGACCCGGCGACGCTGCTGGCGCTGCGCGGCTTCTGCCGCAGGCTCGCGGGTCTGCCGGTGGTCGCGACGCTGCGCCCGGCCGAGCGGGATGCCGACCGACCTCGCGCCGCTGCTGGTCCTGTGCGGGCGGCTGGACGAGGCGGAGGCGCGGTCGAGACCCACCTCAAGCACGTGTTGACCAAGCTGGGCGTGTCGGGCCGGGTCGAGCTCGCCGCGGTGGGCGTCCGAGGAGCCGACCCGGGTGAGCGCGTCCCCGCCGACACATCTCCGTGAACGCACGGATGTTCGGCGGACGCGGCGCGGGCAGCCTTTCCCTGGCCGAGAAGACGGACAGGACAGGGGAGAGGCATGGCAGAGAACATGATCGGCTCGATCACCTGCACGCCGCCGCAACCGCGGCCCGGGGAATGCGTGGAGGTCCGGGTGCTCGACCCGGACGGTCGACCGCTGGAGACCACGGGTGCGCGGGTCGCGATCCGCGGTCTGCCGGGGGACGTGAGGTACCTGCAGTTCGCCGGCGAGGGCACCCGGCGGGTGACCGTGACCGCCGAGCGGGACGGCCGGACCGAGCAGCGGACGGTGCACCTGGAGGTGGCCGGGCAACCGCTGTCGTTCGTGCCGGTGAACGGCGCGCGGCCGCACCTGCCGCTGCTCCGTGCGCGGCAGTCGTTGGAGAACCCCTACGAGGTCGAACTCGCGGTCGGGTTCGACAACGCCCCGGAACACACGGCGGGCGAGCAGCTGTCCGGGGAGCCCCGGTACGAGTGGGACTTCGGCGACGGGTCGGACCTCCTGGTGACGAGGTCGTCGGTGGTGCGCCACGACTTCTTCGCGGGCATCGACCACGTCGGCGCGGGGATCGGGCAGTTCCACGTGCGGTGCGCCGTCGCCCACTCGGGCGTCGAGGTGGCCAGGACGCTGACCGTGCACTCGGCGTACCACCTGTGCCGCCGCCGCGGTACCGCGGTGCCGCACGTCAAGGCCGACGTCTTCGCGCACAAGGTCTACACGTTGTTCGCCGCGAGCTTCACGGTGTTCAACGTCGAGGACGGCGAGCTGTGCTGGACCGGATGGCGGTCGCGCCGCTCCACGAAGACCCGGACGCCCTGGTCGTCCCTCCTCCGTTCACCCCGCTCCGGGCACCCGTCACCGTGTCGCCCGGATCCAGCGCCAAGGTGGGCGTGCACACCCCGATCGACGGGGTGGTGCCTGCCGGCGCCCCGGGCTTCACGGTCTGGTACGCCGGGCACGTCGGCGAGTTGCCGGTGCGGCTCTCAGCCACCTTCGACGTGCCTCTGGGAGAACGGGCGACCCCCGCGGTGCTGCCCGTGGTGCCCGACGACTGGGCGCGGCCCTGGCCGTGGGACCAGCTCGTGCGCCCCTACCTCGCCCGGGTCGTGCCGCGTGACGGGCTGATGGGCCACGTTCCGCTGTCCGACATCATGCTGGACGGGGTCACCGGCACGCTCGCCGTCGACCTGAAGACCGTGTCCACGGCCTTGGACCCGCCGCAGGCGCGCGCTGCGGTCGTTCGAGTGCTGGACGCGGTCTTCGGCCCGGTGCGGGAGCTGGAGCAACAGCGGGGTTCCGGCTCCCGCCCGTCGGTGCAGGCCCTGATCGGCCCGCGGAGCGTCGCCGAGGGGAGTTGGTGCGACCCGGAGAACATCACCGATGAGGAGCGGGAGCAGGCCGAGGCGGGACAGCTCGTCTGCATGCTCACCGACGACACCGAAGAGGTGAAGATCCCGGAGCGGTTCGTCAACGCGCTCAAGGGCGACCTCGTCATCTCCCCCGGCGGCACCGGTCTGATCGGCGGGATGATGCGCCAGGTCAGCCTGCCGCAGAAGTACAGCCACTCCGGGATCATGACCAGGAACTACCAGGAGGTGACCCACTCGACCGCGAGCGAGGAACGCCTGCTGAACAACGCCGGCAGCGACGGCTTCGACCCCGAGGTGCTCAAGTACCTGTGGCCCGGCGTGGTGACGCAGGGTGTCGGGGCGGCCATCCACGGGGAGGACTTCATCTCGCCCGAAGGCATGCCCTACAGCATCTCGTCCTTCGAACCGCACCAGGTCGGCGCGTCCTTCGACGGCAACTTCGAGATCGTGCCGCCCCTCGTGGTCAAGCCGGACCCCGAGGCGGAGGACGTTACGGTGCGGCAGGCGCTGCGAGACGTCGCCGAGCAGGCCCGCGCCGCAGGCGTCACCGCGCCCGAGACCGATCAGAGCAGCGGCCTGAAGCAGTCGAAGAGCCACTACCGGTTCTACTGCTACACCAACGCGGAGATCGGGTTGACCGAGATCGCACCGCCCGAGGCAGGATGGGCCGCGGGCACCTTCCCCACCGTGTGCTCCTCGTTCATCTGGCTCACCCACCGGAAGGCCAAGACCCGGCTGGAAGGCCCGGGACCACTCGTGCAGCAGGCGGACCTGGAGCCGAAGGACGTCGAGACGGGGGCCCAGGTGCGGCACGACACCGTCGACGGGCTGTACGAGTACACCGCCGCGGAGCGGCTGAAGGCCGGGCAGTGGCTCTACGACACGATCTACAACCTGGCCTACGACGACGGCGGGTGGTTCGGGGTGCTGCTCACCGACGGCGCCGACGACGTCGCCAACCAGCTGCTGAACGCCTTCGCCAACGACGGTGCCGGAGGCAAGGACTCTGAGCTCTGGCGCACCACGGGCGACGCCAACGCCGTGTCCCCCGACGACCTCCTCTGGTGGGACGGGCCGGACACGGGCGGGCTCTACGGCCACGTCGAACCGGTGCAGTACCGGGCGGCGCGCACGGAGGTGCGCCGGATCAGCCGCTGGCAGAAGGTGCTGAGCAGGGGGACCGTGCGCGGCAGGGTGCTGCTCGACGGGAAAGCGGTGGCCGGGGCGCACGTCGAGCTGCCCGGTGGCGCGGCGGTCGCGGACAAGACCGACGCCGACGGCGCGTTCGAGTTCGCCGACGTGCCGTTCGGGGAGTACGCGCTCACGGCGTGGCGGGTCGTCAAGGGCGTCCACCACTCGGCGGAGGTCGAGGTCGTCCACGAGGCGGAGGACACCGAGCTCGGTGACCTGGTGCTCGACCCGCCGCCCGAGCAGTTCCGGATGGCCCAGGTCCACCTCGACTTCTGGGGCAGCGACCACGAGTCCGCCGGTGACAACGAGACCTACTCCGACGGACCCAGGTACCACGAGCTGGACGTGAGCCCGGACAAGCCGGTGAACAAGCTCGACGAGGAGTACAAGTGGGGCGGCGAGATGCGCGTCGAGTACGAGGTCGTCGTGCAGCTGGCGGACGACAAGGCGATCTCGGTCGCCGTGCACGGCAAGCTGTACGAGGACACCACGGAGAGCGGGGACGACCTCGACCACACGGGCAGCCACTCGATCGTCGTGCCCGAGGGGGAAGTCAGGACCTTCGTGCACAAGATGCACAACAGTGACGAGGACGTGGTGCAGGACCGGGGCGAGCTGACCGTGAAGGTGGTGAACGCCCAGAACCACGCGTGATCGGCCGTCGGCCGGCGACGTCGCCGAGCGTGGTAACAGACCGCGGTGAGGGGCGGTCGCGGTCGCGACTGCCCCTCACCGCTCAATGGGTGGCGGCAGACCCGAGCCGGCTCGCCGGATTCGAACGGGACCGATGGAGGTGTCAGGCGAGTGCGGTGAACGCCATGACGTACTGCCAACTGGCACCGGGGTCGTGGCCGCCACCCGCCGGGCAGACGCCGGCCGTGGGGTTGCCCGCGAAGTACAGGCCGCCGCACTTCGAGCACGATCGCCAGCCCGCCTGCTTGCTGACGTTGACGCCGTCGTTGACGAACACCGTGTAGTCGGAGCTGCCCGCCCAGTTGTGCCCACCACCCAGCGGGCACCGGCCCGCCCAGCCGCCGAAGAAGAGACCCTGGCACCGGTTGCACCACCGCCAGTTCGACTGGACGTTGATCGGTCGCGGTTCCACGTAGTTGGTCATGAAGTAGTTGGCGCTGCCACCCGAGTTGTGCCCGCCACCGGCCGGGCAGGCACCGGTCGTGTTGTTGCCGCCGAAGAAGAGGCCCTGGCAGCGATTGCACCACCGCCAGTTCCGCTGCGGCCCCACGGGGTTCCAGCCGGGGTTCGTCGTGGAGTAGTCGGGGCCGCCCTCGCTGTCGATGTTCTCCTTGAACCTGTGGTGCCACGGCCGGCCGCTGCCGGAGAACATCAGCGCGAACCGGCTCACGGGGATCGTTCCGGTGAAGGCGGGGTCGCCGACGTCGTCACCCCTGGGGTGGAAGATCGAGATATCGGCCATGTCCCAGTTGTCCGGCGACCAGACGTGGTTGGGCGTCCAGTGCAGGTGCACGCTCTGGACGTTCTCCGCCAGCACCGGCTTGGCACCGGCCCGCGCGAAGGACAACCACTTGTCGTGCACCGTCCACGGTGCCCAGCCCTCGTCCCCGCCGTTGAGCTGCCCGGTGATCGTGGTGCGCCCGGCAAAGCTGCTGATCACCACCGACGCGGTGATCGCGCTGGCGGGTTCGAGTCCCTCCGGGCCGCGCAGGTCGTCCCCGCCGGTGCCGAGGCGGAAGGCGAGGCCGTTGACGGGCACACCCCTCATGGCGGTCTGCCACGACGCGGAACCGAAGTCACCGCCGAGCGCGGTGCCGGTCCTGGCCAGGGCGAGCGTGCCGCCCGCGACGGCTGCGCCCTTGAGCAGGTGGCGACGGGACAGGGCCATGGGGCTCCTCCTGATCACTTGTGCCAGACGGTGTAGGTGATGGCGAGCGGCTGGTCGCCGGTGGGGATGGCGGTGACCTGGACGGCCACCACGTTGTCCTCGGCGGTGCGGGCGCACACCCACGCCCCGGGGCTCATCGGACCGATCGCGACCTGGTCGTAACCGCGCCGGGCCAGCTCGTCGGCGCACGCGGCGGCATCGGGTTGGCCGGTGATCGGCGCGATGGGCTGCTCACCGCCGCCGGCGGTCCACAGCTCCCGGTAGCCGCCGACGTACCAGAGGTCGCTCGCCCCTGGCTTGACCTCGCCGATCACGCCGGTCTCCACGTCGAGGTAGTCCTGGTCGCGCAGGGACGCGGTCCCGGTGCGCACGACCTCGCCGGACCCGGCGGTGGTGACCGGTGCAGTCGACGCCGAACCGGGAGTGGCGGCGCCCGTCGACGTGGACGCGGTCGTGGTCGGGTGCGCCTTCGTGGTCGCGGCGGTGGTGGACGGCGGCGTGGTGGTGCCCCCACCCGTCCAGTAGGCCTGGACCGCGGCGCCGGCCATGCCCGCCCCGATCGCGATCACCAGCGCCATCGCCGCCGCGCCCCGGCCGACCGGGCGTCCGGCGAGCTGGACCAGCCCCAGGAACCCGGCCAGCACGGACAGCAACCCGGCCACGAGCACACCGGAGGCGGAACCGGTCGTGACGAGCTGGGCCACCGCCGCGACGTCGGCCACCGAGCCGAGTCCGGCCAGCGCGGTCGCCCGCCGCGTCACGGCGCGCGACGAGGGCTCGGGCGGCGCGGCCTGCTCTGCCTGGGGTGTGCGGGACATCGCGGCTTCCTTCTGCCCGGCGGGGACGAGCCCGAATCGTGGCAGCGCGGAGGTGGTGCCGGCGTCCCGGAAAACCGTGATGTCCGGGGCCGGGTCAGTTCCCCGGCATCCGGTCCAGGTAGGTCAGCACGGCCAGCACGCGCCGGTTGTCGGCGGCGCCGTCGGGAAGGTCGAGCTTGTGCAGCACGCGCTGGACGTGCGTGCAGACCGTGTTGAGGGAGACGAACAGGCGCTCGGCGATCCCGCGGTCCGTCAGCCCCTGCGCCATCAGCGCCAAGACCTCCCGTTCCCGCTTGGTGAGCGCGCCGAACCGGTCGCCGAGCACGTCCTCGATCACGGCCGCGTCGATCACCACCTCGCCCGCCGCGAGCCGGGCCAGCGTCGAGTCGAGCTCGGAGGCGTCGAGGACGTGTTCCTTGAGCACGTAGCCGCAGCGCCGTGAGCCGGTGAGGTCGAGCAGCGCGGTGGCGTAGCCGGGCTCGGCGTACTGCGACAGCAGGAGTAGCGGCAGGTCCGGTTGTCGGCGGCGCAGGGCACCGGCCAGCCGCAGTCCCTCGTCGGTGAACGTGGGCGGCATCTTGATGTCGAGGATGACGAGGTCGGGCGACGTGGCCTGGACCAGCGCCGGCACGTCGTCGGCCTGCCCGGCGATGCCGACCACGGTGTGCCCGTGGGCGGTCAGCACCCGGGCCAGACCCTCCCGGATCAGCCAGGCGTCGTCCACGATGACTAGTCGCACGTCAGCTCCACGATCAGCCGGGTTCCGGTCGGGGCGGCGTCCGCGATGGACAGCGTGCCGTCGAAAGCCGCCACCCGGTCGGCGAGGCCGCGCAGCCCGCTGCCCGCCCGGGTGTCCGCGCCGTTGCCGTCGGCCACCTCGCGCCCCGCGCCGCCGATGCCGTCGTCCACCACTTCGACCCGCAACACGTCGGCCCGCAGGGAGAGCCGGACGCGCGCCCGGGTCGCGTGCGCGTGCTTGACGACGTTGTTCAACGCCTCGCTGACCACGAAGTAGGCTGCCGTCTCCACCGGCTGCGGCACCCGGTGGGGCAGTGCGTCGTCCACCGCGACCGGGAGCGGCTGGCGTCGCGCCAACGCGCGCACGGCGGCGGACAGACCCTGCTCGGTCAACACCGCCGGGTGAATGCCGCGGGCCAGCTCGCGCAGCTCGGAGATGGCGTCGGCCAGCTCGCGGTGCGCCTCCTCCAACGCCTCGGTGACGGCCCGGTCGGTGGGGTCGAGCTGCTGCTGGAGCAGCCGCAACGCGATGCCCACGGCCAGGATCCGTTGCTGTGCCCCGTCGTGCAGGTCCCGTTCGAGCCGTCTGCGCTCGGCGGCGGCGGCTTCCACGATGCGCCGCCGGGACGCCCGGGCCTCGGCGAGCTGCTGCCGCACGACGGCGTGCAGGCGGGCGTTGTCCAGGGCGAGGCGGGTCGCGACGGACGCGGCCCGCACCAGCTTCGGCTCGTCGTTCAGCGCCGGGTCGTGCAGGAGCAGCCCGATCGGCGGGTCGCCCCCGATGGGCAGCACGGCCCGGTCGTTGTCGATGGGCACGTGCTCGCCGTGCTCGTCGACGTACCGGCCGTCCTGCGAGAACACCAGCCGCAGCGTCGGGTCGCGCAGGGCCTCGCGCAGCGCGGGCTGCAACCGCCCGATGGGCGTGTGCTCGACCGCGCGCAGGAAGTCCGCGACCGAGCCGTACCGCAGCCGCTCGCGCAGCAGGCCGAGCAGGAACGCGCCGGGCATGGTCAGCACGGCGAGGTAGGGCAACGCGTCCGACAACGGGTTGGCTGCGGGCACCGAGCCGACCACGACCAGCACCATGGTCAGCGCGAACAACGTGATCACGATGAAACCGCAGGTCAGCGGGTACGCCAGAGTCTTGCGCCTGCCAGGGCTGGCCTGCCGGACCTTGAGACCGAGCAGCACCGGGTAGACCACCGCGAACGCCAGCCAGCCCGCGTTGATCGCGGTGGACGACCCGCCGCCCGCGAAACCGGCCACCGGGTCCGTCCCGGTCCACGGCTGCCCGGTGATCGTCCGGATGGTCGTGACCGCGGCCGCGGCGCCGACGACGGCGGCGTAGGCGTAGAGGGCGGCGACGAACGCGCGGGGCAGCGGTCGGCGCAACCGGCCCTCGGGGTAGGACAGGAGCAGGTGCGCGAACACGACGACCTGGAACGGTTGCGCGGCCCGTGCGACGACGAGGTCGACCGCGGCCCACGTCCGCGTCGTCGAGAGGGCGAAGCCGGCCGGCGCGTCGACCAGCAGGATGAGGCCGAGCAGCTGCATCAGCAGCCCGACCCGCCGGTCGGGGCGGATCACCACCGCGAGCACGCCCACTCCGACCCACACCAGCGGCGAGCCGATCTCCCACACGTACCACAGGGCGGGCTGGCGCCCGGCGGTCGCCGCGAGCACGACGTCGACCACCGCGACGAGACCCGACAGCGCGGACGACGCCCACGACAGGGCGAACGGTCCGACCATCAGCCCTCCGCGAGGAGTTCGGTGAGCCGTTCGACGGTCAACTCGTCCTTGCCGATGAAGCCGCGCACCAGCGCCAATCCGGTGAACTCGCCGAAGTCCTCCCGCTGCCGGCTGGACACGAGCACCACCGCCGGCCGTGCCGGGTCCACTTCCAGCCGGCGCGCGACCTCGAACCCGTCGAGGTCCGGCAGCAGCACGTCGAGCAGGACCAGCTCGGGCGCGGTCGCCGCCGCGAGCAGGAGGGCTTCGTGCCCCGTCCCGGCCTCGGCCACCACGTCAAACCCGCCGGCCCGCAACAGCCGCGCCAGCAGCCGGCGGTACGGGACCTGGTCGTCGACCAGCAGGACGCGCACCATGTCCACACCATCCGGCACCGCCGCGGCGGGCGCGAGGGCTCGGACCGAAGATCACGGATCTCCACGAGTCGGGCACCGGGGCAGGATGCCGGCACGCGCTTCCCGACGCCGGGGGTCCGGGCACGATCACCCCAATGGCGGCTCAGCCGGCGCGGGGCACGACGTCGGAGCCGGCGGCTGGTTTCACCGCGAAGTCTATTGTGGATGGTCGGGAGGTGCGGCACCGACGAGTGCCGTGTGGGGACGGGAAGCTGGCGGCACCTCGGCCGAGGACGAGGTCGGTGGGATGACCACCCTCCTCCAACGGGTCGCCGCACGGGTCGGTCCCGCTTCCGGTCGGTGATCGCCGCCCGGCGGATCGGCCGTGCGGACCCGCGCCGGCCGGTCGTGCTGCGCGTACGCCGCGATCCCGGCACGAACGGCCCGCCGCCCACCAGCAGGGACCGTTCCACCGGGGCGGTAATGCCCACGGCACGGTGAAAATCCGAGCCTCGGGTTCCCGCTCCCGGGTGTTCCTGGTTCCATGGAATCCACGTCGTCTTCTCCGGAGGTGTCGTGCGTCGGTCGGTGGCCCAGGTGGCGGTCGCGGGACTGCTGGTGTCCGCGGTCGTCGCGGTGGCACCGCTCGCGGCCCGCTCCGCGTCGGCGGGCCTGGCGCCGACGCCTCCGATGGGCTGGAACTCGTGGAACCGGTTCGGCTGCGACATCGGGGATCGGATGATCCGTGAGACCGCGGACGTGATGGTGGCGTCGGGGATGCGGGACGCCGGCTACACCTACCTGAACCTGGACGACTGCTGGATGGCGCGTGAGCGGGACGAGCGGGGGCTGTTGGTTCCGGACCCGGCGAAGTTCCCCGACGGCCTCAAGCCGGTGGCGGACTACGTGCACGAGCGCGGGTTGAAGTTCGGCGTCTACGCCGACGCGGGGTCGAAGACGTGCGCGGGCTACCCCGGCAGCCTCGGGCACGAGCAGGTCGACGCGCGCAGCTTCGCCGAGTGGGGGGTCGACTACCTCAAGTACGACAACTGCAACAACGACGGCAGCCCGGCGGCCGAGCGGTACGGGAAGATGGGGCGCGCGCTGCGCGAGTCGGGCAGGCCGATCGTGCTCGGCATCTGCGAGTGGGGGCACGAGCGCCCGTGGGAGGGCTGGGGCCGCCAGGCGGGCGGTCACCTGTGGCGCACGACCCGCGACATCGCCGACACCTGGGCGAGCTGGACGGCGTTGCTGGACCTGCAGGTCGGGCTGGAGGAGCACTCGGGGCCCAACGGCTGGAACGACCCGGACATGCTCGAGGTCGGCAACGGCGGCATGACCGGGCACGAGTACCGGGCGCACTTCACCATGTGGGCGCTGCTGAACGCGCCGTTGATCGCGGGCAACGACCTGAGGGTGATGGACCCGGCGACCAGGGAGATCTTGCTCAACCGCGACCTCATCGCGGTGAACCAGGACTGGGGCGGGCGGCAGGGGCACCGGCTGCGCGACGACGGCGAGCAGGAGGTGTGGGCGAAGCCGATGTCGGACGGGTCGGCCGCGGTGGTGCTGTTCAACCGGGCGTCGGCCGAGCGCGAGATGGGCACCACCGCCGCCGCGATCGGCCTGCCGTCCGCGGCGGAGTACCGGGTGTTCGACCTGTGGACCAAGGCGGAGACGTCGACGAGCGACGAGCTGCGCGCCCGCGTGCCCGCCCACTCGGTGGTGGCCTACCGGATCTGGTTGGCGTGAACGCGGTCGGCCTGGTGATCGCCGACCAGGCCGTGCCGCGTGAGTTCCCAGTGGTGGCGCTTGTCGGGGCGCAGGAGCTGGACCAGCGCCTTGTACGCGGCGACGCTCATCAGCGCCCAGTACAGGGGGACGGTGAGCATGGTCGGCACGGCGCGGTGCAGGCCGCGTTCCATGCACCCGGCCATGAACTGGTACAGCACGGCGAGGTTGCCGCCCAGCATGGCGGCCGTGCCCGCGTAGAGCACCGCCGGTGGGAACAGCGGCTCGATCCGCTCCGGTCCCGCCACCAGGTACAGGCACGTCAGCGACCAGAACAGCGGGTTGACCAGCGTGGTGACGGTGGTGAAGCCGAACGTCAGCTGGAAGCCGACGAACCCCCGCGGCCCCAGCTCCCGCAGCAGCCGCCACGGGTTGCGCATGTGCACCAGCCAGGTCTGGCAGTAGCCCTTGATCCAGCGGCTGCGCTGGCGGATCCAGTTGCCCAGCTCGCTGTTGGCCTCCTCGTAGGTGACCGAGTCGAAGATCCGCACGTCCCAGCCGCGGCGCGCGATCCGCACGCCCAGGTCGACGTCCTCGGTGACGTTGTGCGGGTCCCAGCCGCCGAGCGCACGCAGGGCGTCGACCCGGAAGTGGTTGGACGTCCCGCCGAGCGGGATCGGCAGCCCGAAGCGGTCCAGCCCGCGCAGCGCCAAGGCGAAGGTCAACGCGTACTCGGCGGCGAAGTTGCGGGTCAGCCAGTTCGTCCAGGGGTTCCAGTAGGCCAGCTCGGCCTGCACGCACACGACCCGGTCGGGTTGCGCCTCGAACGCGGCCGCCGCTTTGCGCAGCTGGTCGGCCTCGGGTCGGTCCTCCGCGTCGTAGATCACGCACAGCTCGCCGGTGGCGCGGGCCAGGCCCGCGTTGCACGCGTTGGGCTTGGTGCGCGGACCGCCCTCGGGCACGAGCACCACCTCGAACTCCGGCGGCAGCTCCAGGCGGTCCAGCGCCGGGCGGGTGATGTCGTCGTCCTGTTCGACCAGCAGCAGCACCTGCAGCCGGTGAGCGGGGTAGTCGAGCCGGTGGATGGTGTCGACCAGGCCCGCCAGCACCACCTCCTCCCGGTGCAGGGGGAGGAGCACGGTGTAGGGCGGCAGGTGCTGCGCGGCGGTCAGGTCCTCGGCGCGCACCCGGATGATCCGCGCGCCGGGACCGGCGGCCACCAGCAGGCACCGGAAGCAGATCACCACCACGTAGACGACCGTCGTCGCGGTCACGAACGCCTGCGCCCACCACAGCGGTCGGGGTGCGGTCGTGGTGAAGGTCCCGGCCAGGAGCGCGCACGCCAGGACGGCGGATGTCACCGCGAGCGCGATCGCCTGCCCGCGGCCGAGGAGCCGGAAGGCGCTGTACCGCTCAGGAAGGACGGGACGGCCCGCCCGGTGTCGTGGAGACCTGGTCGTCATGCGTGCTGTGGCTCCCTTCTCCGACCGGTCGCCGAGGGCGGAAGACGACCTTGCGGTACAGGACGTAGTTCCACACCAGCCCGACCGCCAGGCCCGCCAGCTTGGGTCCCGTGACCGCGGTCAGGGATCCCGGACCGGCGAACAGGTGCCCGGTCCCGGTGATCACCAGCGGTTGGACGACCCACAGCCCGGACGTCGTGCACAGGACGAACAGCGCGAGCTGGGCGCGCAGGTCGCCGGACCGGGCGCGGAAGGTGAACGACCGGTTGAGCGCGAAGCTCACCACCATGCCCGTCGAGGTGGAGATCAGATTCGCCGCGAGCAGGGGTACGCCCGCCAGCGCGAGCCAGGTGTAGCCGAGGAGGTCCACGAGGGTGTTCACGACACCGACCACGCCGAAGCGCAGGCGGGTGGCGGTGCTCGGCTTCACCGGTTCAGGACCCGGTCGTCCGACTGCGCGCCCCGGTCCGGCGTGGTCTGCGCCGGTGCGCGTCGACCGGCGGCCGTGCGCACCGATGAGACGGTGTAGAGCGGTCGCCCTTGGGCTTCGGCGTAGGTCCGGCCGATGTAGCTGCCCAGCACACCCTGCATGGTGATCTGCACACCGCTGAGGAAGAACATCGCGATGGCGGTGAACGCCCACCCGGGCACCGCGGTCTCGGGCGCCAGGACCTTCACCCCGACCGTGTAGAGGATGCCGAGGAAGCTCAGCAGGGAGATGCCGTACCCGAGCCGGCTGATCAGCTTGAGCGGGGCGACGGAGAAGCCGAGGAGGCCGTCGGCGGCCAGTCGGAGCATCTTGCCCAGGGGGTAGCCGGTGGTGCCCGCGTGCCGCTCGTCGCGGTCGAACAGCACCCCGGTCTGGCGGAAGCCGATGTAGCTGACCAGGCCGCGCAGGAACCGGTCGCGCTCGCGGAACCGGCGCAGCTCGTCGACCACCTTGCGGTCCAGGAGCCGGAAGTCGCCGGTGTCGCGCGGGATGTCGACTGAGGCGATCTTGCGCAGCACCCAGTAGAACGCGCTCGCGGTGACCTTCTTGAACGTCGAGTCGCGGCGGGAGCGGCGTTGCGCGTACACCACCTCGTAGCCCTGCCGCCACTTCTCGATCAGGTCCAAGCTCACCCGCGGCGGGTCCTGCAAGTCACTGTCCATGATGATCACGGCGTCGGCGTCCGCGAGGTCCAAGCCCGCGGTGACCGCGGTCTGGTGGCCGAAGTTGCGCGCCAGCTCGATCACGGTGACGCGGTCGTCCCCGTCGGCCAGCGCCTGCAGGCGGCTCGCGGAGTCGTCCTTGCTGCCGTCGTCGACGTAGATGAACGTGAAGTCGTA
This sequence comes from Actinosynnema sp. NPDC037264, assembly GCF_055603705.1. NCBI lineage: Bacteria > Bacillati > Actinomycetota > Actinomycetes > Pseudonocardiales > Pseudonocardiaceae > Actinosynnema > Actinosynnema sp. NPDC037264. Next base: position 136,026 of record NZ_JBVJVK010000019.1, on the reverse strand, counting down.
GCGGTCGGCGAGCGGCTGCGTCACCCGGCACACCGTCAGGTGCAGCAGCTCGATGTTCTCCGCCTCGTTGTAGACCGGGAAGACGTAGGCGATGGTCTGCCGCCCCGCTCGGGGATCGCTCATGGGGTGTGCCGCCCCGGTACTCCGGCCTCGACGCGCCGGTAGAAGATGTGGTGGTCATCGGCATAGGCCGGCTTGTACTCGTCGTGCATCAGCGGGCTGTCGTGCAGGCGTCGCCACACCTCGTCCTCACCGCCGGGCGTGCGACGCAGGTGGATCCAGCGGATCCCCTGCCCCACGGGGTCGTGGAGCGCGGCCTCCCACTGGCGGAAGCTGCCCTCGTAGACCACCTGGTCCGCGGGCACCCGGGACTTGAAGCTGACGGTTTCGTTGCTCCACGACTGCATCAGCACCCGACCGCCGTCGTAGTGCTCGCGCAGCCAAGCCGCGGCTTGGGCGTTGACGCGTTCGGCGGCGCTCGTGCGGAAGGCGCCGGCCTCGTTCAGCGTCGCCGTTCCGGTCAGTGCGAGGTGAGCGCAGCCCACCAGCGCCGCGACCGCGGGCAGGGATCGGAGCAGCGCCCGGTCCGCCAGCACGACGAGGTAGCCGGTGAACACCGCGGCGGGCAGCACCATGACGAGCGCGAACCGGACGTTGTAGAGGTCGCCGCCGATCTCGGGCACGTGCAGCGGCCGTTGTCCGGAGTGGAGCGCGCCGACGAAGAACGGCAGGAACACCAGCAGCGGCAACGGCGCCAGTGCTTCGTCGCGCAACCTGGTCCGCCAGGCGAAGCAGACCAGTCCGGCCCCGGACAGCACCAGCACCACCGGGCCGAGGTCGTACCGCATGGCGTGCAGGTAGGTCCACAGCGACGCGGCCCAGTCACCGACCGCCGCCTCGTCCGCGTGGACCCACAGCGCGGGCTTGGCGAACTCGCCGCGCACGAAGTTCAGCGGGTCGCCGAAGATCGCGGCGTTCCACACCGCCCAGCCGACCGCGCCGCTGACCGCCAGGCAGCAGAAGAACACCAGGTCGGCCCGCACGAGTGCCGACCGGTCCGGCTTCGTCCTCGACCGCCGCCGGGAACACACCCCGACGACCACCGCCACGGCCGCCAGGAAAGCCCACCCCTCGTAACGCACCAGCGTCGCGCCGAGGACGGCGACGGCGGTCGCGAGCAGGTGGCGGTAGCCGTCGTCCCGGCACCAGCGCAGCAGGTGCCAGGTCGCGGCGGCCAGGCACGCCAGCAGCAGCGCTTCCGTCATCGGCGTGCTCTGCAGGTACAGGACGTTGGGGTTGGCGCAGAACACCAGCGCCGTCGTCATCCCGCCGCCGCGCCGCCCGGTGAGCGCGAGGCCGATGCGGTACAGCCAGCCCGCCGCGGCGACGTAGGCGCACATCGACACCGCGCTCGGCAGCACGCCCGCGTGGTACCAGGACTCGTCCACGACGAGCGGCAGTGCCAGCAGGTGCGACAGCGGCAACCAGACCCCGCCGAGCTGGGCGGCGCCCGGCGTGGACCCGTCGAGCACCCGGCGGGTGATCAGCAAGTGCGACACCGCGTCCGGATACGCCAGCGTCATCCCCTTCGAGGCCACCACGGCGCACGCGCCCACCGACAGCACCACCGCGGCCAGCACCACCGCGCGCAGCACCGGGTCGCGGGGCGTGCCGGCCACGCGGCGGACCGGACCCGGGCGGAGCAAGCCCTTCCGGACGTCGGGCAGGCCCGTGAGCGGGCCACCGTGGTCGCCGTCCGGCACGTGCCGGACGGGGACGGTCAGGATCCTCGCGTCACGCCGGCGCAGCTCGGCGAGCAGTTCCACCCGCGCCGACCGCGCGGTCAGGTCCAGGTCGGTCAGCGTGCGCCGGTCGATGAGGTGACAAGCCGAACCCGGGCGGCGACGGCGAGGCAGGACCAGGCACACTACCGCCCGCAGCCACGACATCCCGCGCCGCGGCAGGTCGACGCGGTCGCGCCGGTACCCGACGACGAGGTCGGCCCGTTCCTCGCGCGCCACCGCCAGCAGGGTGGGCAGGTGCGCGGCGGCGAAGCGGCCGTCGGTCAGGAAGATCCGCCGGTGATCGGTTTCCGCGAGGGCCGCCGCCAAGGCCGTGCGCGGCAACGCCTCCCCGCCCCGCCGCGGCTCGTGGCGGACCGCCTTGACGCGGTCCGGGTAGCGGTCGGCCAACCCGTCCGCGACGTCCCCGGTGGTGACGGTGCTGTCGTCGGCCAGCACGAGGAGCACGCAGTGCCTCTCACCCACGCGGTCCAACGTGGACACCAGGTCGTCCACCGCCGCGGCCAGGTCGCCCTCGTTCCGCTGAACGGACATGACCACGGTGACGCCCTCGGCGGCGCGCGGCTCGGACGGACCCAGGTGGGGCATGGACCTCGTCACTCCTCGTGGAGAAGACCGATTCGTCGCGGGCGCGGCGGACGCGACCGGCGTCGCGACTGCCAGCCGGCCGTCTTCCCCGACAGAGCATGGGTCCGGTGATCCCGGCCCGCAAGCGGAACGACTCCCTCGTCGGACTGTTGCACCTGTGCAGGTGACAGGCCAAGTGCGCGACCCCGTCGGGCGCGCGATGGCGCGGGTCGCGTGGTCGTACGGACGTCAGGGCCGCGAGGCCGAGGACCGGCGCGGGCAGCGCGAAGTGGAAGCCGGGCACCGGGTCAGGACGTGACGGCCACGCCTTCGGGCCGCTTGCCGACGGCGAACGGGTCGGCGGGCTCGCCGCTCTTGGCGTCGATGACCGACACGGTGCCGGAGCCGGTGTTGGCGACGTCGGCCCGGCCACCGGGGCGAGACATCGAGGGGCGGGTTCCCGACCTTGGTGGTCCTGATCGGTTGTTGCCGGCGGTGTCGATCACGGAGACGGTGTTGGACGACTCGTCGGTGACGTAGACGCGGTGCCCGGCCGTGGGCGGGTTCCCGGCCCGATGAGGCGGAAACGGGCCCCTGCGCGGTTCACCCGGTCGCGCTTCACCCGTTTCTGCGGGCGGTCCGGTACGACGTTTCCCCGTGAAAGGGAATCGTCCACCCGGAAACGGTACTCGCACATCGAGAACGCGAGTTGTGGCACCGACGGAGTGCTCGTACCGTCGGACGCGGGGAAGCGCCGACAAGCTCGTGGTGACCACCCCGAACACACCCGCCGCGCGAAGAGAGCCACCATGCTCACACCTGCGGAGTTGCGAATACCGGAGCACAGCGCCGGCGGCACGGAAGACGGCGACGTGGAGCTGCTGCGGCGGTTCGCCGAGTCGGTCCGGAAGCGGCAGGAAACGATGCTCGGGTTCCCGGTGAACCTCGATTTCGACTACGGCGTTCTGGCCGATTTCCTGTCGCTGCACCTCAACAACGCCGGCAGTCCCGGCCAGAGCAGCGAGTACGGGTTGGATTCCAAGCCGTTCGAGGACGCCGTCGTCGCCTTCTTCGCCGATCTCGCGGCCGGCGTACCGGGGGAGGTCTCGGGGCACGTGGCGCACGGTGGCACGGAGGCCAACCTGTTCGCCGCCTACGTCGGCCGGGAGCGGTACCCGGACGCGGTGCTGTACGCCTCGGCGGAAGCGCACTACTCCGTCCCCAAGATCGCCCGGATGCTGCGCCTGCCGCACGTGCCGGTCGACACCGGTGCGGACGGCGCCCTGGGCCTGGACGCCCTGGCCCGCGAACTGGGGCAGCGGTCGGACCGGGCCGCCCTCGTGATCGCCACGATCGGCAGCACCGGCCGCGGTTGGCTGGGTGAGATCGAGGGGGTCGACCTCACGCTCCAGTGCCTGCGCGACAAGCGTGCCGACGCGCTGCGGCTCACCCGGATCACCCGCCAGGTCGACCTCGGCATGCCCGTCGTCGGCACAGTCCAATAACCGAGCCAGACCGATCGTCCCCGGCTGGCCAAGTCCTGCCGGGGACGATCCGCCTGAGAGCTGGCGAAGCGCCCTCAGCGGCATGCGCGGACGCGTTGCCCTTGCGAAAACCATTGGTGACCGACTTGCCCCGCTGATGTACTGATGACCACCGTGAGTCTGCCGCGTGACGGAGGTAGTAGTTGTGAGTGGCTATAACGCGCTTGCCGAGGTGTACGAGTGGCTCATCTCAGATGCAAAGCTGGCTCCGGCCGAGTTCGCTTCGTCGTTCGATGACGTCCTCAGTCTCCTGCCGTCGAACGCGCACGTCCTCGATTGTTCGTGCGGAACCGGACAGTTGGCGGTTGGCCTCGCCGGTCTTGGCATGCACGTTGTCGCAACTGACGCCAGCGAAGCGATGGTTCGTCGGACTGCGGAGTTGTCTGAGGAGTTCAGGGCATCTGTCCGGACAGTGCGGGCGGACTGGCATGAGTTGCCCGACCATTTCGATGACGACACCTTCGACATGGTGTTCTGCGTTGGCAACTCGCTGCACCATGCCGAGGGCGCGCGAGGCAGAGTTGCTGCTCTGGAGTCGATGTCACGGCTTCTGCGCCATGGCGGGCGCTTGGTACTCACCTCCCGCACTTGGGAACTCGTGAGGGCCAGAGGTTCCCGACTGGACATCAGTGACCGACTCGTCCGCCGGAACGGTCGCGATGCCGTCGTGGTCTACCGCTGGGACATTGCGCCGAACTGGGAGGACGAGCACCACATCGAGATTGCGATCGCGCAAGTGGATACGGCTGGGTCGGTTATTGCCCGCTCGGAACTGCTGTCGAGCTGGCCGTACCGATACGAAGAACTCGAAGTCGAGTTGCACCGGGTCGGACTCCAGACGGAAATGAGCACGTTTAACCTTGAGGCCGAGAACTACATGGTGGTGGCGAGCAAGGTATAGACAACGGGCTCTCAGTCCGTAGCCGGACCGCGCGGTTGCAACCAGGAGGCTTGCGTCCTCTTATCGGCTACTTCAGGACGTTGTGCTGTCCTCTGACGGCACGGACGTACCGCGGGTACGAAGGCGAGACGCGGGCTCCTTGAGCAACTGAACCGATCAACCCGGTGTGTCCTCTTGCTTGGTGCAGAGAAGTTTTCACAACGTCAACGGCCGGTTGGTGGACAGGTTTGAAAAGTGGCATCGCCGATATCAGGGCGCCCGACCGGCATTGATCCGACGGTCCTGCGCCGTCGCCCGGCCGAGCGCCGCGTCAGGACTCGGCGATCCGCGAACCTCCGTGCGGCGCAAGGGTTTCCGTGGACCGTTGCGCTGTCCGGCCGTCACCGTCGGGGGCGCGCCGGGGTTACTGTTGATCGATCCAGTACCACTTCAGGACATACTCGCAACGGAGCGATCATGCCCGACTTACGCGCGTCGCTGGCCGTGTTGGCGCTCGCGACAGCCCTGCCACTGGCCACCACTCCCGCGGCGGTCGCGTCCGCCACGCACGTCATCGCCGAACTGGCGGGCGTCGCGGGCCTGCCCGGCAACCCCAGTTACTACCCCACCGGTGTCAACGACCTCGGCCAGGTCGTCGGCAGTGCGCAGGGCAACGCGCCGACGCGCGCGATCCTGTGGTCGCCGCGCGGCGGTGCGACGGATCTCGGCCCCGGTCTGGCCGGCGCGATCAACCAGGCCGGCCAGGTGCTCGGGTTGACCTCCGACGGCGTGCCGGACACGCAGAAGCCGTGGGTCTGGTTCGGCGGTCAGCGGCAGGCCATCTCGCCGCCCGGAGCCGCGTGGGCGCTGGCGCAGGTGATCAACGACGACGGCAGCGTGCCGATGTCGTACGCCACGTCGGCCCGGGGCGAGCAACACGCCACCGTGTGGGACGGGGAGCGGCACCTGGAGCTGCCGGTGGCCGGTGATCACGTGTCGGCGTACGCGATCAACAACGCCGGTGTCGTCGCGACGAGCTACGCCTACGCCTCCTTCCAGGAGTTCGCCGCGCTCCGCTGCACCGACGGCGTGTGCACCGAGCTGGCACCCGGTCCGGGCTACGGCACGTACGGCCCGGAGGCGATCAACGAGGCCGGTGTGATCGTCGCCAACCGGGGCATGGTGGCGCTGCGCTGGGACGGCGAGGAGCTGACCGTCCTGTCGGAGAGCGGCCGGCTCGCCCACGGCGAGCAGTCCCTCAACGAGCGCGGCGACGCGGTCGGCTGGGTGCTGGACAACGGAATGTCCCGCGCGGTGCTGTGGCCGGCCGGCGGCAAGCAGGTCGACCTCGGCGTGCCCGCGCCGTCCGTGGCGACCGCGATCAACGAGCGCGGCGACATCCTCGGGCACACCTCGTCGCCGGACCACTCGTCGACCCGCGCGTTCATCTGGCGCGACGGGCAGGTCACCTACCTCGACTCGCTGGGCGGCGCCTACAGCACGCCGGTCGCGATCAACAACCACGGCGTCGTGGTCGGTCGCAGCACCACCGCCGACGGCACCTGGAAGGGCGTCCGCTGGACCCCGGCCACCGCGACCCTGTCGCACTGACGCCCGCCGGTCGCCCCGGCGCTCGCGGCCCGGGGCGACCGGCCAGGCCATCCGCACGTTGCGGTAGAGGCCGGTAGCGCCTGCGCGGACCCGATCAGGTGCACGGCGAACAGGACCGTGCCGAGCCGGCGGACGTGGGACGAAAAGTGATCAGGTCGTGCGTGCCGTACGGCCTGATCACCGCGTGGACCAGGTAGTCGCACCGGTGCTCGGCGCCGCCTCGGCCTCGTGGGCGACCTCGTCGAGCAGCGCGACTGGTCCCAGGTCGTTGTCCAGGGTGTTCTCAGCCCACCTGGTCGGCCGCGACGTCGATGCCCCCAGTACGTTGTCGCGGGTGGTGGAGAGGATTGCGAGTCCGTTGGCAACGAGCAGTGATCTCGAGAAGGCGGCCGGTGTGCTGCGAGCGGGGGGTCTGGTGGCCCTCCCGACCGAGACCGTCTACGGCCTGGGCGCCAATGCCGAGGATCCCGCCGCGGTCGCGCGCGTCTTCCAGGTCAAGGGGCGTCCGCCCGACCACCCGCTGATCGTGCACCTCGGCGATGCGGACCAGTTGGGTGACTGGGTCGAGGACGTCCCCGCGACGGCGCGTCTGCTGGCCGAGCGCTTCTGGCCGGGGCCGCTGACGTTGGTCCTGCGGCGCGGCCGCCGGGTGCCGCTCGAAGCGACCGGTGGCCTGGAGACGGTGGCCGTGCGGGTGCCCGCACACCCCGTCGCGCTCGCGCTGCTGCGGGCCTTCGGGGGTGGTGTGGCGGCTCCGTCGGCCAACCGCTTCGGTTCGGTGAGCCCCACGACGGCGGACCACGTTCGCGCGGAGCTCGGTGATGCCGTGGACTTCGTGCTCGACGGTGGCCCGTGCGAGGTCGGCGTCGAGTCGACCATCGTCGACGCCACGGGCGACGTCCCGAGCGTCCTCCGGCCTGGCGGGGTGACGCGCGAGGACCTCGAAGCGGTGCTGGGGTGCTCGCTCGCGGTCCATCCGACGAGCCGCGTCCGGGTGCCGGGGCAGCACCCGTCGCACTACGCGCCGCGGGCGCGGGTCGTCCTCGTCGAGCCCGAGAAGATCGTCGCCGAAGCGGAGCTCGCGCAGGAACTGGGGCACAGGGTGGGCGTACTTCTTCCTCCCGCGTTCGCCGGCGCCCCGGTGACGGCGCACGCCGTGGTGGCGGTCCCCGGTTCGACGTCCGACTACGCGCGAGGGCTGTACGGGTTCCTGCGCGAGCTCGATCAGCAGGGGTGTGATCTCATCGTCGCGTCCTTGCCGGTGGAGGAGGGGCTGGGCTTGGCGATCGCCAACCGGCTTCGCCGCGCTGCCGGGCCCCGGCCCCTCGAGTGACCTGCACCGGTGTCGTTCAGCGCTCCTGCCGGGGTGCTCAGTTCGTGGGGACGGGGACGTCGAGGCCGCGGGCCGCGACGAGTCGGGTGTTGCCGTCGGCCAGGCGGTAGCACAGGCCGACCACGGCGGCCTGACCGGAGTCCACCCGCTCGGCGAGCAGCCGGGAGCGGTCGAGCAGCAGGTCCACGGTGCGGCTGACGTGCTCGGCGAGGATCTCGTCGGCCTGCACGCGTCCGGCGGCCCGCGCCGCGATGACGCTGGGGGTGACGCGCTCGACCACGTCGCGGATGTACCCGTCCGGGACCGCGCCCTCGTCGAGCGCGGCGCACGCGGCAGCGACCGCGCCGCACGCGTCGTGCCCGAGGACCACCACCAGCGGGCTGCCCAGCACGCCGACCCCGTACTCGACGCTGCCCAGCACCTCCGCGCCGACCACGTGGCCCGCGGTGCGCACCACGAACAGGTCGCCCAGGCCGCGGTCGAAGACGATCTCGGCGGCCAGCCGGGAGTCGGAACACCCGAACAGCACGGCGAACGGGCGCTGAGCGGGTGCGACCTCGGCGCGACGGGCCGCGTCCTGATTCGGGTGCTCCGGCGTGCCGGCGACGAAGCGCTGGTTACCGGACAGCAGCAGCTCGAAGGCTTCCTGCGGAGTCGAGTACTTGATCTCGGCCATGGCCTGAAGCCTAGGTCAAACCCGTGCCTGGGGCGCTGCCCTGCCGGGTGACGACGCCGGGGTACGTGGACGGCGAAGTGCCGCCCAGCTCCGTCCGTGCGCACCGCCGCCCTCCGGGTCGGCGTTGCACGTCTACGGGATGTCCTGGAACGACAACGGGGTGGTCGTGGGCGTGACGGTGACCTCCCCCCGCCTCAGCCGCAGGGCCAACGGTGCGTTCACGGGTAGTTCGCGGCGCAGCGGGTCGGAGAGGTAGTCCATCGTGGCGATGCGGTGGGCGTAGTCGAGGAACCGGTGGCAACCCACGGCGCGCACGTCACCGGGACGCGGTGCGGCCAGCACGTCGGCCAGGGTGAAACCACCGGCGCCGGCGCTTTGGATGACCTCGGCGCTGGACAGGTGCCGCATGACGACCCGCTCCGGGAACGACCGCGACGCGAAGTGCCGGTACAGCACGTACTCCGAAGCCCCGGTCCACCGGGACCGGTCACGGGCGACCAGGAACGTGCGCCAGAACGGCACACCGTGCGCCCGTTCGACCAGCCGCACCAACTCGGCCGCCACCCGGCGCTCCAGCACCAGGTGGTGGTGCATCCCGCTGAAGCGGTCGACCGCGCACCACCCGGGCACCACCCGCGAGGCCGCGCGCAGGGCCGAGTGCCGGACCGCGCCGGACGAGCCTTGACCGGGGCCCCAGCGCAGCGGGTAACCCCAGGGCATCAGCGCCCGACCGAACGGGTCGACGAACGTCACGTCCGCGACGAACGCCAGGTCCGCGTCGGTGACCAGCACGTGGTCGGCGGTGACGCCGGGCAGCGCGAAGCAGCCGAGCTTGAGCAGCTGCTGGAAGTACCACGTCGCGTTGCCGTGCGGTGAGCCCGTGGCGCGCAACACCGCCTCGACCTCCGCCAGGCTCGGCTCGACCAGCGATTCGTCGAGCCACCGCACGCGCTGGTCGACGAACTGCGGTGGCGACGCCGACACGACGTGCACCGCGCGGATCGGGTTGCGGCAGTGCCGCAGCAACGACCGCAACGCCAACGCCGCGTCGGAAGCGTCCTTGGGTGCGACGGGCATCACGACGTCCAACTCCGGCAGCGCTGCGTTCACCGCTGAGCTCATCCCGCCATCATCGCGGTGCCGGCCGCTCCCCGCCGTCGGCGGCACGCGCGCCCGTGCGAACGCGCGGTCCCGACCCCAGCCCACCCCGTGGCATTCACGTCGCCGCAAGGCGATGTCGCGACGTATTCCTGACCGCGTTGCGGTGCACCGCGACTCGACAGCACGGCCGCCGCATCCGGTCGACGGACGACCCGACGAACCCGCGACCCCGTCGTGCCGGCAACGTCCGACGCCACGGTTAGCGGGACCCATACCAGGCGACGGTCTTCAGTTCACCTCGGTAGAGGTGAGACGCTGTCGGTGCCGAACACCGCCCGAGTGAGGGGACTTCGTCCGTTGGCCAAGAAGAGCATCACCGTCGACGGGCAGGAACTGGCCTACCTCGAGTCGCCCGGTTCCGGGCGGCCCATCGTCCTCGTGCACGGCAACTCGTCCGCCGCTCGCACCTGGCGCGCGCTGGTGGACGGCCCCTTCGGCGAGCGGTTCCGATGCCTGGCGCCGGACCTGCCCGGACACGGCGGCTCGCCGCCCCCTGCGGCAGAGGAGGCTTACTCGCTGCCGGGCTACGCCGACAACCTGGTCGGCTTCATGGCGGCCACTGACACAGAGGACGCTGTCGTCGTCGGCTGGAGCCTCGGCGGGCACATCGCGATCGAGGCCGCCCCGCGCCTGCCGCACGCGGCCGGGTTCCTGATCTTCGGCACACCGCCCGTCAGCTCACCTGCCCAACTCGCGGAGGCCTTCCTCCTCAACCCGGCCGTGAACATCGGCTTCAGCGCCGAGGTGGACGACGAGGCCGCGCGCGCCTACGCGGCCAGCTTCCTCGCCCCAGGCTCTGCGTACCCGGTCGCCGAACTCGTCGCCGACATCCTGGCCACCGACGGCTCCGCCCGTGCCGGTCTGCTGGCGAGCCTGGGCGCGGGCCGGTTCGCGGACGAGGTGGCGATCGTCGCCGGGCTCACGCAACCCCTGGCCGTCCTGCACGGCGAGGACGAGCAGCTCGTCAACCTCGACTACCTCAATTCGGTCCCGATGCCGACGCTCTGGCGCGGGCAGGTGCGCATCCTGCCGGCCATCGGGCACGCGCCGCACTTGGAGGCGTCGGAACAGTTCGCCGCCGTGTTGACCGAATTCCTCACCGACCTGGGCTGAATCGGGGCGACGGGGCCGGTCTACGCGATATCCACCTCCGCCGGGATCGTGGTGAGCGTCTGGTCGCCCATGACCAGCCTCCTGGTGTGAAGGTGCGAATCGTGACCGACTGGCCACGCCCACGCCATCTCTGGGATTGGTCCCATGAAGAGCGCGGGTCCGGTCGCTGCTCTGGATGCCGCAGCACCGCGTCCATAACTCGGAGTGGGTGCAGATCACGAATCAGTAAACACCGAAAAGTGCGGACGTGGATCCGCAGGAACGCCATAGCGTTCTGCTGCCTCGATGATGCGAGGTCGTCGCCTCTTCGCATGCCCGTACAGTGGTGGGAGCTCCATGACAGGACAGTTGCACAACATGGCTAGCGGCGAGGTATTCGGTGCCCTCGTCCAAGCGGGCTACATCAGCGGGAACCTGAATATCCACCTACCGCCTTCGCCGCCCTCGTCAACTCAGCCGTTGACCGGGTCGGCAAACAGCCCTTGGTACTTCATCATCGGCTGGAACATGGGCAATCGGTTGTCGTTGCTGCCATTGTCCAAGGAAGGTCGAACGGCTCGGGACGAGCTGGTCGAAGCGCTGGCCGGCATCGGGCTGACGTGGGAGGAATTCGCCCCCGTTCTGGCCAGCGGCCACCAGCTGGTGGACCCGCCTCCTCCGGATCCACACGGCAAGGACCTGGCGATCAGGGCGTACACCGGGGCACTTGACGACCTCCAGCGGCGGGTTGAGCAGCAGGCAAACCGGGACGAGCTGGCGTGGTTCCTACTGGGGCGGCTTGTGGTGGAGATCCGCACCTACCGCGTCCTGGACCACCAGTTCGCTGCCAACCCGGACGGCTCCGAGCCTCGGGACCTGTCCGCTTCGGTGTACGCGGCGCAGATCACGCTTAGAGGCGTGGCGGAGACGGTGAAACTCCCGTCCGCCGTGGAGACGTTGCTAGGTCGGTTCCTCGACACGTTGGCAGGGGACGCGACCCTGCTGGAGTTGTTCGACCGCTCCGAGGAGCTCAAGCACGCCTGCCAGGCGATGCTGCGGTTGTCCCGCCCGAGCGACTGACCAGCCTTTCCTCAGCGGCTGTGACGAGGGCTCGAACACTGCTAACAGGTCCAGCGTCCGCCTTGGCGGCGTACGGCCGTCGTGCGGGAGGGTCTGGTGTCGCCATGCGGGTCGGAGGGCTCCGGTGGTGGCGCGTCGGGGCGACCGCTGGACGCGAGGTTCGGCACGATGTGTTCGGTTCACGAGGGGAGTGAACCCGGACGTCGCATTGCGGGCGGGGGGTCGGGGCCGTTGAATCAGGTCCGCGACCGCCGCCGAGGAGTGGAGCCTGCGATGACCGAGCTGGTGCTGGACCCGAAGACGACCGCGTTGGTGCTGATCGAGTACCAGAACGACTTCACCAGCGAGGGTGGTGTGCTCAACGGTGCGGTCAGTGAGGTGATGGGCAGGACCGAGATGCTGCCCAAGACCGTGGCCCTGGTGGAGGCGGCACGGGCGGCCGGGGTGACGGTGATGCACGCGCCCATCACGTTTGCCGAGGGCTACCACGAGATCTCCTCCCACCCGTACGGCATCCTCAAGGGCGTGGTGGACGGCAAGGCGTTCGTCAAGGGCAGCTGGGGCGCGGCGATCGTGGACGACCTCGCGCCCCGCGACGGCGACATCGTGATCGAGGGCAAGCGCGGGCTCGACACGTTCGCCAGCACGAACCTCGACTTCATCCTGCGCAGCAAGGGCATCACGACCATCGTGCTGGGCGGGTTCCTGACGAACTGCTGCGTCGAGTCGACCATGCGCACCGGCTACGAGAACGGGTACAAGGTCATCACGTTGACCGACTGCGTGGCCGCCACGTCCCAGGAGGAGCACGACAACGCGTTGCGCTTCGACTTCCCGATGTTCTCCCTGCCGGTCACGGCCGACGACGTGATCGCCGCACTGTCCTGACGCCGCCCCGGTCGGGATGATGGACGGGCCGGGTGTGCCGATCGCGGGGGAGTGGCGGCGATGAGGGCGTGTGTCGTCGGAGCGGGGCCCGCGGGCATCGTCACGGCCAAGGTGTTGCTGGAGCACGGCTTCGACGTCACCGTCTTCGACAAGTACGAGCGGGTCGGGGGGATCTGGTCGCCGGGCGGCAGCTACGACGGCCTGTCCAACCAGTCGGCGCTCCGCCTCTTCGAGTTCGCGGACCTGCCCAACCGGCTGAGCTTCGCCAGTTCCGTGGACAGCCAGCGCTACCTGGAGGACTACGCGAGGACGTTCGGCGTGCTCGACCACCTCCGACCGGGCACCGAGGTGACCTCGATCCGGCCGGTCGACGGGCCGGGGCCGGTCGGGGCCTCCGGTTGGCTGGTCGAGCACCGCCCGGTCGGGGACGAGGGCGCGCCGGTCGGTCGCGAGACGTTCGACCACGTCGTCGTCGCCAGCGGAGCGCACCACCACGTCCACGTGCCCGACCTGCCCGGGCGCGAGTCGTTCCCCGGGACCGTGCTGCACGCCAACGACGTGCGGTCCGGGACGTTCACCGGCAGGCGCGTGGTCGTCGTGGGCGGCGGCAAGTCCGCGTTGGACCTGGCCACCCGCGCGGCACGCGAGGCGACCTCGGCCACGCTCGTGCAGCGCAAGGTCAACTGGATGATCCCCGAACGGCTCCTGCTCGGCACGGTCGGCTACCGGTGGATCCTGTTCACCCGGCTCGGCGAGGCGCTCCTGCCCCGCTACCACGACCCGGCCTGCGTCCGCCCGATCGACCGCCTCGACGACCGGGTCAAGCGGGTCCTGTGGCGGCTCATCACCCGCGACATGCTGATCTCCGCCGGGTTCACCCGCCTGCCGGAGCGGCTGCGACCGACCCGACCGCTGCCCTACCACCTGGCCCACGCGGGCGTCATGCCGCGCGGTTACGTGCGGGCCGTCCGCCGAGGTCGCCTCACGGCCGAGGTCGGCGCGGTCGAGGCGTACACCGACCAGGGCCTGCGCCTGGCGACCGGCCGCGAGGTCGCGGCGGACGTCGTCGTGTTCGCCACCGGCCACCGCCGGGTCTTCCCGTTCCTCGACCTGCGGGTGCACGACGACGCCGGGCGGCTGCGGCTGTACCGGGGCATCGTGCCGCCGGGCGTCGACCGGCTGGGGTTCGTCGGGTTCCGGCAGGTCTTCAACAACATCATGGGCGTGGAGCTCACCGCGCACTGGTTGGCCCGCCACTTCCTGGGCACGCTGCACGTCACCCCGGACGAGCGGGGCATGAACGAGGCCGTCGACGCCCGGCTGGCCTGGCACGAACGGGTGCTCCCGGGCACCGGCGGCTACGACTTCGGCCCCTACGACATCCACACCGCCGACGAGCTCATGCACGACATGGGCCTGCCGTCCCGCCGCACCGGCAACGTCCTGGCCGAGTACCTGTTCCCCGGCGGGGTCGCCCACCGCTACCGGGGCCTGGCGGCGAGCCGCGCGCCGGCGCGGACCCGCGGCTGAGTGGATCTCATCCTTCCGATATCTCGACCAGGTTCGGCGAGGCCGCCTACGGTTCGTCGCATGGCTTACGGCAAGGCACTGCGCGAGGCCGTCGCGGCTCCCGGGACGACGCCGCTGATCGGCGTGTTCGACATGCTGTCGGCCACGATCGCGGCCCGGCACTACGACGGGCTGTTCGTCTCCGGCTTCGGCTTCTCCGCCTCGCACTACGGCCTGCCCGACGTCGGCTTCATCGCCTGGCCGGACGTGGTCGGGTTCGTGCAGCGGCTGCGCCTGGCGCTGCCGGACAAGCACCTGCTGGTCGACATCGACGACGGGTACACCGATCCCGAGGTCGCCTGCCAGGTGGTCCGCGCCCTGGAGCAGGTCGGCGCGTCCGGCGTGATCCTGGAGGACCAGCAGCGGCCACGCCGGTGCGGGCACGTCGAGGGCAAGCGGGTACTGCCGCTGGAGCAGTACCTGGAGAAGCTGGACCTCGTGCTGCGGACCAGGACCGACCTGGTCGTGGTGGCGCGGACCGACGCCACCGACGAGGACGAGATGCTGCGCCGGGCCGCCGCGTTCGCCGGGACGGACGCCGAGGTGGTCCTGGTCGAGGGCATGCCGTCGGTCGACGTGATCCGCCGCGTCCGGCGGGCGGTGGGCGGCAAGGCGCTGCTGTTCAACCAGATCGCGGGCGGCCGGTCGCCGAAGCTGTCGCTCGGCGAGCTGTCCGACCTGGGCGTCGACGTGGCGATCTACAGCACGCCGTGCCTGTTCGCCGCGCACGCGGCCATCGAGGACGCGATGGTGGGGCTCAAGGAGCGCGACGGCGTGCTGCCGGACGACTCGATCGACGTCGCCGAGTCGCAGGCCCTGCTGGAGCACAACATCAGCCGCCATCACGACGTGCCCGCGCCGCGCGCGTCCCGACCGGCCATGTCCCGCTGAGCCGACGTCAGCCCGGGTCGCCGCGCCGCTTGCGGTGCACCACCCAGCCGAAGTCGACGATCAGCCCCACCACGATCACCGCGAGCAGCACCGCCAGCCACGTCAGGCCGGCGCGCACGCACAGCACGGCCGCCACGCCGTTGAACACGACGCCGAACCCGGCCAGCCACAACCGCAGGGTCAACGCGCTGCGCGGCGGCGCCGGTGGCGGCAGGTCGTCGTCCGGGTGACCGCGTCCGGTCACGTCCGCCACTCCTCCTGCCACCCGTGGTGCGTGTCGTAGGCGCCCGCGAGCAGCAGGAGCACCGACCGGTCGGACCCGCCCTCGACCTCCTCGCGCAACCAGCGCGCCTTCTCCTCGAACGGCACCGGCACGCGCTCGTCGGCGGTGCGCGCCTCGCCGGGCACGATGAGCAGCTCGCGGCCGTCGTCGGACCGCAGGATCGCCAGCCGCCCCCGGCGCTCGGCCTCGTCGAGCAGCGGCAGCTCCTCGCGCGCCAGCCGCTCGGCGTCCTCGTCCAGCCGGTCCAGCACGAACCGGCGCAGGTCCACGTCCGACAGTCGGTTCGGCTCCACGTCCATGCCCAGGGGGTATCCACTCCGGACCGGGCCACACGTGGTGGCGTGCGGGTGATCGTGCCGGGAGGTAGGAATGAGTGATGACCAGGGCGTACGAGCCGGACCCGCGGCGGTGGAAGGCGCTCACGGTCACGCTCGTCGCCGGGTTCATGAGCCTGC
The DNA here is from genome assembly GCF_055603705.1 of Actinosynnema sp. NPDC037264. Lineage (NCBI taxonomy): Bacteria > Bacillati > Actinomycetota > Actinomycetes > Pseudonocardiales > Pseudonocardiaceae > Actinosynnema > Actinosynnema sp. NPDC037264. The sequence continues at coordinate 120,194 of NZ_JBVJVK010000019.1, read as the reverse complement.
TCGACGTGAGCATCGTGTCCGTCGCCCTGCCGTCCATCCAGCACGGCCTCGGCACCACGCCGGCGGGCGTGCAGTGGGTCGTCTCGGGCTACGCGCTGGCGTTCGGCCTGACCCTCGTGCCCGCCGGACGCCTGGGTGACGCGACCGGGCGGCGGGCCATGTTCCTGGCCGCGTTGGGCGGCTTCGTGCTGTTCAGCGCGTTGGCCGGGCTCGCGCCGACCACGGAGGTGCTGGTCGTGGCAAGGCTCGCCCAGGGCATCTCGGCGGGCGCGCTTGCGCCGCAGAACTCGGCGTTGATCCAGCAGCTGTTCCGGGGCGCGGAACGCGGCCGGGCGTTCGGGTTCTTCGGCTCCACGGTCGGCGTCTCCACGGCCGTCGGGCCGGTGGTCGGCGGCGTCATCCTGGCCGTGGCCGGCGAGGACGAGGGCTGGCGGTGGATCTTCTACGTCAACGTGCCGATCGGCCTGGTCGCGCTGGTGCTCGCGGCACGGCTGCTGCCGCCCGCCCGCGGTGGGCCGCGCGGCCACCTCGACCTGGTCGGCGCGGCCCTGCTCGGCACGGGGGTGCTGGCCGTGATGCTGCCGCTGGTGCTGGCCGAGGCGGGCGGGCTGGCGCGGCTGTGGTGGCTGTTCGGGCTCGGGGCGGCGTTGCTGGTGCTGTTCGTGCGGTGGGAACGGCAGGTCGCCGCGCGTGGCGGCGGTCCGATGCTCGACATCGCCCTGTTCACCGGCACGCCCGGTTACGGCTCGGGCGCGTTGCTCGGGATGGTCTACTTCATCGGGTTCGCCGGCATCTGGCTCGTGTTCGCGCTGTACTTCCAGACCGGGCTCGGCTACACGCCGTTGCAGTCGGGGCTGGCCGTGACGCCGTTCGCGGTCGGGTCGGCGGCGTCCGCGGTGGTCGGCGGGCGGTTGGTGGAGAAGTGGGGGCGCAAGCTGACCGTCACCGGGTTGACCCTGGTGGTGGCCGGTCTCGCGGTGACGGCCGTGGTGCTGCGGTTCGCGCCGCCGCACGTGGCCGGGTGGGCGGTCACGCCGGCGTTGCTGGTGGCGGGCATCGGCGGCGGGTGGGTGATCTCGCCGAACACGACGCTGACGTTGCGGCACGTGCCGGTGTCGATGGCGGGTGCGGCCGGTGGGGCGTTGCAGACGGGGCAGCGCATCGGCGCCGCGATCGGCACCGCGGCGTTGACCGGCGTGTTCTACCTGGTGCTGACCTCGTCCGGGCGGGACTTCCCGGTCGCGGTGTCGGTCGCGATCGGCGGTGCGACGGTGGCGGTGTCGCTGGCCCTGGTGGTGGCGATCGTCGAGCTGCGCGCCCGACCGCGTTGTCCGTCCGCTGTGGAGGGTGCGGAGCAGGCGATCCCGGACGCGCCGTGACCCGTGCCGCCGCGGTAGTCGGGGCACGATGGCGGGATGGACCTGCTACCGCTGACCGAGCAGCTGCTCGGCATCCGCTCGACCGCCGACCGCCCCGACGACCTGCGCCGGGCGTTGGACTTCGTGCTGGACGCGGTCGGGCCCGGTTTCACCGTCGAGCGGTTCGAGGCGGGTGGCAAGCCCAGTGCGCTCGTCTACTCGGGTGAACGCCGGCCACACTTCCGGGTGATCTTCAACGCCCACTTGGACGTGGTGCCGGGCGCGGACGAGCAGTTCCGGCCGCGTCGGGACGGCGACCGGCTCATCGGCCGGGGCGCGCAGGACATGAAGCTGTCCGCGCTGGTGCTGGCGTCGGTGTTCCGGGACGTGGCCCGGCGGCTGCCTTACCCGATCGGGCTCCAGCTCGTGACCGACGAGGAGGTAGGCGGGCGCAATGGCACGCTGCACCAGCTGGAGCAGGGCGTCACGGGGTCGTTCGTGGTGATCGGGGAGCACAGCGCGCTGCGCGTCGTGGCCGAGTCGAAGGGCCTCGTCACCGCGCGGCTGCACGCGGTGGGACGTGCGGCGCACAGCGCTTACCAGTGGCTCGGTGACAACGCGTTGCTGAAGGTGATGCGCGCGGTGGACGGCGTGCTCGCCGCGTACCCGGTGGCGGGGGAGGAGGAGTGGCGGACGACGGTGAACGTCGCCCGGATCTCGTCCGGGAACCAGGCGCTCAACCAGGTGCCCGCGGACGCGACCGCGTGGCTGGACGTCCGCTTCCCGCCCGAGGACGTCGACTTCACCGGCCGCTCGCGGGAGGAGGTCGCCGCGCACCTCACCTCGTTGTGCCCGCCCGGCGTCACGGCCGCGGTCGACCACGTCGAGCCGCCGCACCGGGCCGACCCGGACGGGCCGGACCTGCTGGCGCTGCAACGCGCCGCCCGTGCCCAGGGGTACTCGGGCGACCTGCTGCGCAAGCACGGCGCGGCCGACTCCCGGTTCTACTTCCAGCGCGGCATCGAGGCGGTGATCTTCGGGGTCGGCGGCGACGGGCAGCACGGGCCGGACGAGCACGCCGACCTGACCACGGTCGAGCCGTACCGGCGGGCGTTGATCGCGTTCCTGGAGGGCATTGCCTAACGTGTAACCCAGTGGTTACGCTTTAGCGGTGGACGACGTGGCGGGTGCGATCGCCGACCCCGTGCGGCGGGAGATCCTGGAGATGCTGCGCGTCGACGCGCGGCTGTCGGCCGGGCAGATCGCCGAGCGGTTCGCGATCAGCCGCCCGGCGGTGAGCAGGCACCTGCGGGTGCTGCGGGAGAGCGGGCTGGTGCGCGACGAGCTGGTGGGCCGACAGCGGTTCTACGTGCTGGACGCCTCCCGGCTGACGCCGCTCGCGCGCTGGCTGGCCGACTTCGGTGTCCCCGACCGGACCCCGGGGTGGGCGCACCGCCTCGACGCGCTGGAAACCGAGGTCTACCGCACCCGGCGGGAACGCCGCACCGGCCGACCCGGCGTGGACGGGCCGCTCGCCGACCGGTCGTCCCCCGATGGATCCCCTGCCGACGAATCGAAGGAGAACACCGCATGACCCCCACCCCCACCGGTCGGCTGTTCCGCACCGACGCGGGCAGCGACCTGGTGCTCACCCGCACGTTCCGCGCGCTCGCCGACGACGTGTGGGCGAGCCTGACCGAGCCCGAGCGCACGGCCCGGTGGTTCGGCCCGTGGGAGGGCGAGGCCGCTCCGGGGCGCGCGGTGAAGGTCCAGATGGTGTTCGAGGAGCAGGAGCCGTGGATGGAGGTCCGCATCGACGCGTGCGACCCGCCCCGGCGGTTGGCGATGTCGATGGTGGACGAGGCCGGCACGTGGCGGATGGAGCTGCTGCTGTCCGAAGTGGACGGTGTGACCGAGCTGAGCCTCGTGCACCACCTGTCGACCGAGGAGGGCATCGGCGAGGTCGGCCCGGGGTGGGAGTACTACCTGGACATGCTGGTGGCCTCCCGCGCCGGCGCGCCGCTGCCCGCCTTCGACGACTACTACCCGTCCCAGAAGGAGTACTTCGAGGGCCTGACCACCGACTGACGTGGCTGCGGGCGGCCCGCGGTTCGGCCTCGTCGGTGACGGACCGGGTCAGTCGGGGATGCGGGCGGCGACCTCGGCCTGGAAGTCGGGGCACGTGGTGATGTCCTCGGCGTCGCACCCCATCGCGTGTTCCAGCACCGACAGCGACGCCTGGAGCGAGGCGATCCGCTCGGCCAGCCGGTCGTGGTGCTCGCGGTAGAGCGCGCGGCGGGCCGAGCGGTCGGCGGTGGCGGCGAACAGCAGCCTGATCTGGTCCAGGCCGAGGCCGGCGTCCTTGGCGAGCAGGATCATCGCGATCCGCGCCTCGTCCGCCGGCCCGTACCGCCGCCGACCGCTCGCCTGGCGGCGCGGCGCGAGCAGGCCCACGTCCTCCCAGTGCCGCAGCACGTGCGTCGCCAGCCCGAACCGGTCGGCCAGCGTGCCGATCGACAGCTCCTCGCTTGACTTCATGTCGACATGAAGTTGCACAGTCGGTGGTGTTGTCAACCACCGCCGACTGTCGCGTTTCGGGAGCCCACGTGTCCGACCACCCGCAGACCAGCTACTTCGACCGGAAGCGCAGTGCGTCCTACGAGCGGCGGGCGACCCGCCTGCTGGGCGGCCTGTACCGGCTGGTCGCCTCCGACGTGGCCGCGCTCGCCCCGCCCGCCGCGGTGGTGCTCGACGTCGGCACCGGTCCCGGACGTCTCCTGCACGCCGTGGCGGCCAGGCGGGCGGACCTGGTGCTGGGCGGTGTCGACCTGTCCGCTGACATGGTGGACATCGCCCGTGCGCGCGCTACGTCGTCGCGCATCACGTTCCAGGTCGCCGATGTGGCGTCGCTGCCGCACCCGGACGACAGCGTGGACGTGGTCGTGTCGACGTTGAGCCTGCACGAGTGGCCGGACCAGCGTCGGGCGGTGGCCGAGTTGGGGCGCGTGCTGCGGCCCGGCGGCGTGCTGCTGCTGTACGACTTCCGCTTCGCCCGGTTCGACCGCGGGTCGTTCGCCGGGTTCGCCGACGTCCGTCGGGTTCCGGTGCGCCCGAAGTGGTGGCCTGCCCCGCTGTTCGCCAAGATCACCGCCGCCGTGCGCTGACCCGTCGGTGGTCACCCGTTCGAGGGGTTCCCGAGGTGGTCCGAAACCGGGCCCTCCCGGTGGGCCGCCTGCACTTCTCCGGGGCGCGGCGGTGGCCGTGGGTGTGCCGTTGAGCTGCGGATTCGGGTGGATGCGAGTACGGTCGGACGACGCAGCGGATCGAGTCAGCTGCCACTGCCTTCTTCGACCTCCGAGGAGGCTGCGGGCCGTGATAACCGAACCTTCCAGCCACTCGTTCAGGGTGGACCGCCAAGTCCACGGCTATGCCGTCGTGGTCCGCGTCGCCGGCGAGGTCGACGCGATGACCGTCTGCGGGCTGAAACACGAGATCGCGATCAGCCTGGCCCTGGCGACCCCGCCCGCACCGGTCGTCGTGGATCTCACCGAAGTGGACTTCTTCGCCGCCGCGGGCTTGAACGAGCTCCACCGCGGCCACCTGGCGGCCAAGGCGGCGGGCGTGCCGCTGCGCGTGGTCGCCAGCCACCGCCACGTCCTGCGACCGTTCGAGATCAGCGGCCTGGACCAGGAGATCACGCCGTGCTCCACGCTGGCCGAGGCCTTGGTGGTCCGCACCCCGAGGGGTGTCCGGCGTTTCGCCCTGCCCGTCACCTGACCCGGCGGGGTCGGTGGTCGGGCGATGGGGTCCGGTAGTCAGCCCAGGGTGCTCACGTAGGCCAGGGCGCCGAGGGTCGGAACGGCGGCGAGGGTCAGCAGGAGCGACTTGCGGGTTGGGCTGGGGCCGTCGAGCGCCTGGCGGATGCCCAGTGGCAGCAACGCGGCGCACAGGCCCACGACCGCGATCACCGACGTGATCTCGGTGCCCTTCAGCACGCCCAACGGCAGCAGGCACGTCGCGGCCAGGGCGGTGGCGCGGACCGGGCCGAGGACGCCGCTGCGGTAGGCGGCGAAGGCCAGCACCGGCCAGCCGAGCAGGATGGTGAACGACAGGAAGCTGAACAGGTGCAGGTCCTGGTAGGACTGGCCGACGAGGTCGGTCGCGACGGCCGCGCCCTGCCGTCGGACCAGACCGTGCGCGGCTTGGTCGATGCCCGCGTGGAACGTGCGTTCGAACAGGCCCACGAGGACCAGCCCGGCACCCCACGCCGCCAACACGGGACGCGTTCGCCCGATCCGGTGCGCCAGGGCGATCACCGCGGGTGCGAGCAGCACGGTCCCGGCGAGCACCAAGGTGTGCGCCGCGGTCATCCGGCCCGGCTGCTCGGCCACGGCGGCCAACTGCTGGGGGAAGAAGTAGTGGAACGGCCACCGCAGCAGCGTGCCCACGAGCAGCAGCACCGGACCGAGGGTCATCGCGACGGCTCCCGGCCACCGGCCGGGGAAGGGGGAGGTCATGGGGTAGACGATCTCAACGAAGGGCTCGGAGCGGATCGGCCCGGGGTCCGGGGTGCCAGGTCAGACCACGGTCGGATGCCGCCGCACGAACGGGTGGTCGGACACCGCCACGTCGTCGATCGGCCCCGCCGCGCGCAGCACCACGTCGAGCGCCCGCGCCGGATCGGACATGTAGATCTGGCTGAACCACGCCATGTTCGCCTCCACCACGACCACCGCCGCACGGGGGTCGTCCGGCGGACCGGTCAGCCCGACGTCCACCACGACCGCGCCGGGCAACCCGGGCAACGCCGCCGCGAACGCGCGCACCCGGGCCGCCGCCGAGCAGGAGTCGAGCGGCGCCGGGTCCAAGCGGCCCCAAGTCGCGTACCGAGAACCCGTGCGCACCTTCCCGTCCAGCAGAAACAGCCGGAACTCGGCGGCGAACCCGACCACCTCGCTCACCAGCACGGCCGTGTCGTCCGGCAGGTCCGCGGGCAACTCGCCACCGTGCTCGTACACGCGTGCCGGGAAGCTCTTGCTCGACGGCGGCTTCACGAACGCCCGACCGGACCGGGCGCGGGCCTCGGCCAGGGTCGTCGCACGGATCCGCCGGCCGACCAGCTCCCGCGGCAGCCCGGGGAGCCAGTCGTCGGCCGGTTCGAGCAGACCGAGGCCCAGCCGCGCGGCGACGCGGTCGGCGAACAACGGCCCGCCGTAGTAGTGCACCGGTCCCGCCGGAACGACCGACACCGAGGACACGACGGCCAGCCCACGATCGGCCGCCGCGCGGGCGAGCGGACCGATGGTGGGCACCACCAGGGGAGGCGCGAACAGGGAACCGGTCATGGTGCGCACATCGTGCGGCCCGCCGGTCCGATCCGTCGAACGATTACCCGCCCTTCGGCAGGTCCCGGTTCCGTAGGCTTCGCGGATGATCGACTACGAGTGGCGGGGCACGTTCGAGAACCCCGAGGTCAACGCACTGCACGCGGAAGGGTTCGACCACCGCACCCTGGACGACGACTGGTGGGGCCAGGTCACCCGGCACAGCCTGGGCTGGGTCACCGCACGCCGCGACGACGCCCTCGTCGGTTTCGTCAACGTCGCCTGGGACGGCGCGATCCACGCCTTCGTCCTCGACACCCTCGTCACCGCGACCGCGCGCCGTCAGGGCGTCGGACGACAACTCGTCGCGACGGCCGTGGACGGCGCGCGAGCCGCCGGCTGCGAGTGGCTGCACGTCGACTTCGACGACCACCTCGAGCCGTTCTACTTCGACAGCTGCGGTTTCCGGCCCACCAAAGCGGGCCTCATCTCCCTCTGAACGACCGGCGGACGCCGCGTGTAGTTCGCTCCACCCCGGGTAGTCGGCTTGAGACTGCCGACGAGGAGGAGCACGTGGACGCGTTCAAGCCCGCCAAGGTCGTGAAGGAAGCGCTCGACCGGGCCGTGGAGAAGGTCGCCGACCTGGTCACGCCGCCGGTCCCGGGCACGCCGGGCAGCGCGCCGCCCCCGCTGGACCCGCCGGACGTGCCGCAGGGGCCGCTGCCGCGCAAGCCCGACCAGGCGTCCCCCCAGACGCGGACCGCGACCGGCGCGGAGACCGGCGCCGCCGCGGACGCGCGTGAGCAGCAGGGCGAGTACCTGACCACGTCGACGGGCGCTCGCCTGTACGACACCGACCACTCGCTCAAGGCGGGCGCGCGCGGACCGACACTGCTGCAGGACCACCACCTGCGCGAGAAGATCACCCACTTCGACCACGAACGCATCCCGGAACGGGTGGTCCACGCGCGAGGCGCGGGCGTCCACGGCGTGTTCGTGGGCTACGGAAATGCCACGAACGTGTGCAAGGCCGGTTTCCTGGCCGAAGGCGTGACCACCCCGGTGTTCACCCGGTTCTCCACGGTCGTGGGTTCACGCGGTTCCGCCGACACCGTGCGTGACACCCGGGGCTTCGCCACGAAGTTCTACACCGCCGAGGGAACCTTCGACCTGGTCGGCAACAACATCCCGGTGTTCTTCATCCAGGACGGCATTAAGTTCCCGGACATCATCCACGCCGCCAAGCCACACCCGGACCGGGAGATCCCGCAGGCGCAGAGCGCGCACGACACGTTCTGGGACTTCGTCTCCACCCACACCGAGGCCACCCACCACGTGATGTGGCAGATGTCCGACCGGGCCGTGCCGCGGTCCTACCGGATGATGGAGGGCTTCGGCGTCCACACGTTCCGGCTGGTCAACGCCGAGGGCACGACGTCGCTGGCCAAGTTCCACTGGAAGCCGAAGCTCGGCGTGCACTCCCTGCTGTGGGAGGAGGCGCAGTTGATCGCGGGCGTCGACCCCGACTTCCACCGGCGGGACCTGTTCGACGCGATCGAGTCCGGCGCGTTCCCGCAGTGGGAGCTGGGCATCCAGGTCTTCCCGGACACCCCCGAGCAGACCTTCGAGGGCATCGACCTGCTCGACTCGACCAAGATCGTGCCGGAGGAGCTGGCGCCGGTCCAGGCGATCGGCATGCTCACGCTCAACCGCAACACCACCAACTTCTTCGCCGAGACCGAGCAGGTCGCCTTCCACCTCGGCCACCTGCCGCCGGGCATCGACGTGACCGACGACCCGCTGCTGCACGCCCGCCTGTTCTCCTACATCGACACGCAGCTCAGCAGGCTCGGCGGGCCGAACTTCAACCAGATCCCGATCAACCGCCCGCACGCCCCGGTCAACGACATGCTGCGCGACGGCTTCCACCAGCACGCCGTGCACAGCGGCGTGGCGCCGTACAAGCCGAACACCCTCGACGGCGGCTGCCCGTTCATGGCGGGTCTGGAGACCGGCGCGTACGTCGAGTTCCCGGCCCCGGTGGCCGAGGGGGTCAAGGAGCGCCGCGCGCCCGCGTCGTTCGCCGACCACTTCACCCAGCCCCGGCTGTTCTACCGGAGCCTGAGCCCGGTGGAGAAGGAGCACCTGGTGCGGGCGTTCACGTTCGAGCTGGGCAAGTGCTACGAGCAGGCGATCAAGGAACGCGAGCTGCGCGTGCTCGCCAACGTGGACGCCGAGCTGTGCGCCCTGGTGGCCGCCGGTCTCGGGCTGCCCGCGCCGGCGGCGACCGAGCCCGCGGCCGAGGTCGCGCCCAGCCCGGCGGTGTCCCAGATCGGGCAGGTGTGGCCGACGGACGGCCGGATGATCGGCATCGTGGTGGACGCGGACGACCCGGCGAGCCTCGACGGCCTGAACACCCTGCGCCAGACGATCAGCGCGGGCGGCATGGTCCCGCTGGTCATCGCCGCGCGCGGCGGGCAGCTGGCGGACGGGCTGGTGGCGCAGCGGACGTTCCTCACCGCCCGCTCGGTCGAGTTCGACGCGGTGCTGCTGGCCGCCGCGCCACCGCCCGCCCCGGACGCGATCCCCGCCCGTGACGACAAGGCCGGAGGGCCCGCCGCCACCGTCGACCCGCGCGTGGTGCTGATGGTCCAGGAGTGCTACCGGCACGCGAAGGCGATCGGCGCGTGGGGCTCGGGCCAGACCGCGCTGCTCGAGGCCGGGTGCGAGGCCGACGACCTCGGCATCGTGGTCGGCGACACCCCGGAGGCCGTGTTCGAGCAGGTCCAGGAACTGCTCGGCACGCACCGCGTGTGGGACCGGTTCCCGGCGACCATCGCCTGACCCGACGACGACCGGCCGCGGACGCCCGTCCGCGGCCGGTCGGCCATGTCAGCACAGGCAGAGCGTGTAGTTCGCCTGGTACGTCGTCGCGGTCGCGGGCGCGGTCACGTTGTGCGTCTGCGCCCCGCCGTCGGACCAGTTGCTGTACCGGTAGCGGAACACCAGCGCGCCGCCTTGCGGGCTCGGCGCGCTGATCGAGTTGTTCGACCCGACGATCACCGTGCGGGTGAACGGCGTGGTCTGCGCCGTGCCGCCGACGCTGAGCTGCAAACCGCTCGGGTTCGACGTGAACGTCAGCGCCACCGTCCGCGGGTCGAGCTTCGTCGTGGTGCTCTTGGTGCGCCCCGACGAGTCCGTGGCGGTCAGCGTGAGGTCCAGGTACGACGGGTACTCGTGGTCGGGCGCGATGAACGAGCCCGACGCCACGCCCGTCCAGTTCTGCACCACGTGCTCGTGGCACGAGCCGCTGGTCGCGCAGTGCTGGATGCTCAGCTTCCAGCTCAACGCGGACGCGGGCAGCGCGCCGTCCTGCGGGTCGGTCGCGTGGCCGGTGAACGGCACCTGCTGACCCACCGACCAGTTCAGCGGCGCGGTCGGGGTGTCGATCACCGGCACGGGGTCCTCCGCGACCGGTGTGCCGACCGTGACGGTGACCGAGGTGGTGCCCGACGCGCCGGACTGGTCGGTCACCCTGAGCCCCACCGTGACCGTGCCCTGGGTGGTGTAGGTGCGCGTCGGGGTGGCGGAGGTCGAGTCGTCGTGCTGGCCGTCGCCGTCGAGGTCCCAGGCGTAGGTGAGGGTGTCACCGGGGTCCGGGTCGGTCGAGCCGGTTCCGCTGAACTGCACGGCCAAGGGCGCGGCCCCGGACTGCGGGGTGGCCGTGGCCACCGCGGTCGGCGCCCGGTTGCCGGTCGGGTAGGAGACCCGGCGCAACTGGCCCGCGCCCAGCGCGATGTAGAACAGGTCGCCGCCGGGGCCGGTGGTGATCTGCACCGGCACGTTCACCCCGGTCACGAACGGCACCAGCTTGGCCGGGTCCGGCTGGCCGGCCGTGGTCTGCATGGCCCAGATGCAGCCGCGTGAGCTGTCGGCGAAGAACAGCGCGCCGTCGTAGGCGGGCGGGTAGTTGCCGCCGGACTCGAACGCGATGCCGGAGATCGACGACCCGCCGGTGGGGCACGGGTCGGTCGCGACGACCTTCGCCGAGTGGTTGTAGGCGTAGTAGGGCGTGGTCTGGCCCGCTCCCGTGTACAGCGACTCGCACAACGTCAGGTTCGCGCCGTCGTACCCGCCTTGGCGCCCGGAACCCTCGTAGCACGGCCAGCCGAAGTTCTCCGCCGTCGCGTCGTTCACGTCGGCGATCCGGTTGACCTCCTCCCAGGTGTTCCAGCCGACGTCGCCCACCCAGAGCTCCTCGGTGCCGGGCCGGAACGCGAAGCGGAACTGGTTGCGCAGGCCGTGGGCGATCACGCGCTTGGCGTTGGCGTCGGCGTTGCCCGCGAACGGGTTGCCGGGCAGGCCCGCGCCCGTGTCGGGGTCGATGCGGACGATCGTGCCGTCGAGGCTCACCGGCTCGCCCGCCGGGCGGCGGATCGACTGGGCGCGCAGGGCGCCGCCGCGCGCGGTCGGCGCGGTGAGGTTCGTGCCCGCGGGCGACGGCGGGTCGGCGCACGGGTTGCCGACCTGGCCGTAGTCGGTGAAGTTGAAGCTCGCGCCGTCACCGCCGCCGACGTACAGGCCGCCGTCGGGGCCGAAGGCGACCGTGCCGATGGAGTGGCTCGGGTACTGCTGGCACCAGTCGGTGACCAGCGGCTGCTCGGCGGTCATCGTGCCGCCGGCGCCCGCGGTGAGCTTGGAGACCCGGCCGGTCACGACGCAGCCCTGGTCGGTGGCGCCGGGCGGGGTGGGGCACTGGTCGCCCCAGCGCGGGTGCGTGCCGCCGGGCGCGGCGTCGTAGGTGTAGGCGACGTAGACGTACGGGCGGGTCGGGAACTGCGGGTCCACCGCCAGGCCGAGCAGGCCGCGGTCCCAGAAGTCCTGCGTCTGCGGTCGGAGGTCGGCGAACACGGTCGCGGTGGTGTCGGCGAGCGAGTCGAAGACCTTGATCAGGCCGCTCTTCTCGGCGATGAACACCCGCCCGTCCGGTGCGAACGAGACGGCGGTGGGCGTGGTGAGGCCACCGATGGCGAGGGTGTCGGTGAAGCCGGTCGGCACGGCGGCGGAGGCCGTCGGCGGGAGTGCCGCCGTGGTGGCGGCGACCACGATGGTCGCGGCGGCCACGGCGGTCACGCGTCTCGAACGCGGTGAAAGTTGTGCGCGGCGTAGTAATCGCATGGTCCGATTCGCCCCTTCGTGACACTTTTGGGTGAGCACGGAAGGGTGGCATGCGGGTTGCCGGTTACGCACTGCTTTGTCGGGCCGGCGTGCGGTCTCATCCGAGCGGACTATCGGTCACCCCGATAAATCGGCTCAGGCCTGGTCCGTCCGGCGTACCGGCGCTCGGCGTTCAGTCGAGCACGGCGTCGCGCTCGGCCCTCGTGCGGGACAGCAGGAACCCGGCCGCGGCGGCGAGCGGGAACATCACCACGCCGTAGACGGCGGCCGGCACCGCCAGCCGCTCGCTGCCCAGCACGGTGATCGCGACCGTGATCGCCAGCGTGCTGTTGTGCACGCCCACCTCGAACGCCGACGCGATCGCCTGCCGCTTGCCGACCCGCGCCAACCGGGGGAACAGGTAGCCCGCGGCCAGGCTGCACGCGCAGAACAGCGCGGTGACCAGCCCGATGTCGGCCAGGTACCCGCCGACGTTCTCCCGCTCGGCGACGATCGTGCCCACGATCACGGCCACCAGCACCACGCCCGAGAAGATCCGCACCGGCTTGTCCGCGCGGTCGGCGAACGCGGCCGACCGGCGGCGCACCGCCATGCCGAGCACCACCGGCACCAGCACGATCGCGAACACCTGCGCGACCTTGCCGAACTCCAGCCCCACCGCGCCCTCGGCGGCGGGCTCGAAGTGGTCGAGGGCCAGGTTCACCACCACCGGCAGCGTGGCCACGGCGAGCACCGAGTTCACCGCCGTCAGCGTGATGTTGAGCGCGACGTCGCCGCGGAACAGGTGGCTGAACAGGTTCGCCGTGGTGCCGCCGGGCGACGCGGCCAGCAGCATCATGCCGACCGCGAGCACGGGGTCGAGGTCCAGGGCGACCACCAGCCCGAAGCACACCAGGGGCAGCAGGACCAGTTGGGTGGCCAGCGCGACCGCCACCGCGCGGGGCTCGCGCGCGATCCGGGCGAAGTCGGCGACCGTCAGCGACAGCCCGAGCCCGAACATGACCACGGCCAGCGCGATCGGGAGGCCGACGCTCGTCAGGGCGGAATCCACGGTGATCACCTGCGTTTCTGCGTCGAGCCCGGATCGGGAGGAGCGCATCCTCCCCCAGAACGGGACGAATCGGGAGGTTCGAGGCCGGTTCGATGGCATTCGGTGATCACGGCTAGAGTTGTCAGGCAATGCCTGACAACTCTGGAGGGCCGATGACGTACCCGCCGGGCTGTTCGTTCTGCGGCAAGGCCGCCGCCGACGTGCGCAAGATCATCAGCGGGCCGGGCGTCTACATCTGCGACGGGTGCGTGTCGGCGTGCGTGGCGATCCTGGAGGCCGGCGACGGGATGTCCGACGTGACGGTGCCGGAGTGGTCGGTGATGTCGGACGACGAGCTGCTGGCCCACCTGCCGCGCATCGCGGCCACCGCGAGCCAGGTCGAGACCGGGCTCGGGGACCGGGTCGCCGAACTGCGCGGCCGGGGCGTCACGTGGGCGCGGATCGGCGCCGCGCTCGGGATGAGCAGGCAGTCGGCGTGGGAGCGGTTCTCGTGAGCGTGTGGCGGGTCCGCGACTTCCGGCTGGTGTGGGCGGGGCAGGCGTTGTCGTCGTTCGGCAACGGGGTGTCGCAGCTCGCGTACCCGTTGCTGGCGCTCGCGCTGACCGGCTCCGCGGCGGTGGCCGGGGCGTTGGCGGCCGTGCGCGCGCTGCCGTACCTGGTGCTGGGCCTGCCCGCGGGCGCGCTGGTGGACCGCTGGGACCGGCGGCGCACGATGGTGCTGTGCGACCTCGGCCGTGCGGTGAACATGGCGACCGTGCCGGTGGCGCTGGCGTTCTCCGCGTTGACCCCGGCGCACCTGTTCGTCACCGGGTTCGTCGGTGGCGTGCTGCACGTGTTCTTCTCCGCCGCCGAGAACGCCGTGCTGCCCAACGTGGTCGGCAAGGACCAGCTGACCGGCGCCGTGTCCGCTGCGGAGACCGCGCAGGCGGCCACGGGCGTGCTCGCCGGGCCGGTCGGCGGCGCGTTGCTGCAGGTGTTCCGCGGGCTGCCGTTCCTGGTGGACGCGGTGTCGTTCCTGGTGTCGGCGCTGTGCCTTTCCCTGGTGAGGGCCGACTTCCGGGGCGAACCCGCGCGGTCGCGCGACGGCTTGCGCGCCGAGATCGGCGAGGGCGTGCGGTGGCTGTGGGGCCACCGGGCGCTGCGCTCGATCGCAACGACCGCGGCCGGGTTGCAGGTGGCGATCTCCGGTGTCGCGCTGGTCGCGATCGTGGCGGCGCGGGACGCGTCACCGGCCGCGATCGGCGGGTTGTTCGCGGCCCTGGGCGTCGGCGGGGTCGTGGGCGCGGTGATCGCGCCGAAGCTCAAGGCGCGCATGGGGTTGTTCCGGCTGCTGCTCGCGGTGGTGTGGCTGCAAGGCGTGCTCTGGGTGGCGTTGGCGTTCGCCGACGGGTTGGTCGCGGTGGGTGTCGTGCTGGCCCTGTTCACGGTGTCGATGCCGTGCTTCGGCGTGGCCGCGCTCAGCTACCAGTTGGAGGTCACGCCCGACCACCTGCTCGGCCGCGTCGGCGCCACGTTCGGCCTGCTGATCTGGGCGGCGACGCCGGTGGGCGCCGCCGCCGCGGGGCTCTTGCTCGACCTGGTCACGCCGCGCACGACGTCCCTGCTGCTCGCCGGGTGGGTCGTCGTGCTCGGCGTGGTGTCGACCCGCGTCCTGAGCCGCAGGGCACGCGGGTCAGGGTTTGTGGGCCACCAGGAGGGACTGGCCGGGTGAGGTGGTCAGGGGATGGGCGACGGGGGCGCCGAAGCCTGCTGCGGTGAGCCAGGCGGTGATCTCCTCCGTGCCGTAGACCTGACCGCCCTGGCCGTGGAACAGGTTGAGGCTGAAGACGCGGGCGAAGGCGTCGGACGCGCGGTCGGGGGAGTGCTCGTCGTGCTCCAGCAGCACGACCGCGCCGCCGGGCCGGAGAGCCGCCGCGACCCGCGCCAGCAGCTCCTCGTTCGCCGCCGCCGGTCGGCCGTGGACGACGTTGAACAGCAGCGCGGTGTCGTAGCCCTCGCCGAGGTCGAGCGTGTCGTAGTCGCCGGCGCGCAAGGTGATCCGCCGGCACAGGCCCGCGTCGGTAACCGCCGCCGCGCCCACCGCCAAGGCGTCGGGCAGGTCGACGACCGTCGCGTGCAGCGAGGGGTGCGTCGAGCACAGCCGGATCGCGTGCTTGGCGTGCCCGCCGCCGACGTCCAGCACCGTCGATCCGACCGGCACGATCGAGGCCACCTCGGGCGCGATCGCGTCGGCGTGCCCGGAGAGCATGCCCTGGAACCGGCGCAGCACCTCCGGCCGTTCGGCGAGCCACGCGTAGAAGTCGATCGCGGGCTTGCCGGTGCGCACCGACTCCTCCAAGCCCTCCCACGACTCGAACAGCACCACCGACCAGAACTTGTCCACTTCGGAGTAACCGCCGCCCGCCAACCACTTCGTGGTCTCGGCGGTGTTGGCGTACCCGTCCGGCCCGCGGGTCAGGTACCCGAACGACACCAGCGCCTCGGCCAGCAGCCCGGTGCCGCGCGGGTCGGCGCCGAGCGCGGAGGCCAGCGCACCCACCGGCCGGGGGCCGTCGGCCAGCGCGTCGAACACCCCGAGTCGCAGCCCCGCCGCGACGGCCCGGTAGCCCGCGGTGGCGAGCAGGTCGTGGAACGACGGCGGACCGTCGTCCGGTCCCAGGTGCAGTGGCATGGTCAGCCCCTTTCCGGCAGCACGCCCGCGGCGGCGAGGAAGTCCACGTGCCGGGCTATCATCTCCGCGTCGGCGGGCGGGAACTGGACCCCGCACGACGCCGCGGCGGCCCACGTGGTCGAGCAGTCGAACACCGGGTGCGCCCGGTGCGTGGTGGTCAGGCCGAACGCCAGCGGGCCGAACGCGCTGTCCGGGCTCTCCAGCATCAACGACCGCCAGTCGGCGTACTCCAGCAGGCGGGTCGGGTAGCCCTTCGCGGTGAGCACCTCGCCCAGGTCGGCGTAGGTGAACCCGTCGGCCCGGTAGTAGTGGAAGTCCTGCCCGTGCGGCGCCGGCCGGGTCGAGATGCCCGCGATCGCGCCCGCGAGCCGGTCGACCGGCAGCATGTCGATCACGTCCGGCGTCCGCGGCACCGCGCCCGCGTGCGCGCAGGTCGCGATCTGCCTGCTCAGGTACGACTCGGTCTTCGCCGTGCCGGTGCGCACGTCGCCCACGATCGCGGCGATGCGGTGGATCGACACCGGCACGCCCCGGTCCCGCGCGAGCACGCCCATCATGTCGGCCACCCACTTGGTGGTGTGGTAGCCGGTGTCCAGCCCGGTCGGGTCCTCCGGCCGGTCGGCCTCGGTGATCAGCTGCTTGTCGTAGTTCGCGCCGAGGAACACGCCGAGCGTCGACATCAGGTGCAGCGGCTTGGTCGAGTACCGGGTCGCCAGCCGCAGCACGTCCACCGTGCTGCCCACGTGCGGCGGCATCATCCACTGGTAGGTGAGGACGAAGTTCATCACCGCGCCGTTGTGGTAGATCGCGTCCATGCTCTCGGCCAGCGCGTCGAAGTCCTTCTCCGCCAGGCCGAGCAGCGGCTGCGACATGTCGCCGACCACCGGCACCACCCGGGCCAACCGCTCCTCGGGCACGTCGAGGTGCGCGCGACGCAGGTTGGCGCGGACGCGCGCGAGGGCGACGGCCGGCGTCTCCGCCCGGACCAGGCAGTGCACCTCGGCGTCCGTGCGGGCCAGCAGCTCGGCCAGCAGGTGCGCGCCGAGGAACCCGGTGGCGCCGGTCAGCAGCACCCGTTGCGCGGGCCCCGTCCGCACCGGGTGCCGCACCTCGATGTCGTCCGGTGGGGTCGCGTCGACCCGCATCTCCGGCACGGAGGGCAGGCCGGACTTGTAGCGCTTGGCGAACGTGTGGTCCGACGCGGCGGCCTGCTCCACCACCTCGGCCAGCTCGGCGAGGTCGGCGGTGGCGAACAAGGCGCGCAACGGCACCGTGACGCCCAGCAGCGAGCGGACCTTGGCGAGCACGGCGGCGGCGATCAGGGAGTGCCCGCCCAGGCCGAAGAAGCTGTCCCGGCGACCGACCAGCGGCACGTCCAGCACCTCCGACCAGACCTCGGCCAACGTCCGCTCGACCGGGGTGCGCGGCGGCTCGTACGGCGTCAGCCGGGCCGCCGGGTCGGGGTCGGGCAGCGCCGCCACGTCGACCTTGCCGTGCCGGGTGAGCGGCAGCCCGTCCAGCACCACGACCGCGCCGGGCAGCATCGCGTCCGGCAGCCGTCCGGCGCAGAACGCCCGCAGCTCGTCCAACGCGGGCGCCTCCGCTCGGGGCACGACGTAGGCGACGAGGGTGTCGCCGCGCACCGCCACCGCGGCCTCGGCGACCGCCGGGTGCGCCAGCAGCGCGGAGCGCACCTCGCCCGGCTCGATGCGGTGACCGCGCAGCTTGACCTGGTCGTCCACCCGGCCGAGGAACTCCAGCGTGCCATCGGGCAGCAGCCGCACGAGGTCGCCGGTGGCGTACATCCGACCGCCCAGGACGGTCGGGTCGGGCAGGTACACCGACGCCGTGCGCTCCGGGTCGTTGCGGTAGCCGCGCGCGGGTGCGAGGCCGCCGATGTGCAACTGGCCGGGCACGCCGACGGGAGCCGTGCGCAGGTCCGGGTCGAGCACGTACGCCCGCACGCCGGGCAGCGGTCGCCCGATCGGCACCGTGGCGGCCCGCGGGTCGACCTCCGACGCGTCGACCGTGCGGTGGGCCGTGGCGCAGACCGTGGTCTCGGTCGGGCCGTAGTGGTTGACCAGCGCGACCTTCCCGCCGGTCAGCGCTGCCCACTCGGCGACGGTCGCCGTCGGCACCGCTTCGCCGCCGATCATCATCACGGCCAGCGGACCGGGGTCGACGTCGAGGCCCGCCAGGTCCGACACCCAGCGCTTGAACAGCGCCGCCGGTGAGTCGACGGCGGTGATGGCGTGCTCGGCGCACAGCTTGAGCAGGTCCGCGCCGCCGATCGCGGCCGGTTCGGGGTGCACGACGACCGCCGCGCCCGCGCACCACGCCGGGAACACGTCGCCCACCGACGCGTCGAAGCTCAACGGCGGGATCATCAGGATCCGCTGACCGGGCGCGAACCCGTGCAGGTCGACGAACGCGCCGGTCAGGTTCGCGAGCGTGTCGTGCTGCACCTGCACGCCCTTGGGCACACCGGTCGACCCGGACGTGTAGACGATGTACGCCAACCCGTCGTCGGGCACGTCCGCGGCCGGCGGCGCGTCGGCCTCGCCGGTGAACGCGTCGTCGGTGGTGTCCAGCAACGCGCCGTGGAACTCGCCGAACCGGTCCCGGGAGCCCGGCGCGGTGATCACCACGGGCGCGCCGCAGTCGGCCAGCAGCCCGGCGAGCCGCGCGGGCGGGTGCGCTGGGTCGAGCGGCACGTACGCGCCACCGGCCTTGAGCACGGCCAGCAGCGCCACCAGCGCGTCCGGCCCGGCCTTCAACGCCAGGCCGACCGGCGTCTCGGGACCGACGCCCCACCCGGTCAGCACGTGGGCGACCCGGTTGGCCCGCCGGTCGAGCTGCGCGAACGTCACCTCCGTGCCGTCGGCCAGGTCGAGCACCGCGGTGAGGTCGGGGTGCGCGGCGACCTGCTCCGCGATCCGGGTGAGCACGGCGGGGTGGCGCAGCGACAGCGCCGGGTCCAGGGCGTCCTGCGGCTCGCCGTTGAGCCGGCCCGCGGCGAGGCGGTCGGCCTCCGTGGTCGTGTCCACCGCGGACAGCCGGGCGGACGGGTCGGCCACCAGCGCGGCGAGCACCGCGAGCAGGTGGTCGGCCAGCCGGGCCACGGTGTCCGCGTCGAACACGTCCGTGCTGTAGTCGAGGTTCGCGGGCCAGTCGCCGTCGGTCTCCCGCACGTGCAGCGTGAGGTCGAACCGGCTGGTCTCGCGGTCGACCGGCAGCTCCGCGGCGTCCATCCCGGCCCACGAGCCGGTGGCGTCGCCCCGGTTGAGCACCAGCATCACCTGGAACAACGGGTGGTGCGCGAGGTCGCGGCGCGGCGCGACCTGGGCGGCGACCTCGTCGAAGCTCACCTCGGCGTGGTCGAGCGCGTCGATCGCGGTGGCGCGGGCCCGGCCGAGCAGGTCGGCCACGGTCGGGTCGCCGGACAGGTCCAGCCGCAGCGCGGTGGTGGTGACGAACATGCCGACCGAGCGCTCCAACTCGGGGAACGGCCGGTGCGTGGTCGGCGAGCCGATCACCAGGTCGTCCGCGCCCGACCGGCGGGCCAGCAGCACGCCGAACGCGGCCAGCAGGCCGGCGAACGTGGTGCAGCCGTGCGCGCGGGTCACCTCGGCCAGCTTCCCCGCCAGCGCGGCGGGCACGGTGAACCGGTGGCTGCCGCCGGCGGTGGTGCGGTTCGGCGTCCGCGGCCGGTCCAGCGCCAGGTCGAGCACGGCCGGCGCGCCGGACAGGCGGTCGTGCCAGTGGTCCAGCTGCCGCTGCCGCTCGCCGTCGGCGAGCCGGTCGGCCTGCCAGTGCACGTAGTCGGGGAACTGCGCCCCGACGGGCTCGGGCGTCACGCCCGCGTAGACGTCGCCGACCTCGCCCGCGACCACGCCGAGGGAGAGGTCGTCGCACACGATGTGGTGCGCGCTGAACACGACCGCCGTGTCGCCCGGACCGACCCGCACCACCCGCACCCGCAGCAACGGCGCGACGGCCAGGTCGAACGGCGTGTCCACTTCGGACACGAGGAAGGCGTCCAGCTCGTCCTCGCCGTCGACCGACGAGAACGCGACGTCGGCGGGCACGTCGTCCACCACCTGCTGCTCGGGCACGCCGTCGACGTCCACGATCCGGGTGCGCAACGCCTCGTGCCGTCCCATGACGGTCCGCACGGCCGCGCGCAGCCGGTCCTCGTCCACCTCGCCGGCGACCCGGAGCGCGGCGAACATGACGTACGCGCCCGCGTCCAGGCCCAGCCGCCCGGTCAGCCAGAGGCCGCGCTGGTTGCCCGACAGCGGCACGACCGCGCCGTCGGGGCGGCGTGGCACCGCCTGGCGGGGCGCGGCGGCCAGGCCGCGTTCGGCGAGCAGCTTGGCCAGCAGGCGTTCGCGGTGGTCGGAGAGCTCGGTCATCCCAGTGTCCTTTCAGGTGACGGCGTCTCGTCGGCCACCGCGTCGGGCAGGTCGTCCACGGTCCGCAGGCGCGGCCGCGTCCAGGCGAAGGCCGCCAAGGCGAGCATCAGCACGCCGACGACCAGGAAGATCAGGGCGATGCCGCGGCCCTCGCCGGTGCCGATGAGCGCGCCGACACCACCGGCGAGCGGGCCGTCGGCCGCCATCAAGGGCTCGGCCACGCCGTCGGTCAGCGGGCCGATCAGGAGGAACGCGACGGGCATCGCGGCGGTGCCGACCACCCGCACCACGGCCAGCACCCGGCCCAGCACCGCCGGGTCGACCTTGGTCTGCAACAACGTCACGCAACACGTGTTGATCAACGGGAGGGTGAACAGGAACGCGGGCGCGGCGATCCCGATCAGCCACGGCGACGGCGCCAGCGAGTGCAGCACCAGGAACACCCCGCCCAGCGCGATCCCGAGGCAGATGCCGTGCACCCGGCGGGCCGGGCCGCCCCACACGCCCATCACCAGGCCGCCGACGAACAACCCGCTGCCGCCCGCGGCCATCAGCACGCCGAGCGTCGCGGGACCGGAGAACGACAGGATCAGCGGTTGCACCAACCCGCCCGCGATGGCGAACAGGAAGTTCCACACCCCGAACACCGCGAACAAGGCGAACAACCCGGGCGCGCCGCGCAGCCACCTCAAGCCCGCGCCGATGCCCTCGCGCCCCGGCTCCGCGGCGCCGGCCGGCCGCACGGCCTCGTCGGGCAGCCGGGCCAGCAGCAACGCGCCGACCGCGAACACCATCGACACCAGGTCGATCAGCAGCACACCCCGCAGCCCCACCACGCCGAGCAGCGCACCGGCGACCAGCGGCGCGGCGATCTGCACGCCCTGCGTGATCTGCATCAGCCCGTTGATCCGCCCCAGGTGCTCCTTGGGCACCAACGCGGGCACCAGGGCCGTGTAGGCGATGATGTGGAACGAGTTCAACGTCGCGGTCAGCGCCGTGGCCACGTAGACCTGCCACACCGCCAGCGAGTCCGTCGCCACGGCCACCAGCAGCAGCGCCGTCACCACGCCCGCGCCGGAGTCCGCGACCAGCATGATCTTCCTGCGGTCGTGGCGGTCGGCCAGCGCGCCCGCGTACGGCGCGAGCAGGATGCCCGGCACCACCGCGCAGAACTGGATCAGCACGAACGTCGTCACCGACCCCGTGCCCAGGTACACCCACACGCCGAGCACGAACGCGGTCAGCGCGGAGCCGATCACCGACACCAGCTGCCCGGCCCACACCACGGCGAACCGGCGCACACCGGCCCGCGCGCTCATCGAGCCTCACCGAGCATCGACTCGACCTCCTCGGCCGACATCCCGGCCAGTTGCAGGCGCAGCTCGGCGACCGCGGCGACCCGGGCCGGGTCGTCCAGGGCGGCGAGCGCGACGGCGACACCGGCGACGGTCGGCGCGGCGAACATCCGGCCGATCGGCACCGTCACGGCGAACGCGGCCTGCACCCTGGCCAGCGCCTTCGCCGCCAGCAGCGAGTGGCCGCCCAAGGCGAAGAAGTCGTCGTGCACGCCCACTCCCGGCACGCCCAGCACCTCGGCCCAGATGCCCGCCAGCACTTCCTCCACCGCGTCGCGCGGCGGCACCCGTTCGCCGTCGACGTCCCACACCGGCGCGGGCAGCGCCTTGCGGTCGGTCTTGCCGTTGGGCGTCAACGGGAACGCGTCCAGCACCACCGCGGTGGCGGGCAGCATGTAGTCCGGCAGCCGTTGCGCCAACCCGGCCCGCAGCCGCGACCACAACCCCTCCCGGGGCACGTCCGCGGGCACCACGTAGGCGACGAGCCGTTCGTCGGCGGCCAGCACGACCGCCTCGCGCACCTCGACGGACGCCAGCAACGCGGCCTCGACCTCGCCGAGCTCGATCCGGAACCCGCGCACCTTCACCTGGTGGTCGGACCGACCCAGGAACTCCAGCGTGCCGTCCGACCGCTGCCGCACCAGGTCGCCCGTCGCGTACAGCCGCCGTCCGGGCTCCTCGGCGAACGGGTCCGGCACGAACCGGCTCGCGGTCAGCTCCGGCCGGTCGTGGTAGCCGCGCGCCACCCCCGCGCCGCCGATGTGCAGCTCGCCGACCACGCCCGGCGGCACCGGTTCCAGCCCCGGACCCAGCACGTACAGCCGGGTGTTGCCGATCGGCGGACCCAGCACCACCGGCGCGGGCGAGGGCTCGACCAGTCCCGCGGACGACCAGACCGTGGTCTCGGTCGGCCCGTACGCGTTCCACAGCACCGCGTCGTCGGTCAGCAGGTCGTCGGCCAGGTCGCGCGGCAGCGCCTCGCCGCCGCAGATCCGGGTCGCCACCCCGGCGGGCACGCCACCGGCCGCGTGCAGCAGCCGCCACGTCGCCGGGGTCGCCTGCAGCGCGGTGACCTCGCGGTCGACCAGCAGGTCCCGCAACGCCGCACCGTCCGCGCTCACGTCGGCGGGCACGACCAGCACCTCCGCGCCCGCGGTCAGCGGCAGCAGCAGTTCCAGCACCGAGATGTCGAACGACAGCGTGGTCACGGCGGCCAGCCGGTCGGCGTGGGTGAGGGTGAAGAGGTGCTGGAACGACACCAGCAGGTTCACCACCGCCCGGTGCGGCACCTCGACGCCCTTGGGCGTGCCCGTCGAACCGGACGTGTAGATGATGTACGCCAGGTCCTCGCCGGAGGCGGGGCACGGCTGGGGCGCCGGCTCGAAGCGGTCCGCGTCGGCGAGGCCCAAGACCGTGCCGCCGAACGGCAGCTCGTGCTCTGAGACCAGCACGGCCGCGCCCGAGTCGGCCAGCATCGCCGTCAACCGGTCGACGGGCCAGCCCGGGTCCAGCGGCACGTACGCGGCGCCCGCCTTCCACACGCCCAGGACGGCGGCTACGAGGTCCGGGGTGCGCGGCAGGCACAGCGCCACCGCAGACCCGAGGCCCACGCCGTGTGCCCGGAGGAGGGCGGCGATCCGCTCGGCCCGGGTGTCCAGTTCCGCGTACGTCAGCCGTGAGTCCACTCCGGACACCGCCGTGCCGTGCCCCGTGACCAGGTCCAACGCGGTCCGCGCGGGCGGCAGCGGCAGGTCGGTGGCGTTGAGGCCCTCCAGCACCTCCCACCGCCGCACGCCGGTCAGCCCGTCCAGCTCGCTGATCCGCTTCTCCGGGTGCTCGGCGGCGGCGGTGAGCAGCGCGATCAGCCGATCGGTGAACTCGGCGACGGTCGAGGCGTCGAACAGGTCGGTGTTGTACTCGACGCCCAGGGCGAGCGTGTCGCCCTGCGGGTCGGCGGCGAGCGTGAGGTCGAACTTCGCCACCTTCGGGTCGGGCACCAGTGGCGTGACGTCCAGCCCGGTCAGCTCGACGTCCAGCGGCGGGGTGTTGGTGAAGATCAGCTGGGCCTGGTAGACCGGCGCGTGCCCGGTGCTCCGCCGCGGGCTCAGGTGCTCCACCAGCCGTTCGAACGGCAGGTCGGCGTGCGCGAGACCGTCCGCGGCGACCTGCCGGGTCCGGGCCAGCAGCTCGGTGAACGTCGGATCGCCGCCCACCCGCGTGCGCAGCGCGAGCGTGTTGACGAAGAACCCGATCAGGCCCTCCAGGTCCGGGTGGGAACGCCCGGCGACCGGGGTGCCGACCACCACGTCGTCCTGACCGGCCAACCGGCCGAGCCGGGCCGCGAACGCGGCCAGCAGCACCATGAACACGGTGACGCCGTGCGCGCGGGCCAGCTCCTCCAGCGGCCGGATCGGGACGTGGCCGTACCGCAGCGCGCCCCGGTGGGTGACCACCGGCGGCCGTGGCCGGTCGGTCGGCAGGGTCAGCAGCTCCGGCGCGCCCGCGAGGTGGCGCGTCCAGAAGTCGAGGTGCCCGGCCGCGAGCTCGGTCACCCGGTCCCGCTGCCAGACCGCGAAGTCCGGGTAGTGCAGCGTCAGCGCGGGCAGGTCGGGGTCGCGGCCGCCGAGCGCCGCGTCGTAGGCCTGACCCAGCTCGCCGAGCAGCACCGACAGCGACCACGCGTCGGCGATGATGTGGTGCAGGTTGAGCACCAGCACGTGGTCGTCGTCGGCGAACCGGCCCAGGCTCGTCGCGAACAGCGGGCCCCGGTGCAGGTCGAACCCGATGCCGGCGCGTTCGTCGGCGAACCGCTGTGCCTCCGCGTCACGGTCCCCGTCGGGGAGGTCGTGGGTGGTGAGGGTGGCCGTGCCGGTGGGCGCGACCAGCTGCACCGGCTCGCCGCCCGAGTCGGGGAACGTGGTGCGCAGCGACGCGTGCCGGGTGACCAGGGTGTCCAACGCGCGCTGCAACGCGACCTGGTCGAGCGTGCCGCGCAGCCGCAGCGCGAGGGGCACGTTGTAGACGGCGCTGCCGGGGGAGAACTTGTCCAGGAACCACAGGCGTTGCTGCCCGAACGACAACGGGTAGGCGGTGGGCGCGGCGGCCCGTGCCCGCAGCCGTTGTGCCAACAGCTCCCGCTTGCGCGCCGACGCCGCAGCCGCCGCGCCGGTGTCCCGCAGATCGGTCATGACGTGCTCCCCGACCTGGTCAGCCGGTCCGCCGCCGCGCGGACGTGGTCACGCAGGTGCGTGGGCACGCGGTCGCCGAAGCGCTCCAGGTAGGCGGCCACGGTCGTGTCGTCGTCCCGCAGGAACGGGAAGTCGGTGGGCACCATGTGCCGGATCGCCAGCAGCGGCACGGGGCTGTGCAGCGGCCGGAAGACCGGGTTCCACAGACCTGCCTTCTGCGGCGGGCCGGGGTGGAACTCGCCCAGCATCAGCCCGCCGCGGGTGTACTCCGGTTTCAGCAGTTCCTGGGCCCGGTCGACCACGCCGAACTCGGTCAGGTCCGGGAACAGCACCACGATGGTCTTGAACTGCGCGCCCGGACCCTTCTTCGGCTCCAGCTCGGCGAACCAGTCGCGGTAGTGCAGCAGCAACGCGGCCAGCTCGTCCGGCTGCTCCGGCACGCCGGTGTGCACGGACAGGTAGAACAGCCCGCGTTGCAGGGACGTGTCGGTGAACGGGCACACCGCGCCCCTCCGCCCCAGGTCCGGGTGCGGTCCGCACAGGTACTCACCGGCCCACTCGAACACCGTCCGCAGCGCCGGTTCGTGCGCCGCGACCGCGTCGGGCAGCCGAGGCGCGGCGAAGTCCGCCGGCTCGACCAGGGGGTGGGCCTGGTGGGTCGGATGGATCAGCATCAACTCCACCTGCCTTTGTTCCGGGACCGGCGGGTCAGGGCCGCCAGCGCCGCACCGGTCACCGCGGCCGTGACGCCGCCGAGCACGCGGTCCTGCCGCCGCGCCCGCGCCAACGCCTCGCCGTAGGGGACCGTGGTGTGCGAGATCAGGGTGTAGAGCGGCACCCACGCGTTCGGGAACATCCGGTGCAACGCGAGGTCCACCTTCTTGCGCGCGGTGAACAGCGGTGAGCGCAGCTTGTCCCGCAGCTCCACGAAGTTGCGCTTGGACAGCTCCGCCAGCACGTCGGTGTGCGGTCGACGTGAGCGCTCGAACTCCGCCAACGCCCGCGGCAGGTCGTGCGGGTGCGCGGCCAGGCACCGGTCGAGCACCGAGCAGTCCTCGAACGCCGCGTTCATGCCCTGGCCGAAGAACGGGTACACGGCGTGCGCGGCGTCGCCGATCAACACCACCCCGCGTCCCTCGTCGGTGGTGACGTGCCAGGGCGAGGTGCGCACGGTGACCAGGCTCGCGGGCGGGTGCGCCAGGAACTGCTCGACCACGTCCGGGATGAGCACGAGGGTGTCGGGGAACCGGCGGGCGAAGAACGACCGCACCCGTTCGGGTTCGGTCAGCCCGGCGAACCCCTGCTCGCCGTCGAACGGCAGGAACACCGTCGCGGTGAGCGAGCCGTCCGCGTTCGGGTGCGCGACGATCAGACCGTCGTCACCCGGCCACACGTGCAACGCCCGCAGTTCGGTGCGCGGCTCGCCGTCGTCCCCGACCGGGATCAGCAGCTCCTTGTAGCCCCACTCCAGGAACTCCTGGTGCAGGTCCACCCGCAGGCCGCGGCCGAGGTGGGTGCGCACGGCGGAGAACGCCCCGTCCGCGCCGATGATCAGGTCCGCCGTGTGCACGGTCCCGTCGTCGGTGGTGACGGCGGGCTTGGCGCGGTCGACGGCGCTCACCCGGCAGCCCCAGGAGAACCCGACGCCGAGCCGTTCGGCCTCGTCCACCAGCGCCACGTTCAGGTCGTGCCGCAGCACGGAGTGCAGGATCTGGTCCTCGGCCAGGCCGTAGGGCTGGAAGCGCAGCGTGCCGTCGGGCAGGTGCACCGCCCGGCCGCGCATGGGCACGGTCAGCGGCGCCAACCGCTCCAGCAGGCCGACTTCCCGCAGCGCCACGATGCCGCGCTGGGACAGGCCGAGGTTGATCGACCGGCCTTCCTCCCGCACGCCCGGCGCCCGCGGGTCGCCCCGCCGTTCGAGCACCCGCACGCCGAACCCCCGTCGGGCCAGGTAGACGGCCGTCAACGAGCCGGCCAGCCCGGCGCCGACCACCACCGCGTCGCGGCTCATGCGTCGTCCTCGTCGACCAGCGTGCCGAGCAGGCGGTCGATCTCCTCGTCGGACAGCTCGTCGAGCTGGTCCAGCAGCGGCACCGGCCCCCGGGCCACCGGACCCGTGCCGCGACCGAGGTTCGCGCACAGCTCGGCGATGGTCGGCGCGGCGAACAGCGTCGCCAGCGGCAGGTCCACGTCCAGCGCGACCCGGACCCGGGCCAGCATCTGGGTCGCGGTCAACGAGTGGCCGCCCAGGGCGAAGAAGTTGTCGTGCACGCCGAGCGGCGCGTCCGCGGGCATGCTCAGCACCTCGCGCCAGATCAGCGCCAGCCGCCGTTCGTCCTCGTCACGCGGCTCGACCCGGTCGACGTCGTCGGTCGTCCACACCGGATCGGGCAGCGCGTCGCGGTCGATCTTGCCGGTGCCGGTGCGCGGCAGCTCCGGCAGCACGACGACCGCCGCCGGGAGCATGTAGTCGGGCAGGCTCACGGCCAGGTGCGGGCGCACCCGCCGGCGCAGCTCCTCCTCGCCGACGTCCGGGTCGGCGGGCACCGCGTACGCCACCAGCCGCACGTCGGCGGCGTGCGCGGACCAGGCGACGACGACGGCCTGCGCCACGTCCGGGTGCGCGCGGAGCACGGCCTCGATCTCACCGGGCTCGATCCGGTAGCCGCGCACCTTGAGCTGCCGGTCGGCGCGGCCGAGGAACTCGAGCTTCCCGTCGGCGTGGCGGCGGACCAGGTCGCCGGAGGCGTAGAGGCGCCCGCCGGGCGGTCCGAACGGGTCGGGTAGGAACTTCTCCGCCGTCAGGCCGGGCAGCCCGTGGTAGCCGCGGGCCACGCCCGCGCCGCCGATGTGCAGCTCGCCGATCACGCCCGGCGGCACCGGGCGCAGCAACGGGTCCAGCACGTGCAGCGACGTGCCCTTCACCGCCGGCCCGAGCCGCACGGGGTCGGGCGCGTGCGAGACCACACCGGCGGCCGAGTACACCGTAGTCTCGGTGGGCCCGTAACCGTCGATCAGGGTCGCGCCGTCGGTCTGCAGGTCGTCGGCCAGGTCGCGGGTCATCGCCTCGCCGCCGCTGATCCGCAGCCGCACGCGCGCGGGCACACCGCCGGCCGCGACGATCATCCGCCAACTCGCCGGACCACCCTGCACGACCGTCGCCCTCGTCTCCTCGATGCGCGCGCGCAGCAGCCCTCCGTCGGCCACGTCGTCGGCCGGGACCACCACGAGCGTCGCGCCGCTGATGAGCGGGGCGAGCATCTCCACCGTGGACACGTCGAACGCGGGCGTGGTGATCGAGGCGAGCCGGTCGGCCGGTGTCAGCCGCATCAACTCGCCCATGGCGCGCAGCAACGCGGCCAGCCCGCCCTGGGTGCACCGCACGCCCTTCGGCTTGCCGGTGGACCCGGAGGTGTGGATGACGTAGGCCAGCGTGCCGGGGTGCTGCCGCGCCGCGGGTGGCGGCGTGTCCGGTTGGGCGTCGAGCTCGGCGGTGTCCAGGTCGACCTCGGTCCACGGCCCGGTCAGGGGTCCGGTGACCGCGCGCGACGCGCCGTCCGTGACGAGCACCGGCACGTCGGACCCGGCGGCCATCGCGGTCAGCCGGGCCGGCGGCCACGACGGGTCCAGCGGCAGGTAGCCCGCGCCCGCCCGCCACGCGGCGAGGAGGCCGACCACCATCGGCGCGCCCCGGTCGAGGCACAGCGCCACCGGCTGGTCCGGCCGCACACCGGCGGCCACCAGCACGTGCGCCAGGCGGTTCGCCGCCCGGTCCAGCTCGCCGCACGTGAACGCGCCCTCGATCGCGACCGCGTCCGGGTGCTCGGCCAGCGCGGCGAACACCAGGTCGGCGGCGGTCTCCGCGGGCACCTCGACGGCGGGTTCCTGCGGCGCGTCGTCACCGAGCCACAGCTCGGCGACCCGGTCGGCGGGGGAGGCGTGCACGGCGGCGGCGAACACCGAGTGCAGCGCGGCGACCGTCTCGGGCGTGAACAGCGCGGAGTCGTACTGCCAGCGCGCGAACCACCGGTCACCGGCCCGTTCGACGGTCAACGACAGGTCGAACTTCGCGCCGCCGTTCGCGACCGCCTCGGGCCTGATCGTGATCGGGCCGGCGTCACGCGCGGGCGGCACGGGCTCGACCGCGAACATCACCTGCACCAGCGGCGCGTGCGCGAGCGTCCGCTGCGGCGCGGCGATGTCCACGAGCCGTTCGAACGGCAGGTCCTGGTGGGCGAGCGCGGCCACGGTCGCGTCCTCGGCCGCGCCGACCACCTCGCCGAACGTGGTCTCCGGCGTGAACCGCGCCCGCAGCGGCAGGGTGTTGGCCACGAAGCCGACCAAGCCCTCGGTCTCCGGCCTGGTGCGCGCCGCGACCGGCGTGGCCACCAGGAAGTCCGCCTGCCCGGTCACCCGGTGCAGCACGCACTGGAACACCGCGAGCAGCCGGGCGAACGACCCGTCCGGCACGGTCAGCTCCGCCCGCAGCTCCGCGCCGCGCCCGGTGGGCGTCGCCGGCCGCGCCTTGTCGGTCGGCAACGAGAGCACGGTCGGCACGCCGTGCAGCGCCTCGCGCCAGAACTTTTCGTCGGCGGCGAACGCGCCGCCGTCTGCCTGCTCCCGTTGCCACACCGCGTAGTCCGGGTACTGCACGGGCAGCTCCGGCAGGTCGTGCGGCACGCCGGCGACCTCGGCCGCGTACAGCCCGGCCAGCTCGTCGAACAGCACCGCGCACGACCAGCCGTCGGCGATCGCGTGGTGCAGCACGAGGACCAGCACGTGCTCGTCGGGCGAGACCTCCACCAGACCGGCGCGCAGCAGCGGCCCGCCGTGCAGCGCGAACGGTCGGGCGACCTCCTCGCGCACCACCGCGTCCACGTCACCCGACAGCCGCGCCAGCGGCACCGTCAACGCCGCCGAAACCACCTGCACCGGCACGCCGTCCTCGGCCGCGAACCGCGTCCGCAACGCCTCGTGCCTGGCGACCAGCGCGTTCAACGCCACCCGCAACGCCTCGGCGTCCAGCGGACCGTCGATGCCGACCCGCCAGCCGATGTTGTAGACCGGGCTCGCGGGCAGCAGTTGGTCGACCAACCACAACCTGCGCTGCCCCGACGAGGCCGGGAACCGGAACACCTCGTCCTCTCTCGTCACCGCGCTCACCGCGGTCCCTCCCCCCTCAGACCGACACCTTCCGGCCAACCCCTCCGGTCGACCGCCACCACCCGGAACTCCGCCGTGTGCCGAGCGCCCGCGGCGTCGGTCAACCACAGCTGGTCCGGACCGGGCAGCATCTCGCCCACGCCCATCGGGACGTCGGGCTTCTCGCGGTCCAGCGCGCGCACCGCGTGCGCGAACAGCTCGACCGACGGCTGGCTCTCCAGATCCACGTAGAACGGCTTGTGCTCCACCGGGCTCTTCACGAACACGAACCTCGGCATGCCGTGCTCCCGTCGCCAGGCCTGCGCCCGCAGGAAGCGGGTCGCCTCGTCCGGGGCGAACGCGAACGCCGACCTCGCGGCGGGCAGCCGCCAGCCCTCCCGGGCGACGACCAACCGGTCCAGGCTGACCCGGGGCGTGTGCGCGCCCGCGGGCAGCAGCCGGAAGTGCTGCACCAACTGCGCCATGACCTGCTCGTTGAGCAGCTCGACCAGGTCGACGTCCACCCGACCGTCCCGGCTGCGCGCCACCAGCCGCCCGCCGCTCTCGGTCACCTCGCACGCGCCGACCGGCACCGCGTCGCGCAGCCCCGGCCCGCACGCGTCGTGCCCGAACACGATCTTCAGGTCGTCGGGCGAGACGAGGGCGTCGGCGAGCCGCTGCGGCGTGCCGCCTTCCTCGCGCGTCGTGGCCAGCACGATCCGCGGCCCGGCCATGTCGTGCCGCATCGCCGCGCGCAGCTGGGCCGGGTCGGGGTGCTGGGACACGAACAACGCCGACCGCATGGTGTTCACGCCGGGGTGCACCTCGCCGAGCACCCACCGGTAGTCGCCCGCCCGGATCGCGTCCTCGTCCCGTGCGGCGATCAGCACGTCGGGGCTGTGCTGGACCGCGCCGCGCCACCCCGGCCGGGGCGCGGCGAACGCCTTGAGCACGGCGTCCCGCACGTCGCTCACCCGGTAGTGGGCCTCGCGCCCGGTCGGCGCCTGCCCGAGGGCCTTGGCCCAGCGGTCCTGCAGGGCCCGGACGAGCCTGCCGATCAGCCGTTCGTCGAGGCGGAAGATCGTGTCGTTGGCCCACAGCCAGAAGTCGGCCAGCCGCACGCGGTCCGAACCGGTGGCCGCGACCCGTTCCCGGTACACCTCGCGCAACGCCCGCCCGTACAGCGCGGAGCCCGCGGAGGTGAACCACCGCGCCGCTTCCAACACCAGCGACAGCGGCGTCCAGAGCGTTTCCACCAGCGCGGGGGAGAGGGTGACGTCGAGGTCGCGCCGGCACTCCTCGTGCACCACCGTGCGACCGGCGTAGAAGAGGCCCGGTCGACGCACGGCCGCCGTGCCGGTGATGGCGGTGAACGTCTCGTGCAACCCGTCGATGGCGCGCACCAGCCGGTCCGGGTCGCCGACGGCGGCGGCGACCGCGTCGCGTCCCCGTTCGATCCGGTGGAGCGCCCGCTCGGCCCCGGCGCGGACCTCCGGGTCGCCGATGGCCGCGATCTGCTCGCGCAGAGCGGTTTCCGGCACCAACGCCTCCGGCGGCACCTCCAGGGTCCACGCGATCCGCTTGGCCTGCCGCAGCCGTTCGAGGGTGGCGAGCACCCCGTCGAGCGGCAGGTCGAGGTCGAGCGCGATCTCGGGTGCGCGGCGCAGGCCGTCGCAGGCGGCGAGCACGGCCGCGTCCGCCGCGGGCAGCCGCACCGGATCGGTCATCGGGACGTGCATGGTGTCGCCCACGACGTCCACGAAGGGCATCCGCCTCGGCACCGCCCACGGCCGCACGGCGTCCGTGGTCAACGCCTCGGCCAGCTGCTGGACGGCCCAGTTCTCCAGGTAGGTGGTGCGCGAGGCGATCAGGTCGGGCCCGGGTCTCGCGGTGATCGCGGCGGGCGCGCCGTCCTCGATCCTCGCCCACCCGACCGGCCCGAAGAACCCGATGGTGTCGTTCTTGGCGCAGTAGCGCTGCAGGTAGCTGACGACGGTGTGCTCCCAGCGCCGGTAGTCGACGTTGCGGGACGCGGAGCGTTCGCCGGACAACGCCCGGTGCAACGCGTCGACGGCGGTCTGGAGGGCACGGGGGTTCTGCCAGGCCACGGCTTCGCGGAACCTGGCGTCCCCGCTGACGGCCCGCAGCACCTCGGCGGCGGCCTCCCGGCCCGCCTCGAACCGGGCCGCGTACTCGACGAGCAGCGCGTCGTGCCGGGTCGCGGCGTCCTCGGCGGCCGCCAACGCCGCATCGACCTCCGCGTTGTCCGATGCCGTCGACGGGCCCGCGTCCTCGCCGGCCTCCGGGCCGACGACCAGCACCGCGGCCGGTCCGCCGTCGGCCTCGGTCCTCGCGGATCCCGCCACCAGCGCTACGGGCGCTTCCTCGATCGGCAGCGCGACCACCACGGGGTTCGGCGCTGCAGCCAGCGCCGTGCGGGCCTCGGCGAACCGGCCCTTGCGCACCAGCCGACCGATCCGCCGCAATGCGGACCGCCGCTCGCCGCGCGCCCGGTCCTCGACCTCCCGCAGCACCCGGAACGCCGTCCACCGCGCCTGGCCCACCGCGTCCTCTGCCGCCAGCACCGCCTCCGCCGCGCGCGCCGCGTCCGGGCTCGCCACGGCCAGCAGCGGCTCGACGCCGAATCCCGTCCCGCGCAGCTCGACCCACCGCCACGCCGCCCAGTCACCGCCGCTCGGCAGCACCAGGTGGTCCGCGACCGGCCGCGCCGGCGTGCGCGGCGCGGGCACCAGGTAGGCCGACCGGTCCCGCCGGGTGATCGGCACGCCGCAGGCCGCCGAGCCCGTCGCCGCGTCCAACACCGCCGCGCACGCCGCCAGCGTCCGGGCCCGGTGCAGGTCGGCGACCGGCACCTCGACCCCGAACTCCTCTCGCACCCGGAACGCCAACCGCACCGCGAGCAGCGAGTTGCCGCCCACCGCGAAGAAGTCGTCCTCGGCGAACACCTCCGGCGCGCTGAGCAGGTTCTCCCACAGCGCCGCCAACCGCCGTTGCGTGGCGGTCGACGGGCGGGTCCGGTCCGTGCCCCGCGCGCCCGGGGCACGGACCGACCGCAGCGCCGCCCGGTCCACCTTGCCGCTGCGGTTCAGCGGCAGCTCCGGCAGCGGCACGTACCGCGCCGGGCAGAGGTAGGCGGGCAGCCGTTCCGCGACGTGCGCGCGCACGTCCTCGACCTCCGACGACCCGGTCGGCACGACGAACGCCACCAGGTGCCGCGCGTCGTCGTCGCCGACCGGTAGCACGGCCGCCGCGGCGACCGCCGGGTGCTCCCGCAGCACGGCCTCGACCTCGGCCGGCTCCACCAGGAACCCGCGGACCTTGACCTGCCGGTCCGCGCGACCCAGGAACTCCAGCACGCCGTCCGGCCGCCACCGCGCCAGGTCGCCGGTCCGGTAGAGCCGCCCACCGGGCGCCGCCCCGAACGGGTCCGGCAGGAACTTCGAGGCGGTCAGCCCCGGCGCGCCCCAGTACCCGCGCGCCAGCCCGTCGCCGCCCGTGTACAGCTCGCCGGGCACGCCCACCGGCACGGGCCGCATCGACTCGTCCAGCACGTACACCGTGGTCCGCTGGATCGGCGTGCCGATCGGCACGGTCGCGCCCACGTCGTCGGCCGACCGCACGACGTGGCACGCGGTGAACGTGGTGTTCTCCGTCGGCCCGTACCCGTTGACCACCGGCTTCCCGCCGCGCGCCGCCAACGCCGCGCGCACCGCGTCCGGGGCCACCACGTCCCCGCCGGCCAGCAGCTGCTCCACGTCGGCCACCAGCGACGGGTCGAGCTGGTGGAACAGCCCGGCGGTCAGCCACAGCACGCTCACCCGGTGCACGCGCAGCAGCTCGGCCAGCACCGCAGGGTCGAGCGGACCGGAGGGCGCGGGCACCACCCGGCCGCCGGTCAGCAGCGCGCCCCACACCTCCAGCGTCGTCAGGTCGAACGCGGTCGCGGACAGGTGCAGGAACGTCTGCCCCGGCCCGAACCGCGCGAACGTCGGCCGCGTGACCAGTCGAACCACACCCCGGTGGGGCACGGCTACGCCCTTCGGCTTACCGGTTGACCCGGACGTGTAGTTGACATAAGCCACGCTTAATGGATGCGCGAGGACCGCCGGAGATACGGGAGACTGCTCTGAAAGGTCTAGTTCCGGCATCACGACCGACGCCACGCCGTCCGGCAGCGCGCGTGGCCGATCCGAGACCACCAGGGGTGTGCCGGACTCGCGCAACGCCACCGCGTCCCGTGCCGCCGGGTTCTCCGGGTCCAGCGGCAGGTAGGCCGCACCGGTCTTCACCACGGCCAGCACCGCGGTCACGAAGTCCGCGCCACGCGGCAGCGACAGGGCCACCGGGCGGTCCACCCGCGCGCCCCGCGCCAGCAGCACGTGCGCCAACCGGTTCGACCGCTCGTCCAGCTCCGCGTAGCTCAGCCACCGCTCGCCGTCGAACACGGCGTCCGCGTCGGGTCTCAGTCGCACCTGTTCGGCGAACAAGTCGGGCACGGTCGCGTCCGCCGGGTAGTCGATCGCGGTGTCGTTCCACCCCGTCAACACCCGCGCCAGGTCACGCGGCTCGTCGAGCTGCCGCACGGGCCGGTCCGGCGCTTCGGCCATGCCCGCCAGCAGGTCCCGGACCTGCGCCAGCACCGCGTCCGGCGCCCAACCCGGGAACCGGCCGGTGTCGTGGATGAGCTGGAAGCTCAGGCGGGGTTCGGCGAACGCGTACAAGGTCAGGGCGTAACCGGGGGTGCGCAGGATGCGGACCCGCCTGCCCGGCGGCGCGGACGGCCGCGCGGCCAGCACCGTGCCGAGTTCGCGGTGCTCGAACAGCACGAGGCTGCGCATCAACGACACGTCGTGCCCGGCCGCACCTTGGATCACCGGCAGCGGGCACAGTTGGTGGTCGCGCGCCCGCACGGACCGTTCCCGCACCGATCGCAGCCAGTCGGCCACCGACGCGTCCCGGTCGACCGGCAGCCGCAGCGGCACGGTCGCCAGCAGCAGGCCGAGCATGTCCTGCGCGCCTTCGACGGTGCCGTGGCGCGCCGCCCGGGTCACCCCGAAGACGGCCTCGTCGGCGTGCGCGTGCGCGGTCAGCACCAGGCCCCACGCGGCCAGCACCACGGTGTTCACCGTGACGCCCGCCCGTTCGGCCAGCGCCCGCACGGACTCGGTCTCGGCGTCGGAGAGGTCGAGCGCGGCCGTGGCCATGACGGGTGTGCCGGGGCCGGCGTGCTCCAGCGGCAGGGGAGCGGGCTCGGCCGACCCCGCCAGCTCCGCGGCCCAGAACCGTTCGTCGGCCAGCCGTTCCGGGTGCCCGACCGCGATCCGGGCGTCGTGCCAGCGGGCGTAGTCGGCGAAGTCGGGGCGTGCCGTGAACTCCAGCGCGCCGCCGGCGAGCCTGGCCGCGTAGTCGTCGTCCACCTCGGCCAGCAGCATCGCGAGCGACCGGCCGTCGAGGATCGCGTGGTGGAACGTCGCCACCACCACGTCGCCGGGCAGCGCCACGACCCGCAGCGGCGGCCCGGCCACCGGGTCCACCCCGGCCCGCCGGTCGGCGGCCAGGAACGCCTCCAGGTCCGTCACCGAGCCGTCCGCCAGCACCGGGACGTCGTCGGCCGGCCCCGGCCACTGCTCCATGCCGCCGTCGGCCCGCCAGGTGAACCGGGTGCGCAGGACCGGGTGCCGTTCGACGGCGGCGCGCCACGCCGCGAGGTACGCGGCGGCGTCCAGACCGTGCGGCCAGTGCTGCACGCACTGGATGACGTCGGTCCCGGCCGACGGGTCGCGCAACCCGGCCGCGATCATTCCGCTCTGCAACGGCAGAGCGGGCGCGAGTCGTGGCGCAGAATCCGTGTGCACAAAGCCTCCCCGACGAATGTGTTTCGGGCGCGCATGACCGAACCGGCCGCCGGGAAATTCCCGGAGGCCGTTTCCGGACAACGTGGGGCACCCCTTTGGCGCGGACGTTCGGTAATGCGCGGGGTGTGGTCGGGCGGAGCGTCAGCCGCGGTGCGCGGCGACGTGCTCGCGGACGCTGCGCGGGCGCATGTCCGTCCACACCCGGTCGATGTGGGCCAGGCAGTCTTCCCTGGTGCCACGCGTTCCCTCGGTCCGCCACCCGGGCGGGAGGTCCCGGTCGGCGAACCAGACCGAGTACTGCTCCTCGTCGTTCACCACGACGAGGAATTCGTGGTAATTGGCGTTCTCGTCAGTCATGCAGTGTTCTCCTGCCCTGGGCGGATGCGGGCGGGTCGCCGGTCCGCGCAACGTTACGCCGCGCGTCTCGTAATGTGGAATCCTCTGAACGGTCGAACCCTTCATTCGCTTTGTGCGGTGCGGACTATTTATCCTTCCTATGGAACGTCGCGCGCCGTGTCCGGTCGGTTACCAGAGGCTTTCCCTGGTCGCTGCCGGTCAATTCCAGGCAGCCACGGAATCCGCAACCTTGTTATCGCTAACAGATGGGCGTGATGCGGCCGAACGGCCCAATGTGTCGAAACCCTTCGACACCAGGGCGCTGCGTCACGTGCGAAGACGCGCGGCTATTGAACCGTCGCCGATCGTGCTGTTAGCGTTAACAGACGCGAGGTCGAGTGGCCGGTGATCCCGGTCCACCCGCACCCGCCACCCGCCGCCACGCCCTTCCACCGGCCCGCACCGGCTTGCACGCCGGCGGGCCGACCGTGTTCGTCCATGCAGCGTCGCAGGGAGAGCAACCATGAGATCGCCTTATCGGAGCGCGCGCCGCGGCGGCGTCGTCCTCGCCACCGTGGCCACGCTGCTCGGTGGGATCACCTCGGCTCTACCGCCCACCGCGTCGGCCGCGGTGGTCGACACCAACGCCTCGTACGTGTTGGTCAACCGCAACAGCGGCAAGGCGCTCGACGTCTACGACCTCGCCACCGCCGACGGCGCGCGGATCTCGCAGTACACGCGCAACGACGGCGCGTGGCAGCAGTGGCAGTTCGTGGACTCGGGCGGCGGCTACTACCGGTTGAAGTCGCGCCACAGCGGCAAGGTGCTGGACTTCGCCGACACCGCCGACCGCACCGGGTTGACCCAGTGGACCGACCGCAACGGCACCAACCAGCAGTTCCGGCTGGCCGACTCGGCGGGCGGGTTCGTCCGGCTGCTCAACCGCGCCAGCGGCAAGGCCGTCGACGTGCTGGACTTCTCCACCGCCGACGGCGCGCAGCTCATCCAGTGGCCGGACACCGGCGGCACGAACCAGCAGTGGCAGCTGGTCAAGCTGGGCGCGTCCGCGCCGGGCACCTTCACCAACCCGATCAAGCGCAACGGCCCGGACCCGTGGATGCAGTACTACAACGGGTACTACTACCTGGCCACGACGACGTGGAACTCCACGATCACGATGCGCCGGTCGCGGACGCTGGCCGGCTTGTCGACCGCGGCCGACCAGGTGGTCTTCAACCTGACCCGCCCGAACGGGTGCTGCAACATGTGGGCGCCGGAGTTCTTCCTGCTCAACGGCCGGTGGTACCTGTACTACGTGGCCGGGCAGAACGTGTCGGACTACAACCCGACGCAGCGGCTGCACGTGCTGGAGTCCTCGGGCACCGACCCGATGGGCCCCTACTCGTTCAAGGCCGACCTGGGCAGCACGTGGGAGCTGGACCCGAGCATCCTGCAGCACAACGGGAAGCTGTACCTGATGGGCAGCGCGATGGACGGCACCCAGTCGCTGACCATCACCCCGATGTCCAACCCTTACACGCTCAGCGGATCACGGCGCACCATCTCCCAGCCGACGCTGTCCTGGGAGCGGCAGACCGCGCCGGTCAACGAGGGCGCCGAGCCGCTGTACCACAACGGGAAGACCATGATCGTGTACTCGGCCAGCGCGTGCTGGGGGCCGGACTACAAGCTCGGCCTGCTCACCCTGACCGGCTCCGACCCGCTCAACCGGTCGCACTGGACGAAGTCGCCCAACCCGGTGTTCCAGCGCAACGACGGCAACGGCGTGTACGCGCCGGGCCACAACGGGTTCTTCAAGTCGCCCGACGGCACCGAGGACTGGATCGTCTACCACGCCAACGACTCCGCGTCCGGCGGCTGCGACATGAACCGGTCGACCCGCGCGCAGAAGTTCACCTGGAACTCGGACGGCACCCCGAACTTCGGCACGCCCGTCCGGCTCGGCACCACCCTCACCGCGCCCTCCGGCGAATGAGACTCCCCCGGGGCGGGTGTCTCCCGCCCGCCCCGGGGTTCCCCCGAAAGGCACACGGCTGATGCTGCAACGACGCACACTGCTGGCCGGCGGCCTGGCCTCGCTGGCGCTGGCCCGGACCGGGGTCGCCGCCGCGGCGCCCGG
The DNA here is from genome assembly GCF_055603705.1 of Actinosynnema sp. NPDC037264. Lineage (NCBI taxonomy): Bacteria > Bacillati > Actinomycetota > Actinomycetes > Pseudonocardiales > Pseudonocardiaceae > Actinosynnema > Actinosynnema sp. NPDC037264. Next base: position 82,160 of record NZ_JBVJVK010000019.1, on the reverse strand, counting down.
TGACTCCGCCTACGTGATGGGCTACTTCACCGAGTCCCCGAACAAGGTCGCCGACCGGTACGCGCTGCACCTCGCGGTGAGCACCGACGGGCTCACCTGGACCCCGCTCAACCAGGGCAACCCGGTCGCCACGCCGACGGCGGGCACCGGCGGCCTGCGCGACCCGTTCATCATGCGCAAGCAGAACGGCGGGTTCGTCGTGCTGGCGACCGACCTGACCGGCACCGACTTCACCAAGCAGAACCAGTACATCCACGCCTGGGACTCGGCCGACCTGCGGTCGTTCACCGGGTACCGCAGGCTCAAGATGCACTCGATGCCGACCCACACGTGGGCGCCGGAGGCGTTCTGGGACGCCGCGCGCGGCCAGTACGGCATCCTCTACTCGGCCAACAGCGGCGGCCGTGACGCGTTCTACGTCAACTACACCACCGACTTCGTCACCGTCGGCGCGCCGCAGCTGTTCTTCGACCCCGGCTTCAACGTCCTCGACGCCACGATGCACGTCGGCAACGGCGCCAACTACCTGTACTACAAGAGCTTCGCCGACGGCCGCCTCTACGGCGCGCGGTCGAGCACGCTCAACCCGCGCAGCTTCGACCGCGGCACCTACACCAGCGGGGTCGTCAGCGGCGGCATCGAGGCGCCCATCGTCGTGAAGGCCCACAACCGCAACGAGTGGTGGCTGTGGGGCGACTCGTTCTCCCCGGTGAACGGCGAGCTGTACGCGTGGCGCAGCGGCGACATCAACGCCAACTCCTGGACGCCGCTGACCAAGGCCCAGTACACCCAGCCGCTCAACGCCAAGCACCCCACCATCTGCGGCATCACGGCCACCGAGCACGCCAACCTGCTGTCCCGCTGGGGCGCGCCGAGCTGGAACCGGATCAAGTCCTACAACTTCCCGGACCACCTGATCCGGCACGCCGACAACGTCGGCCGCATCGACCCGTACCCGTTCGACCCCTACCAGGACTCGCAGTGGCGCCTGGTCCCGGGCCTGGCGTCGTCGGCCGGGGTGTCGTTCCGCTCGGTCAACTACCCGGACCGCTACCTGCGGCACGTGAACTACGCGATCACGCTGGCGGCCGACGACGGCAGCCCGACCTTCGCCGCCGACGCCACCTTCCACCGCGTCGCCGGCCTGGCGGACAGCTCGTGGACCTCGTTCCGGTCGCACAACTTCCCCGACCGCCACCTGCGGCACTCCGGTTACGTCCTGCGCATCGACCCGATCAGCACCACGTCGGACCGCGCGGACGCCACGTTCCAGGTCGGGCACTGACCCAAAGGTCGGTCCGATCGGGCTGTGGGCGCGGCACCTCGGCGGCGTGCCGCCCCCACAGAGCTCCCTACCCCGGCAGCCGGTCAAGCGTCCGGGAGACGTTCTGGTCGACGATGTCGAGCATCCCGGCGCGATCGGGGAAGTCGCCGTCCAGGAGTCGCAGTGGACCCGCCACCAGTGAGAGGCAGGTGGCCAGGCGGTAGAACGCCGGCCGCGCGGGGTCGAGGCCGGGGTCGGCGAAGTGGCGGTAGTGCGGCCCGAAGCGCAGCTCCAGGAAGGCGGACCGACACCAGGTCCCGTGGCCCGAACACCTCTCGCGCCACCCCGCGCAGGTCATCGACCCCGAGGTGCCCGCGCCTCGCGCTCTCGTCCGCCGCCATGCCGCGCGTGATCACGCACGCGCGCCGGGACTGTCGCCGCATTTCGCCCTCGTCGGCAGGCACGGCCAGGCATGATCAGGGCGGGGGTGGGCGATGTCCAGGGTTGTCACGTGGTCCGTGTGCGGGCTTGTCGTCGCCTTGGCGTGGGGCGTGTCGGCGCAACCGGCGTCGGTGGCAGGGGAAGCTCGTCCGTGGTCGGGTGCCGTGTCGTCGACGGAGGTCGAGGCGGCCTGGGCGCGCTGCGCCGAACTGTCGGGCACCGAGGACGCTTTCACCCTGGGGCCCGCGTGGCGGCGAGAGGACGGACACCTCCTCATCGGTGCCATCTCGGGCAAAGTGCTGGTGAAGTGCAGCGTCCACGAATCGGGTGTCTCGATCACCTCTACCGATCCCTCCGCCACCGCGTTCCGCGAGCAGCCGTTCGCCACGATCATGCTGTCGGACTACGGGGATCGGCCGGGGTTCACCATCGTCGGGTACGCGGGCCACGACGCCGCGGCGGTGGAGTTCCGCGGCCCGAACGGGCGGGTGATCCCGGCGCAGGTGAAGGCAGGGGTGTTCCTGGCCGACCTGTCCGGATCGACGGACTACCAGGACGGGAAGCTCGTCCACGTGGTCTTCGACGCGACCGGAGCGGTGATCCCCGGCCGCTGAGCCGCGTCACGGCAGGATCGAGTCGACGTAGCCGCCGTCCACGCGCACGGCGGCGCCGGTCGTCGCCGATGCCTGCGGTGAGGCCAGGTACACCACCAGGTTGCCGATCTCCTCGGGTTCGATGAGCCGGCCGAGCAGGGACTGCGGCCGGTGCACGCGCATGAACTCCCGCTGCGCCTCCTCCCACGGCAGCGAGCGGTCCACCAGTTGGTAGACGAAGTCCTCCACCCCGCCGGTGTGCGTCGGCCCCGCGATCACGCAGTTCACCGTGACGCCGCTGCCCGCCGCCTCCTTGGCGAACCCGCGCGACACGCCCAGCAGCGCCGTCTTCGACACGCCGTAGTGGATCATCTCGGCCGGGATGACCACGGCCGAGTCGCTGGCGATGTACTGCACCCGGCCCCACCCGCGCTCCCGCATCCGCGGCAGGTAGGCGCGGGTCAGCCGGACCGCGGCCAGCACGTTGACCTCGAAGTACCGCCGCCACTCGTCGTCGGTGATCTCCAGCGCCGGCCGCGCGCCGAACACGCCGACGTTGTTCACCAGGACGTCCACCTCGGGCAGCGCCGCGATCAGCGACGCCGCACCCTCCGCCGTCGACACGTCCGCCGCGACGCCGAGCACGTTCGCGCCCGGCACCACTTCCCGCAGCCGTGCCACCGACTCGTCGACCACGTCGGCCTTGCGCCCGTTCACCGCCGTGCGGGCGCCGGCCCGCGCCAGCGCCGTCGCGATCGCCTCGCCGATGCCCTGCGTGGAACCGGTGACCAACGCCGTCTTCCCGCTCAGATCCAGGTGCATGGCGACCATGATCGCGCAAACGGCGCAACGCCGCCGTTCACGAGTACAGCGCGCCCAGGAACTCCACCAGCAGCCGCTCCCGCAACGCCGGGCTCGCCGCCGCGAGCAGCGCGTTCACCGTAGCCATCCGCTCGGGCAGCACGCCGTCACCACCACCCATGCCCGCCGCCGCGAGCAGCCCGCCGAACTCCTCGGGGGTGAGCGAGTCCGGCTCCAGCCCGCCGACGAACGCCACGACCTCCGGCGCCACCCGCACCGGCCCGGCCGCCACGGCGGCCTCCACCGACGCCCTCAGGTCGGCGAGCAGCTCCGACTCGTGCCCGGCGTTCGCCGCGGTCACGGTGAGGTGCAGGTTCGCGGGGGAGGAGCGGTGGGCGAACTGCGGCTGCACGTACCAGTTCCGCGCCTTCATCTCGTCGGCCACCGTGAACACGTCGAAGTCGTCCCGCGCGGCCGCGACCGCCAGCAACGTCGCCGACGGCTCGCCCAGCACCCGCAGGCCGTCGATCTTCCCGATGCCCTCGCGCAACACCCGCGTGCTCGCCAGGGCCTGGCGCGCGAGCGAGCGGTACCCGTCGTCGCCGACATGCCGCAGCACGGCCCACGCGGCGGCCAGCGGACCACCTGATCGGGTGGACTGGGTGGTGGAGTTCAGCATCGTGTAACCGGGCCACGCGGCCGACGCGAAGTACTGCGCCCGGCGCAGGTCGGCCGACGCGTGCAGCAGCACGGACGTCCCCTTCGGGCAGTACGCGTACTTGTGCAGGTCCACCGAGATGCTGGTGACGCCCGGCACGGAGAAGTCGAACGGCGGCGCGTCCGGCGCGTGCGGCAGCACCCACCCGCCGATGCACGCGTCCACGTGGCAGCGCACGCCGCGCTCGTGGGCCGCGGCCGCGATCTCGGCCACCGGGTCGACCACCCCGTGCGCGTACGACGGCGCACTGGCCACCACCAGCACCGTGGACTCGTCGATCGCCGCCGCCATCGCCGCCGGATCCGCCCGGAACGTCCCCGGGTCGACCGGCACCGCGACCACCCGGACGCCGAAGTAGTGCGCGGCCTTGTGGAACGCCGCGTGCGCGGTCTCCGGCAGCACCATCGACGGTCGCGTGACCTCCGGCCGCGAGTCCCGTGCGGCGACCACCGCGAGCAGGCACGACTCCGTGCCGCCCGACGTGACCGTGCCGACCGTCGCGTCACCACCGCCCAGCAACCGGGCCGCCGTGCGCACCACGTCGTTCTCCAGGCGCAGCAGGCTCGGGAACGCGGTCGGGTCGAGCCCGTTCACCGACGACGCCAGCGCGTGCGCGGACGCGGCCAACTCGTCCAGGCCCGGCAGCGCGCTGTCGTACACGTAGGCCAACGTCCGCCCGCCGTGCGTGGGCAGGTCACCGGCCCGCAGGGCACGCAGCTCGGCCAGCACGTCATCGGTCACGCGGTCTCCTCACGCAGCAGGGGCAGGGCCGCCAACGCCAGCACGGCCGGGATGACGGTGAAACCGAGCAGCGCGGCCGTCACCGCGCCGGAGGACTGCACGGCCGAGCCGTCGGTGCTCGCGACGTACCCGCCGAACGCCAGGACCAGCCCGTACACCCCGGGACCGAGCGCCAGCCCCAACGTCTCGCCGGCCGTCCACACCCCGGAGAACAGGCCCGCGCGGGTCGCGCCGGTCCGCCGCTCCTCCGCGGTGATCACGTCCGGCAGCATGGCCAGCGGGAACACCTGCATGCCCGCGTAACCCACGCCGATCACGGCCATCAGCGCCAGCACCGCCGCCACCGGCAGCACCCGTGCGGCGGTCAGCCCGGCCACCGCGACCGCGAACAGCACCGACGCCGCGACCAGCCCGACCCGCTTGCCGTGCCGCCGCCCGACGCGTTGCCACAGCGGCATCACCAGCAGCGCGGGCCCGACGAACCCGGCGAACAACGCGGTCTGCAACCCCGGCTCGCCCACCACCAGCCGGGCGAAGTAGTCGACTCCGGCGAGCATCGTGCCCAGGCCGACGGCCTGCACCACGAACACGGCCAGCAGCAGCCGGAACGGCCGCGACCCGCGCACCGCCGCCACGAGCTCGCCCAGGCCGGTCGCCGCGGACACCCGTCGTGACGCCGGCGCGCCGCGCGTGCCCGCGAACGTGGCCAGCGTGCCGAGCACCATCAGCGCCGCGACGGCCACGCCCATCGCCGGGTAGCCGGCCGCGTCACGCACCGCCGGCGCGCCCGCGCCGCTGACCAGGATCGCCAGCGCCAGGAACGCCATCCGCCACGCCATCAGCCGGGTGCGCTCGTCGTAGTCCTCGGTGATCTCCGCGGCCATCGCCACGTACGGCACCTGGAAGAACGCGTACGCGGTCGCACAGGCCAGGAACACCAGCGCCACGTACACGACCGCGCCCGTCCCGGTGAACGGCCCGGCGAACAGCAGCGCGAACAACACCGCCGTCACCAGCCCGCCGCGCAGCAGGAACGGCCGCCGCACCCCGGCCCGGTCGCTGAGCCGGCCCGCCACGGGGTTGAACAGCACGTCCCACGCCTTCGGCACGAGCACGAGCAGGCCGGCCACGGCGGCGGGCACGGCCAGGCCGTCGGTCAGGTAGGGCAGGAGCAGCAGCCCGGGCACGGTGCCGAACGCGCCGGTGACGAACGACCCGGTCGCGTACCCCGCCCGAACGCCGCGCGTGAGCTGCCGCATAGGCGGAAGAGTTTCGCATTCGACCCCCTACCTGCGCGAGGGGCGACTTCGGGATGGATGGCGCGGTCGGGTCGGACGTGCCGCGCGGCCGCCAGTTGGGACGGGCCGCGCGCCCGTCAGCTCGGAAGCGCCGCGCGGCCGGCGGGCGTGGCGCCCGCCAGCTCGGCGACCAGCGCCACCGCGACCTCGGCCGCCCTCTCGCCGCCGGGGTGCGCCGCGCTCGCGTACATGCCCTCGATCACGAGCCAGATCCGGTCCGCCAGCAGGTCCGGCCGCTCGGCGCCCATCCGCTCGGCCAGCTCGGCGATGTGCCCCCGCACGTCCGCCAGGTGGTCGGCGGCGAACCCGCCCACCCGGTGGTCCGGGAACTCGGTGAAGCAGTTGCGGAAGGCGCAGCCGCGGTAGTCGGGCTCCCGCACCTGGCGGGCCGCCAGCTCCGCGATCGCCACCAGCTGGGCCGCCGGGTCGCCTGCCAAGGGCGCCGTGACCTCCTCGACCTGCGCCAGCCAGGTCGCGCGCAACCCCGACAGGTGGGCGAGCACCAGGTCGTCCTTGCTCGGGAACTCGCGGTAGAGCAGGTTCTTGCCGCAGCCGCACTCGTCGACGATCCGCTGCATGCCGACCGCCCGCACGCCGTGCGCGGTGAAGAGCCTGGCCGCCGTGTCGAGGATGCGGTCCCGGGTGTCCGGTGCCGGCTGTCGCGCCATCGCTGCCTCCCACGCCCGAGCTTAGCGGACCGTTCGGTCCGACCTGCTTGACGCGACGCCGCAGCCGGTCCAAGATTACCGGACCGATCGGTCCCGGACTGATCGGTCCGTTCAGCGAGGGGATTCTCACGATGTCGGCACCCGGCGTGCTCGTGTTCGGCTCCACCGGCAGGACCGGTGGGGCGGTGGTCGACCGACTGCTCGACGCGCACCGGGCCGGTGAGGTGCGGCTGATCGCGGCGGTCCGCCGCGCCGAGGCCGCGCCGGCGTTCGAGGCACGGGGGATCGAGGCTCGCCTCGTCGACCTCGACTCGGCCGAGCGGCACGGGTCGGCCCTGGTCGTCGCGGCGCTGCGCGACGTGCGAAGGGTGTTCCTGGCGACCGGGTACGACGTGCGGATGGTGAACCAGGCGAAGGCGGCGATCGACGCGGCCCGGCTGTCGGGCGTCGACCACGTCGTCCACCTCGGCGTGCACGCGGAGCCGGACACCACGATCGTGCACTTCGGCTGGCACCAGGTGGTGGAGGCCTACCTGGAGCGGTCCGGGCTCGGGTACACGAACCTCCACCCGACCTCGTTCATGCAGAACCTCCTGATGCCGGCGATGAGCGACGCGGGATCGGCCGTGCTCACCCACTACGTCGGCGACGCCGCGACCAGCTGGGTCGACACCGAGGACGTCGCGGAGGTCGCGTCGGTCGTGCTGCGGTCGCCCGCGGACCACGTGGGCCGCAGCTACGGGCTGGGCACGGAGACCGCCACGATCGGCGGGATCGCCGCCGCGCTCTCGGACGTGACCGGCCGCGACTGGAGGTACGAGCCGAGGGAGCCGGCTGAGTTCTTCGCGGCGATGACGGCGGCCGGCGCGGACCCCCTCTACATGGCCTGCGTCCGCACGGTCTTCGAACGGACCAGGGAGGGTTCGCTGCCGGAGGCCGCGGCCACGTTCGACACGGTCGAGCGGATCACCGGGCGACCGGGCGCCTCGCTGCGGGACTTCCTCGAACGCCACCGCGCGCACTTCGCGCCGGCGGCCCCCTGAACCCCGGGCCAGGCGACGACGCCGCCTGGCCCGGGGCCGGTTTCAGCTCGCGGGCACCGTGTCGACGTGGTCCACGCCGGACGTGCGGTAGCCGGCGACGCGGGACTGCACCTGGGCCGGGCTGAGCACCTGGTCCTTGGCGAAGTACACGTAGTCCACGTGCTGCTGGTACGCGCGGTCGCCGGGCGCGCCCGCCAGGCCGCCGGAGATGAACCACAGGTTGAAGTTGAGCGACATCGGGGTCTCCGGGTAGTACTTGTCACCGTGGTCGGCCACCTGCGCGCCGTCGATGAAGTACTTCACCCGGCCGCCGGACACCTGGATCACCAGGTCGTGCCAGCCGGCGTAGCTCTGCCGCTGTTCGGTGTGGACGTTGTCGGCGATCCAGGGCTCGTTCTGGTAGGTCTCCCAGGTCGTCTCGTACATGATGTTGGCCGGCTCGCCCCACCCGCCGTTGGGCAGGTACTCGAAGTCCAGCTCGCCGTAGTTCGGGTCCAGGTTGCTGTTCAGCGGCGTGATGGTGAAGAACGTCTGCACCACGTGGTCGCCGTCGGGGCCGTAGACCGGCGCGTCGGAGAACTTCACCCGCGCCGCGTACGTGCCCTCGAAGAACTTCCGCTGGTGGTACAGCTCGGTCTGCCGCGCGGACGAGCCGTTGTTGGACGACTCCAGCCGCATCGACTTCTGGCCGTCCACGGTCGGGAACGTCACCATCGCCGGGTCCCACACCGCGCCCGGCACGCCGGGCCCGCCGCCACCGGAGCGGACCGTCCAGCCGCGCTGGGAGATCCGCGAGTCGCCGGAGCCCGTGTAGTTGAAGTCGTCGAACAACGCCGGGCCGTTCGGGTTCGGCGGGTTCGTCGTCGTGGTGGTCGTGGTGGGACCGGTGCCGCCGGGAGAAGTGCCCCACAGCAGGGTCGCGCCCCGGTGCACGGTCACCTTCGACCACGCCGAGTAGGTGCTCGCCGAGCGGAACGAGTAGTCGTCGGACTGGGTGATCGGCCCCCAGTTCGACCGGTAGAACCGCAGTTGCAGGTCACCGCTGTCGGCGCCGGGCGCGAGCGAGCCCGCGCCCGAGGTGAACCCGACCTCCAGGTACCGGTCGGCCGGACCGCCGGTCAGCGTGCCGAACGTGCCGGTGACGTTGCCGCACCCGCGCACCGCCCACGAGCACGCGAAGCGGTAGCCGACGTCCGGCGTCTCGCTCTTGAAGTAGTAGCGGACCTTCAACTCGCTCAGCGGCACGGTCGTGCCGCCGGTGTTGACCAGCTTCAACCACGGTTCGACCTGGTCGGTCGTCGCACCGGACGCGCTGGTCCGGTACTGGGCGGTGACCACGTCGGCGGCCAACGCCATCGGGGCGGCCACCAGCGCGGCGACGGACACCGCGGCGGCTCCGATCGCGGCGATCATGCGTGCGTGCACTTCGGTTCTCTCCTCAAGTCAGCAGGGTGGGACAGGGGAGCGGGCGTCGTCCTCCTTCCTCGACAGGGGCACGGACAGCGCGCTCAGGCGGCCGGTGTGCGCGCGCATCCGTTCGGTGAAGTCGGTCCAGGACGGGCGTTGCGCCCAGAGCGTGTCGGCCAGCGCCGCCAGCCGGGGGTACGCGAGCCGTTCCAGGTGGTGCGCGGTCGGCACGTACTCCGTCCACAGCGCGCACTGGGCGCCGAGCACGCCGTCCGGCAGCGGCAGGTCGTAGACGTCCCGCGCGGTCACCACCAGGCCCGGTTGCCCGGCGGGCTCGTCGGGGTCGGCGGACTGCGGGTAGTCCAGGTAGGTCGACCGGTGCGGCGTCATCACCACGTCGTGCCCGAGGTCCAACGCGGTCCGCGCGTCCGCCGCGTCACGCCACGGCATCACCACCACGCGCGGGTCCCCGATCGGCTCCCACGACACCGGCACCCGCCCGCGCCCCGCCACGTGGTCGGCCATCGCGCGCAGGAACCAGCCGTGCAGCTCGTGCGGCCCGGCCAGCCCTTCCCGCCGGACCCGCCGTGACGCGCCGGGGCTGGACTCCCACTCCGAGGTCGGGCACTCGTCGCCGCCGAGGTGCACGTGCCGGCCGGGGAACACCTCGATCACCTCGTCCAGCACGTCCCGGCAGAACTCCAGCACGGCGTCGTCCACGCCGAACACCTCGTCGCTGACGCCCCACCGCGTCCAGACCGGCAACCGCCGCCGGGGGAAGTTGCCCAGGTGCGGGTAGGCGGCGAGCGCGGCGCGGGCGTGACCGGGCATCTCGATCTCCGGCACGATCCGGATGCCGCGTTCGTCGGCGTAGGACACCAGCCCGGCCAGCTCCGCGCGCGTGTACGAACCACCGTGCGGCACGCCGTCGCCCATGCTCTCCGCGCGCCACCCGCCGACCGTGGTCAACCGCGGGTGGCGCGGCACCGGCATCCGCCAGCCCTGGTCGTCGGTCAGGTGCAGGTGCAGCACGTTCAGCTTGTGCACCGCCATCAGGTCGACGAACCGGCGCACCACGCCGACCGGCTGGAAGTGCCGCGCCACGTCCAGCAGCACACCCCGCCACGGCAGCCGCGGCGAGTCACGGACGTCCACGCCGGGCACCGTCCAGTCCACACCGGACACCGGCCGCGAGCCCAGCGCCGTGGGCGACACCAGCTGCCGGATCGTCTGCACGCCGTGCGCCAGCCCGTGGCGCGTCGCCGCGCGCAACACCACCGCGTGCTCGTTCACGGTCAGCGCGTAGCCCTCGTCGCCGAGCCCGACCAGCCGCTCGTCCAACGCGAGCACGACCCGGCCGTCCTCGTGCAGCGGCAACGGCAGGCCGGTCGCCGGGCGCAGCAGCGCGCGCAGCAGCCGGGCCGCGCCCCGGGCGCCGGGCGTGGCCCGGATCGCCGTGTCGCGGTCGAGCGCGAACCGGCCGTGCCGCCGGATCAGCCGGGTCGGTCGTGGCACGATCACGAGTACCTCCAACGAACGTCAGCCCTTGACCGCGCCGCCGACGATCCCGGTGGTCACCCGGCCCTGGAGCACGAGGAACACCACCAGCACCGGCAGCATGAACAGCGTCGAGGCGGCCATGGTCGCGCCCCAGTCCGTGCCGAACGTGTTGCTGAACGACGAGAGCCACACGGGCAGCGTGCGGTCGTCCTGGTCCTTGATGATCAGCACGTTGGCGAAGGCGAACTCGTTCCACGCGGTGATGAACCCGAACAGCGAGGTCGCCAGCAGACCCGGCGCGAGCAGCGGGAACACCACCCGCCGGAACGCCTGCGCACGCGAGCACCCGTCCACCAGCGCCGCCTCCTCCAGGTCGACCGGGATGGCGGCGAGGAACCCGCGCAGCGTCACGACGGTGAACGGCAGCGTGATCATGAAGTAGACCAGCGTGAGCATCCAGAGCGTGTCGAGCATCCCGGTGTCCCGCGCGATCACGTAGATCGGGATGAGCAGCGCCTCCCACGGCGTCATCTGCGCGACGAACACCATCAGGATGAACCCGCGCCGCCCCTTCCACCGCAGCCGTGCCACCGCGAACGCCGCCAGAAGCGCCACCACCAGCGACAGCAGCACCGCGCCGCCGGCGACGAGGACGCTGTTGCGCCAAAACGACCAGAACCCCTGCGCCGACACCGCCGTGCCGAAGTGCTCGACCGTCAACGACAGCGGCAGGAACGTCGGCGTTTCCGCCTGGATGTCGCGCGTGGGCTTGAACGCCGTCAGCACCATCCAGTACACCGGGAACACCGACACCACGAACACGACCACCGCCGCGACACCGCGCAGCACCCGGCCCGTCACGAGGCCTCCTCCTGCCGGTACATCTGCCGGAAGTACGCCAGCAGCACCAGCACGAGCAGCAGCACCATGAGCATCGACACCGCCGCGCCGAGGTCGTAGCGCTGCAACGACTGCGCGACCTGGAACGCGTACACCGGCAACGTCGTGGTCGCCTGCCCCGGCCCGCCCTGGGAGATGACCCAGATCTGCACGAACGCCTTGACCACCCAGATCACTTCCAGGCACGTGATCAGGCCGAACATGGCCCGCAGCATCGGGAACGTGATGGCGGCGAACACCCGCCACGCACCCGCGCCGTCCATCCGCGCCGCCTCGTACAGCTCCGACGGGATCGTCACCATCGCCGCGTACAGCGACAGCGCCGCGAACGGCACGGACTGCCACACGATCAGCGCCACCAGGATGGCGAACGTGGCGGGACCGTCGGCGAACCACGTGTAGTCGCGGTAGCCCTCGAACCCCAGTCCGACCAACGCCCAGTTGACCACCCCGAGCCGGGACTGGAACAGCCACTGGAACACGGTGGTCGCCGCGATCACCGGCGTCGCCCACACCAGCACGAGCCCGGACATCACCAGCAGCCGCGTCCACTTCCCGAGCCGCACCAGCAGCAGGGCGACCAGGGTGGACAGCACCATGATCAGCACGACGTTGATCGCGGTGAACACCAGCGTCCGCCGCACGACGGCCCAGAACTCCGGATCCGCCAGCACCCGCGCGTAGTTCGCCGGGCCGACGAACCGCGCGTTCCCGCGCACCAGCTGTGGCAGGCCGAACTCCTGCACCGAGATGACCACGTTGCGCACCAGCGGGTACAGCAGCAGGAACCCGGTGGCCAGCACGGTCGGCGCGATCAGCAGGTAGGGCCACCAGGACGTGCGGCGGCGGCGCGGCGGGGGAGGGGACGGTGGCGGGCGGCGCTCGACCGCCCGCGTCAACGTCGTCGTCATCGCTAGGCGCCCGAGTTGAGCGCCTGGGTGATGACCTCGTCCGCCTCGGCCGCGGCGGACGCCGGATCGGCGCCGGTCAGCACGGCGGTCAGGAACTCCTTGATCGGGTTGCGCGCCTCGACCGCCGCCCAGTTCGGCGAGTTCGGCGTGGCGCGCCCGTTGACCGCGCCGGCCGCCATCGCCGCCGCGCCGGGGTCGTCGCCGACCGCGTCCGCGAGCGACGTCCGGTTCGGCACGTAGTTCATCGCCTTGGCCAGCTCGACCTGCCACTTCTCCCCGGCCAGCGCCTTGACCACGGCGTACGCGCCGTCCTGGCGGGTCGAGGCGAGCGGGATGATCAGGTCCGAGCCGCCGGTGAACACCGCGCCCGGCGTGGCCGCGGTCTTGCCGGGGATGGGGAAGAAGCCGAGCTGGTCGGCCAGCGCGGGGTTGGCCTTGGCGACGAGCTTCGCCGCGCCGGGCACCGCGATGAACTGCGCGACCTGGCCGCCCGCGACCACGTCGGTCTGCTGCGGCTTGGCCTCGTCGGAGTCCTTCGGCCCGTCGCCCAGCGCCTGCAACCGCCGGTAGAAGTCCGCGCCCGCGAGCGCCTGCGGCGTGTTCAGCGAGCCGGACCACCGGCCGCCGTCCTGCTTGGCGAGGTCGCCGCCCTCGTCCCAGACGAAGCCGGACAGCACGTACCAGTTCTGGCCGGGCAGGTAGATGCCCTGCGTGTCGCCCTGGTCCAGCTTCTGGGTGGCGGCCAGCCACTCGTCCCGGGTCTTCGGCGGCGTCACGCCGGCCGCCTCGAACAGGTCCTTGCGGTAGATGACGACCCGGTTGGCCGCGTAGAACGGGATCCCGAACTGCTTGCCGCCCACCGCGCCCGGCTCGGCGAGGCCGGGGATCCAGTCGTCGCCGCCGAGCTCGCCGACCTTGCCGGACAGGTCGGTGACGCCGTCGCTGGACGCGTACTGGGCGACCTGCGTGTTGCCGACCTCGATCACGTCGGGCGGGTCGGTGCTGGCCAGCGCGCTGGTCACCTTCTGCGTGATGCCGTTCCACTCCTGGATCTGGATCTTCAGGTCGAGCTCGGGGTGGTCGCGCTCGAACTCGGTCTCGAAGCGGCTGACGAGGTCGTCGGTGGCCGTGTCCTTCATCAGCCAGACGGTGATCTCCTGCTTGCCGCCGGACGCGCCCGGATCGGAACCGCAGGCGGACAGGGCGAGCGACGACGCGAGGACGAAGGCGACGGAGCGGTTCGGCACGTCTCACCTCTCATCTGACCAATTGGTAAACCCGCTGGAGCCACCCGAAGATGGCATAGACCAATGTGACAGTCAACACCCAGTTCACAGCGGTGAGAGCGCTCTCGATCTTGAAGATTATCGACCTGACCACTGGTCTGACATACTGGTCCACGACCGGCAAGACGAAGCGAGGCTGCATGGCCGAACCGATCCTCAAGCGCGAACGGGTGCGCGACTACCTGCTCGAACTCATCGAGACGCACCCGCCCGGCGCGCCCATCCCGGCCGAACGGGTGCTGTGCGCCCAGCTGTCGGTGTCGCGGCCCACGCTCCGCTCGGCGGTGGACGAACTGGTCAACACCGGCCTGCTGATCCGCCAGCACGGCCGCGGCACGTTCGTCGCGCCCGCCAAGATCACCCAGGAGCTGGTGTCGGCCGACCGCGCGATGACCGTGCCGCAGGCGGGCGGCGCGTGGACCAGCCGGGTGCTGGAGCACGCCCGCATCCCGGCCGGCGCCCGGGTCGGCCGCAGGCTGCGCGTGTCGCCGGCTGCCGAGATCACCTACATCGCCCGGCTGCGGCTGGTCGACGGCGCGCCGATGGCGATCGAGTACCTGCACGTCCCGGTGGCCGTCGCGCCCGGCCTCACGGTGGCGGACATGGAGTCCGGCAACTTCTACGACCGCCTCGCCGACCACGGCGTGCACGTCAGCGACGCGGTGCAGTCCATCGAGCCGACGGTCACCAACGACGCCGAGTCGGAACTGCTCGGCGTGCCGGTGTTCGCGCCCGCCTTGCTGTTCGAGCGGCTGACCAACGACACCACCGGCCGTCCCGTCGAGTACGTGCACTCGCTGTACCGCGGCGACCGCTACCGGATCGTCTCGAAGCTGTCGCTCGCACCGTCCGCGCCCACGCCCGGCGCGCGGACCGGCCACCACCCCGGCATCCCGCCCGGCGACCTGTCCTCCGGCCAGGTCCGCTCGGCCACCACCGGTGACGTCCAGTAGCCCCCGGTGCTCTCCCCTGCGGACGGTCGCCCGTGCTGCCAGGATGGGCCCGCCCGTACGACCTTCGAGGAGGACACGGTGACCTCTCGACTCAACCCGTACATCAGCTTCGCGGGCAACGCGCGCGAGGCGATGGAGTTCTACGAATCGGTCTTCGGCGGCACGCTGCGGCTCAACACGTTCGGCGAGTACGGCCAGGCCGACGCGCCGGAGGCGGAGAAGATCATGCACGGCATGCTCGAGACGCCGAGCGGCTACACGCTGATGGGCGCCGACACCCCGCCCGGGATGCCGCACAACCCCGGCGACAACATCACCGTCAGCCTCAGCGGCGACGACGCCGACGAGCTGCGCGGCTACTTCGAGAAGCTGTCCGACGGCGGCGCGGTCACCGTGCCGCTGGAGAAGCAGATGTGGGGCGACGAGTTCGGCTCCTGCCAGGACCGGTTCGGCATCTTCTGGATGGTCAACATCAGCGGCACGTGAGCCGGCCCGCCGCCCCCGGGCGACTCAGCGGCGGACCGGCGAGGTCAGCCGGCCGTCCACGATCTCGACCACCTGGTCGACCCCGGCCAGGTGCGCCCGGTCGTGCGTGACCAGCACGGTGGCGGTGCCGCGGCGGTGGGTGAGGGTGGTCAGCAGCTCGATGACCGCCGCGCCGCGCTCGTGGTCCAGTGCGCTCGTGGGTTCGTCCACCAGCAGCACGGCCGGGTCGTTCATCAGCGCGCGGGCGATGTTGAGCCGCTGCCGCTGCCCGCCGGAGCACTGGTGGGGGCGGCGTCCGGCCAGGTCGGCCAGCCCGACGGCGGCCAGCAGCTCACGGGCCCGGCCGCGGGCGGACCGCGGTGGCCGGCCGTCGAGGTGCGCCATGACCTCCAGCTGCTCGGACGCGGTCAGCGACGCGATCAGGTTGGGCTGCTGGAAGACGATCCCGATCTTCTCCCGCCGCAACGCGGTCGTCCCGGCCCGGGACAGGCCGGTCGCGGTCGTGCCGTCCACCACGACCTCGCCGGAGTCCGGGGTGACCAGGGCGGCGGCGACCGCGAGCAGGCTCGACTTGCCGGAACCGGACGGTCCGACGAGAGCGGTCACGGTGCTGGCGGGCACGTGGAGGTCGACGTGGTCGACGGCGGTGAGGCGGGTGTCGCCGTCGGGGTAGGTGAGGACGATGTCGGTCAGCCGCAGGCTCATGCGCGTGGTCCGGGTTCGGTGAGGTGTGGGATCAGCGGGTGGACAGGGCGGTCAGCGGGTCGACCGCGGTGATGCGCCGCACCGACAGCGCCGCGCCGAGCGCGCCGAGCGCGATCGTCACCAGTGCCGGCACGAGCACGGTCGAGGTGTCGAGCACGAACGGCACCGCGTCCCCGGCGGCGGCGCCGATGGCGGCGGCGAGGCCCGCGCCGAGCGCGGTGCCGCCGGTCAGCAGCACGAGCGCCTGCCCGAGCGCGTCGCGCAGCAGGTAGCCGGTGGTGGCGCCGAGCGCCTTGAGCACCGCGATGTCACCGGAGCGCTGGATGGTCCACACGGTGAAGAACGCCCCGATGACCAGGGCCGAGATCGCGAACAGGAACGCGCGCATCAGTTCCAGGGACCCGTTCTCCGAGGTGAACGAGCCGATGGCGGACAACGCGTCGGCGCGGGCGAGGGTCGTGGTGCCCGCGGCGGAGTCGGCGGCGGCGACGTCGACGTCACCGGTGGTGCTCAGCGCGATCACGGTCGCGTGCCCGCCGTCACCGGGCACGAGGTGCTGCCAATCGTCCAGGACGGTCCACACCACGGGGGTGTGGCTGTAGGCGGCGTCGCCCGCGACCGCGGCGACCGTGAGCCGGACGTCGGCCACGGTGAGGGTGTCGCCGGGCTCGACGCCCAGCTCCCGTGCGGCGCCGGTGGACAGCACGGCGTGCCCGGTCGTGAGCCTCCCTCCGTCCGGCGCCAGGGGCGAGCCGGTCCGCACGCCGAACGCCGAGACGGCGGCGGTCGCCCCTGTCCCGCCGGTGGCCCGGGTCGTGGTGACGCCGAGCGGTTCGGCCGAGGTGACACCGGGCACCCGCGCCCACAGCCGCCACTGCTCCTCCGACACCGCGGAGTCGGTGAACGACGGAGACTCGCCTGCGGCTGGTGCGGCGAAGGCCAGCCGCTCGGCGGGCAGCCCGGTGATCGCCGACGTGCTGTCGCCGGCCAGGCCCGCGGTGAGCCCGGACAACAGCCCCACCAGCAGGGTCATCAGCACCACGACGGTTCCCATCAGGGCGAATCGGCCCTTGGCGAACCGGAGATCCCTCCACGCGACGAACACGGTGTCGGCCTGCCATTCCTCGGACGTCCGGGACCTCCGCCCGGCTCGGTTCCCACCCTCGCGGGCCGCGCGGGCGGGGTCATCGCACCGGAGCACGCTTCGGCGGCGTCGAAGTGCGGAGCCGAAGTCGAACTTTCGGTTGATGCCGTCGCCGCCGCGGTCGTTAGCCTGGAGGCGTTGTGGAACCGCACACCCTGACCTGGCCGCTGCGGGTGCTGCGCGTGTGCCTGCACCTGCTGATGGCGGGGCTGCTGGTGCTCGCCGCGGTGCGCGCCGCCGCTTCGGGGCTGCCGCGGGCGGGTTCGGTGGTCGCCGTCACCGCGGTGCTGGCCGCCGTCTACGCGGCCGGTCCGGCGCTGCCCGGGGTGACGCGGTCGGCCAAGGCCGCCGCCGGGTGGTTGGCGGTGCTGGTCGCGGTGTGGGTGGTGCTGCTGGTGCTGACGCCGGACGGGATCTGGGTCGCGTTCCCCCTGTTCTTCCTCCAGCTGCACCTGCTGCCGACCCGGTGGGGCCTGACCGCCGTCGCGGTCACCACGGTGCTGGCCGTCACGGGGTTCGCCTGGCACCAGCACGCGCTCACCGCCGCCGCCGTGATCGGGCCGACGCTGGGTGCTGCGGTGGCGGTCGCGACCGTGCTCGGCTACCAGGCCCTGTACGCCGAGAGCGAGCAGCGCCGCCGGCTGATCGAGCAGCTCACCGCGGCGCGGGCCGACCTGGCCGAGGCGGAGCACTCGGCCGGGGTGCTGGCGGAGCGGGAACGGCTCGCCCGCGAGATCCACGACACCCTCGCCCAAGGGCTGTCCAGCATCCAGCTGCTGCTGCGCGCCGCCGAACGGGCCTTGCCCGGACGGGCGGAGACGGCGGCCGGGCACGTGCGACTGGCCAGGGAGGAGACGCAGCGCAACCTCGCCGAGGCACGCCGGTTCGTGCAGGCGCTGACCCCGCCCGACCTCGACGGAGGGTCGCTCGTGGCGGCGTTGCGGAGGCTGTGCGCGACCACCGCGGCGAACTCGGGGGTGGCGGTCCACTTCCACCTCGACGGCGAGCCGGGGGCGTTGCCCGTGCCCGACGAGGTGGCGTTGCTGCGGATCGCGCAGTCGGCGCTGGCGAACACGGTCCGGCACGCGCGCGCGAGCCGGGCCGAGGTCACCCTGTCCTACATGGACACCGGGGTCGCGCTGGACGTCGTGGACGACGGAGTGGGCTTCGACCCGGCCTCGCAGCCGCTCCCCGGCGGTGTCGGCGGCGGGTTCGGGTTGACCGCGATGCGCGCGCGGGTGCGGGCGCTCGGCGGCACGCTCAGCGTCGAGTCCGCACCCGGTCGCGGCACCGCGGTGGGAGTCGGGTTCGACCACGTCGAGCGGGACGGCGGGCCCCGGCCATGAGCACGACGATCCGGCTGCTGCTCGCCGACGACCACCCGGTCGTGCGCGCGGGCTGCGCGCGGTGCTCGCCACCGAGGCCGATTTCGAGGTGGTCGCCGAGGCCCGCACTGCCGAGCAGGCCGTGCGGCTGGCCGCCGAGACCGGCGTGGACGTGGTGCTGATGGACCTCCAGTTCGGCTCCGGCATGCACGGCGCCGAGGCCACGGCGGCGATCACCGCCGTGCCGGGCGCACCGCGGGTGCTCGTGCTGACCACCTACGGCAGCGACGCCGACATCGTCGCCGCGATCGAGGCGGGCGCCACGGGCTACCTGCTCAAGGACGCCGCGCCGGAGGAGTTGGCCGCGGCCGTCCGCACCGCCGCGGCGGGCGGTTCCGCGTTGGCGCCCGACGTCGCCCACCGGCTGATGAACCGGCTGCGCGCACCGGGCTCGGCGTTGTCGGCCCGGGAGATCGAGGTGCTCGGCCTGGTCGCGGGCGGCCTGTCGAACGCCGAGATCGCGAGCAGGCTCTTCCTCAGCCAGGCCACGGTCAAGTCGCACCTGGTGCACGTCTACGGCAAGCTCGGCGTGGACTCCCGCACCGCCGCCGTCGCGACCGCGTACGACCGGGGGTTGCTCCGCCGGCCCTGAGCGGCCCGAACGGTGGCCTGCGCTGCCCGGTGCTTCGCGGTGCCGGTCACCGCACCTGGTGCGGCGCCGACCCGCCGCACTCGTACGATCGCCACGTGACAGGTGGAGGCAGGCGGTGACCGGGCTCGGCGAGCTGGAACGGGCCGCGATGGACGTCCTGTGGGACCGCGACGAGCCGGTCGCGGTGCGGGACGTCGTCCGCGCGCTCGCCGACCGCGACCTCGCCTACACGACCGTGATGACGGTGCTGAACCGGTTGGCGAAGAAGGGTTTCGTCCGCCGCGAGGCAGGCGAGGGCCGTGCCTGGTACTACACGCCGGTGGCCAGCCGCGAGCAGTACGTCGCGCGGCTGATGCTCGACGCGTTGTCGTTGACCGGCGACCGGGAGACGGCCCTGGCGCACTTCGCGCAGTCGATGACCGCACCCGAGGCGGAGGCGCTGAGCCAGGCGTTGGACGAGCGGTGAACGCCGCGCTGCACCTCGCGGCGACGTTCGTGCTGTGCGTGGCGGTGGCGGGACCGCTCGCCCGCGCCCGGTGGGTGTGGCGGGCGCCGCGCACCGGGATCCTGCTGTGGCAGCTGCTCGGCCTGTCGTGGGCGCTGTCCGCGGTCGGGCTGCTGCTCGCCCTCGGCCTCGCGCCCTACGACGCGCCCATCCCGGTGGCGTTGGGGCGGTGGGTGGACGACGCGGTGCGCGGCGACGTGACACCGCTCGCCGTGCTGGTCGTGCTCGGCCTGCTGTCCGCGTTGGACCTGGCGATCGGGCTGCTGTGGACGTGGGGCTCGGTGCTGCGGGTGCGGCGGCGGCACCGCGACGTGCTGGCACTCGTGGCCCGCCGTGACGACGCCGCGCCCGGCGCGTTCGTGCTCGACCACCCGCACGTGGTCGCCTACTGCGTGCCCGGCGCGCGGTCGGCCGTCGTGCTCAGCTCGGGCGCGCTGACCGCGTTGACCCGCGACCAGGTGGACGCCGTGCTCGGCCACGAGCACGCGCACGGGCGCGAGCGGCACGACCTGGTGCTGCTGCCGTTCAGCGCGTTGTGCTCGGTGCTGCCGAGGGTCCGCCTGGTGCGGTCGGTGGCGCGGGCGGTGGCGTTGCTGGTGGAGATGCGGGCCGACGAGAGCGCGAGCCTGCGCCACGGCGCCCAGCCCCTCGCCGCGGCACTGCGCAGGTTCGGCTCGGCGCGTCCGCCTGAGGGCGCCCTCGGCGCGGCCGACGTCGCGGTGGCGGCACGGCTGGTCCGACTGGCCGGGCTGCCACCGCTGCCCACCGCCCTGCGGTGGTCCGCCCTGGTCGGCGGCCTGGTGCTGGTCTCGACCCCGCTGAGCTTCCTGGTCCGGTGACCCTCTCCGACATCTACTACAACGCGTAGTGCTACGTTGCGTAGTAGTCCGCTCGGAGGGGTTTGTCGATGATCCAAGTCCTGGCGACCGCGTTGACGGTCGTCGCGTTGGCCGCCGCGGCCTGGGCGCTGGTGCTGGCCGTGCTCGACCACCCGATCACGTTGCGCACCAGGCCGACGCTCGGGTTGGCGGTGGTCGTCCTGCTGCTGGAGGCGGGCCTGCTGGTGCAGGCCGCGGCCGGGGTGGTGGCGATGCTCGGCTCGGACCGGGAGCTGGACCGGGCGACGTTCGTCGGCTACCTGGTCGGCGTGGCGGTCGTGCTGCCGCTCGGCGCGGTGTGGTCGGTGGCTGAGCGGTCCCGGTGGGGCGCTGGCGTGCTGACCGTGACCTGCCTGAGCGTGCCGGTGATGATCCTGCGGCTCGACCAGTTGTGGGCCGGCCATGGGTGACCGCCTCGCCGTGCCCGCCCTGCTCAGCGACTGGCTGTTCACCAGCGCGTTCGGCGTCTACATGCTCGCCGCCCTGCTCTGCTCTGCCGAGTACGCCCTGACCCGGCACGCGGCGAACCCGCCCGCGTTCGCCGTGCGGCTGGGGCGTTCGGGTGTCGCGTTGACCGTCCTGGGTGGACTGCTGCACCTGGGGTCGGTGGTGCTGCGCGGTGTGGCGACCGGCCGGGTGCCGTGGGGCAACATGTACGAGTACCTGTCGGCGGTCGGGTTGATCGCCGTCGTCGCGTGGCTGTACCTCGTGTCGCGGTACGACCTGCGCCGGATGTCGGTGTTCGTGCTGCTGCCGATCGCGTCGCTGCTGTTCGTGGCGGGCAACCGGCTCTACGCCGAGGCCGCGCCGCTCGTGCCGCCGCTGCGCTCGTACTGGATCATCATCCACGTCGCCGCGGCGATCATGGCCAGTGGCGTGTTCCTGCTGTCCGGCGTGGTCAGCGCACTGCACCTGGTCGGCTCGGGCGAGTTCGCCAGGAAGGGCGAGCCGAGCCGCCGGCTGCCGCCCGTCGAGCACCTGGACAAGATCGCCTACCGCACCGGCGCGGTCGGGTTCCTGGCCCTGACGTTCGCGATCGTCACCGGCGCGGTGTGGGCCGAGCAGGCGTGGGGCCGGTTCTGGGGGTGGGACCCGAAGGAGACGGTCGCCTTCGTCTCATGGGTCTGCTACGCCGCCTACCTGCACGCGCGGGCCACGGCGGGCTGGCGTGGCCGGCGCTCGGCGTGGCTCAACGTCATCGGCATGGTCGTGGTGCTGTTCAACCTGTTCTTCGTCAACCTGGTCGCGGTCGGCCTGCACTCCTACGCGGGCGTCGACTGAGCCGGACGGCGGAAGGCGGAGCGGTAGGCGTGGGGGTTGGTGCCGACGACCCGCTTGAACCGGTCCCGGAACGCGGTGGGCGAACCGAAGCCGACCCGTGCCGCGATCCGGTCCACCGGGTGGTCGGTGGCCTCCAGCAGGTGCTGCGCGCGGCGGATGCGCGTGCGGTGCAGCCACTGCAACGGCGTGGTGCCGGTCTGCTCGCGGAAGCGGCGGTTGAGGGTGCGGGTGCTCATGCCCGCGTGCGCGGCGATGTCGGCCAGGCCGAGGTCGCGCGCGCAGTTGTCCTCCATCCACCGCAGCACGGGTTCGAGCACGGAGCCGCGGGTCGTCGGCGGCTGCTCGTGCACGATGAACTGCGCCTGGCCGCCTTCGCGCTCCAGCGGCATCACCGACAGGCGGGCGGCGTCGGCGGCCACCGCGGAACCGTGGTCCTGGCGGATCAGGTGCAGGCACAGGTCCAGTCCGGCGGCGGCGCCGGCCGACGTGAGCAGCCGCCCGTTGTCGACGTAGAGGACGTCCGGGTCGACCTCGATCTCCGGGTGGCGTGCGGCCAGCGCGCCGGCCGCCGACCAGTGGGTCGTGGCACGCAGCCCGTCGAGCAGGCCGGTGGCCGCGAGGACGAACGCCCCGGCGCAGATCGACGCGAGCCGCGCGCCACTCGCGGCGGCGTTCCGGAGGGCGTCGAGCACCTCGTCCGGGATCGGCGCGGTCGCGTCGGCGCAGCCGGGCACGATCACGGTGTCCGCGTCGGCCAGCGCGTCCAGGCCCCACGGCGGCTGGAGGGTGAACGCGCCCGCGTCGACCGTCGGCGTGGCGCCGCAGACCAGCACGCGGTAGGCGGGCTCGCCGTCGGGCAGGCGGGTGCGGGTGAACACCTCGATCGGCGTGGACAGGTCGAACGGGACGACGTGGTCGAGGGCGAGGACGGCCACCGTGCGCATGGTGGCACCGTAGCGCCGGCCGGTGCGACCCCGGCGAACCACTTCGGGGCGGTTAGACGTCCGCCAGGCGGAGGCGTTCGGCCGACTGCGCGCGGACGGCGTCACCCGACACCGGAACGCTGCCGTGCAGTGCCTCCCAACGGGCGTTGTGCGCCGCCTGCCAGAGGCTCGCCGCCCACGCGACCTCCAGCTCCTCCGCGGTGAACCGGCGTCCCCGGCGGTCCTGGTAGGCGTCCAGGAACGCGGCGGAGCTCTCGACCGGGGCCAGCGTCGGCGGCGAGGCGTGCACGAACGAGCCGCACGCCGCACCCACCAGCGCCGCCTCCGGCTGCCACGCCAGGCTGTCCCAGTCGTGCACGGCCCACACCTCCCCGTCCCGCCAGCGGAGGTTCTGCCCCTCGTAGTCGGCGTGCCCCAGCACGCGCGGCAGGTCGGCGGCCAGGAGCCGCTTGCGCACCCGGGCCGCCGTGTCGACGACGTGCTCGGGCACGGCGGTCTGGTCCCGGTCGTCCAGCAGGGGGATCGCCGGCCACAGCCCCGGATCCGTGTGGTCCCACCGCGCCCAGCGCGGGTTCGGCAGCGGCGGCGGGACGGTCGCGCCGGCCAGGTCGGCCATCAGCCGGGCGAACACCTCCGCGTAGCGCACGGCGACGTCCGGCGAGTCGCCCGCCAGCGGCTCACCGCCGGGCAGGTACTCCTCGGCGTGCACCGCGAGCGTGCCGACGGTGTCCGCGGGCGTGAGCGGCCGGGCGCACGGGAAACCCCGCCCCGCCAGCCATGCCTGCGCGGCGACGCACGACGCGGCACGGCCCTCGTCCTCGCGCGCCTTCACCACGACGTCCCGCCCACCGGCCAACCGCAGCCCGAACACCGTCGACATCTGCCGCACCGCGAACAGCACGTCCACCGGCTCGTCGCCCAACCGGTCCGCGCACCAGGCCGGCAACCAGTCCGGCAGGCCGTCCGACATCACGACGACCACTGTGCCAGGCGGGGGCTTGCCCGCGTGTCCTGGATCACCTACCGTCGAGTAAAGATGAAGACGTTTCGCGTATGGCGAACCGGATCGGGTCGGGGAGTGCGGATGCGGGTCTCGCGACGGTCGTTGGCGGCAACGGCGCTGGTCGGCGCGCTGGTCGTGGTGGGGCTGCCGGTCGCGGACGCCGCGCCGCAGCCGTACCTGGTCGGCCGGGGCATCTCCGACGTCACCGGCCCCGCCGCCGAGAACGGGATGATGGGCTACTCGGCGTTCGACCAGAAGACCACCGGCATCCACCAGCGGCAGCGCTCACGCGCGTACGTCGTGGTAGACCAGGCCACCGGCAAGCGCGTCGCGTACGTCAACGCGGACCTGGCGATGATCTTCCGGGCGGTGCAGGAAGCGGTGCTGGCCAAGCTTCAGGCCCGGTACGGCTCGCTCTACACCCGCGAGAACGTGCTGTTGTCCGCCACCCACACGCACGCCGGGCCCGGCGGCTACTCGCACAACCTCGCCTACAACCTGTCGATCCTGGGCATGCAGCCGCAGACGCTGGCCGCGATCACCGACGGCATCACGGAGTCGGTCGTGCGCGCCCACGAAGACCTCAAACCCGGTGAGCTGACCCTGGGGCGCGGCGAGCTGACCGACGCCAGCGTGAACCGCTCCCGGGTCGCGTTCGAGCGCAACCCCGACAAGGGCCACTTCCCGCAGGCGATCGACCCCGCCTTGACGGTGCTGAAGTTCCGCCAGAACGGCGCGGACGTCGGCGCGATCAGCTGGTTCGCCACCCACAACACGTCGATGACCAACAAGAACACGCTGATCAGCCCGGACAACAAGGGCTACGCCTCCTACCAGTGGGAGCACGACGACCGGGGCGTGCGGTACCTGGAGGACCGGCCCGGGTTCGTCGCCGCGTTCCCCAACACCAACGCGGGCGACATGTCGCCGAACCTGAACCTGCGCCCCGGCTCCGGCCCGACCGAGGACGAGGTGGAGAACACCCGGATCATCGGCGAGCGGCAGAACCGCAAGGCGCAGCAGGTCTTCGCGGGCCCGCAGACGCCGGTCACCGGCGCGGTGGACTACCGGATGCGGTTCGTGGACATGGCCGCGGTGACCGTCGACGGCCGCTACACCACCGACGGGCGACCGGGCACCACGTGCCCCGGCGTGGTCGGCGCGTCCACCATGGCGGGCAGCGTCGAGGACGGCCCGGCGATCCCCGGCTTCAGCGAGGGCATGACCAGCCCGTGGAAGGCGCTGTTCGAGCCCTTGGACGTCGAGGTGCCGCAGTGGCTGCGGGACTGCCAGTACCCGAAGGCGTCGCTGGTGCCGACCGGCCTGGTGCAGGCCACGCCGAACGTGCTGCCGCTGCAGATCGTGAAGATCGGGCCGCTGCACCTGGTCGCCGTGCCCGGCGAGGTGACGATCGTGGCCGGCCTGCGGATCCGGCGCGCGGTGGCCGCCGAGGCGGGCGTGCCGCTGGAGAACGTGCTGGTGCAGGGCTACGCCAACGACTACAGCCAGTACGTGACCACCCCGGAGGAGTACGACCTCCAGCAGTACGAGGGCGGCTCGACCCTGTTCGGCCGCAACACCCTGCCCGCCTACCAGCAGGAGTTCGCCGCGCTCGCCGCGTCGCTGCGCGCCGGCACGCCGCTCGCGCCCGGCCCCACGCCCACCAAGCCGCCGTTCACCGAGCTCAACCTCCAGACCGGAGTGGTGTTCGACGACAAGGCCCCGTGGCACTCCTTCGGCCAGGTGCTGACCCAACCCGCCACCGCCTACGCCCGCGGCCAGACCGCCACGGCGGTGTTCGTGACCGGGCACCCGAAGAACAACCTCCGCCGCAACGGCACGTTCCTGGAGGTGCAGCGCCTCGTCGACGGCACCTGGACCAGGCACGCGGACGACGGCGACTGGTCCACCCGCTACCGCTGGCAGCGTGACGGCGTGGCCAACTCGAACGCCACGGTCACGTGGACGATCCCGGCCGACACCCCCTCGGGCACTTACCGCATCGTCCACCGCGGCGACTGGAAGAGCGGCTGGACCGGCGCGATCACCCCGTTCAGCGGCGCCACGAGGACGTTCACCGTCAGCTAGCCCTCGCGGTCCAGGGGGCCCCACGTCGTGGCGGCATGCTCCTCGACCAGGCGCTCGCACTCCGTGAGCACGTCATCCGTGATCCACCCGATCGGGTGGCGGCATTCCACCAGGGGCTCGTTGTCCGGGCCGCGACCGACCTCGGTGCCCTCCAGGATCCACGGTCGGGTGCCCGGCCCGCGGCGTTCCCGCAGGTGGCGGTAGTCGTGCAGGCGCCGGGCCACCCAGAGCCGCAGGGGTCTGTCGCCCCACCAGGGTTCGACCGCCAGCGCGTTGGCGGACAGGCCGGGCAGCCGCACGCCGCTCAACCCGTCCCGGCTGCGCCGGTCGCTGTCCGCCTCCGGGCCGCGCGACCAGCGCACGTACAGCCCGCGGGCGGGCGCGCGGTCCTCGACCAGGGCGACCAGGTCGGCGAGATCGGTGAAGGTGCGCATGCGCCGGGGTTACCGCGGGGACGGAGGTTCGAACACGGAATGCCCGGGTATCAGCTAGAGCATGACGGAAGCGACCACGACCGCCCGCCACTCGCTGTGGTCCGAGGCGATACCGCACGGCCGGTTCCCGGCGCTCACCGGCGAGACGGCGGTGGACGTGGCGGTGGTCGGCGGTGGCATCACGGGTATCACCACGGCGTTGCTGCTCAAGCGCGCGGGCCTGCGGGTCGTGGTGGTGGAGGCCGACCGGGTCGGCAGCGGCGTCAGCGGCAACAACACCGCCAAGGTGACCGCCCTGCAGTCCACTGTGTACTCGACCATCGAGCGCAAGCACAACGCCGAGGCCGCGGCCGACTACGCCTCCGGCAACGCCGCCGCCGTCGACCGGGTCGCCGCGCTGGTGTCCGAGGTGGGGATCGACTGCGACCTGCGCCGGATGCCCGCCTACACGTTCGCGTTCGACGAGCAGGGCCTCGACGCGGTCGAGAAGGAGGCCGAGGCCGCCGTGAAGGCGGGATTGCCGGTGTCGCGCGACCGCGGCGAGCTGATGGGCGTGCCGTTCCCGGTCGCGGGCGCGGTGCGGCTGGACGACCAGCTGGCGATCCACCCGGTGAAGTACGTGCGCGGCCTCGCGAAGGCCGTGGACGGCGACGGGTCGCGGGTCTACGAGGCGAGCCGGGTGCTCCGCATCGAGGACGGCACGCCGTGCCGCGTTCACACCGAGGAGGGCACCGTCGTCGCCGAACGCGTGGTGATCGCCACGCACTACCCGATCCTGGACCGCGGCCTGTACTTCGCGCGGCTGGAGCCGGTGCGCTCCTACTGCGTCGCGATCCGGTTGGCGTCGGGCACACCGCCGACGGGCCTGGGCATCAGCGCGGGCGGCACCACGTGGTCGCTGGCGAGGTCCGGCGACCTGCTGATCGTCGCCGGGCGCAGCCACGCCGCCGGCACGTCGCCGGGCGAGCCGTACGAGGAGCTGACCAAGTTCGCCGCCGAGCACTGGGACATCGCCGAGGTCACCCACCGCTGGTCCGCGCAGGACCCGACGTCCTACGACAACCTGCCGATGATCGGCCCCTACGTCCCGGGCTCGTCCACCTTGTACGGCGCGACCGGGTTCATGAAGTGGGGCCTGAGCAACGGCACCATGGCCGCGGAACTGCTGACCGACCTGATCGTGGGCCGGGAGAACCCGCTGGCGTCGCGGTTCAGCCCGCACCGGCTGACCCTGGGCGCCACGCCGAAGCTGGCGGCGCTGAACGCGAAGGTGGCCGTCGACCTGGTCGGCGACCGGCTGAAGTCCGCCGAGGTCGACTCGGTCGCGGACGTGCCGGTCGGCGAGGCGCGGGTGGTGCGCGACGGCACGGGCAAGGCCGGGGTGTACCGCGACGAGGCGGGCGGCGTGCACGGCGTGTCCCTGCGCTGCACGCACCTGGGCTGCCTGGTGCGGTTCAACCCCGCCGAACGCAGCTGGGACTGCCCGTGCCACGGGTCCCGGTTCGACGTGGACGGCGCCGTGCTGGAAGGCCCGGCGACCAAGCCGCTGCCGCGCCGCGATCCCGCCTGATGACGGTGGGCGTCGAGGAGGAGTTCCTCCTCGTGGACCCGTCGACGCGCCGTCCCGCGGCACGGGCGGCGGACGTGCTGGCACGCGTGCGCGACCTGCCGCCGGGCGCGAAGGCCCACCTGGAACTCAGCGCCGTGCAGGTGGAGTTCGCCACCGGGGTGTGCGGCGACCTGGACGAGCTGCGCGAGCAGCTGGCGGCCGGTCGGCGTGAGTGGGCCGACGCGGCTCACGCCGAGGGGTTGTGGCTGGTCGCGTCGGGGTCGCCGCCGTTGGCCGACCCACGGCCGGCGTTGAGCGCGGGGGAGAGGTTCGAGCGGGTCGGGTCGACCTACCGCGCCCAGGTGGAGGGCTACCAGTGCTGCGGCTGTCACGTGCACGTCGGCGTGCCGGACCGGGAAACGGCCGTGCACGTGGTCAACCACCTGCGGCGATGGCTGCCGACGCTGCTGGCGCTCGGCGGCAACTCGCCGTTCGACCGGGATCGCGACACCGGCTACGCGAGTTGGCGGATGATGGACCAGGCGCGGTTCCCCGGCTCGGGCGTGCCGCCGTTCTGCCGCACGGCCGCCGAGCACGACGCGAGCGTGGCCCGACTGGTGGCCAGTGGCGCGCTGGTGGACGCGAGCCAGACGTTCTGGCTGGCCAGGCCGTCACCGCGGTACCCGACCGTCGAGGTCCGGGCCGCCGACACCGCGGCCACGGTGGACGACGCCGTGCTCCAAGCGGGCCTGACCAGGGCACTCGTCGACACGGCCCGCACCGCGGGAGCCGCGCCCGAGCTGGACGACCAGGTGCTGGCGGCGGCCGTGTGGTCGGCGGCGCGGCACGGGCTGTCCGGCCCGGGGGTCGACCCGGTCACCGCACGTCAGGTGCCCGCCGTCGAGCTGGTGGAGGCGTTGCTGGAGCACGTGTCCGACGCGCTGGGCGACGACCGCGACCTCGTCCGCGCACTGGTGCGCGACGTGCTCGACCGGGGAACGGGCGCGCAACGGCAGCTGAGGGCGGGATCACCCGAGGCCGCCGTGGAGATGCTCGCGTGCACCCCGACCGGAGCGGGTAGTCCACGGTCATGACCACTGTGGACCCTGCCCTCGACCGAGCGGTGCTGCCCGCGCCGCGCGGCCCCCTGTCCGCCGCCGTCCTGGACGCCCTGCGCGGCGACCCGCCGGCGGCCGGCCTGCCGTCGCACGTGTCGGCCGAACCGTACGGCGAAGACCTGCAACTGGCCCTGCACGTGTGCTACGAGCTGCACTACCAGGGCTTCGCGGACGTGTCGGACGCCTGGGAGTGGGACCCGGGGCTGTTGGGCTTCCGCGCCAAGTTGGAACAGGTGTTCCTGGACGCGCTGCGGGCCGACGTGCCCGGTGGCGAGGACATCGGCGGTGTGCTGGACGAGCTGCTGGTGGAGCCGGTCGACGGCGCGGGCGTGAGCCACTTCCTCAAGGACGAGGGGGAGTGGTGGCACATGCGCGAGTACCTGGCGTTGCGCTCGATCTACCACCTGAAGGAGGCGGACCCGCACGCGTGGGTGATCCCGCGCCTGCGCGGTGCGGCGAAGGCGGCGCTGGTGGCCGTCGAGTTCGACGAGTTCGGTGGCGGGCGCGGCGACCGCATGCACTCGCGGTTGTTCGCCGACCTGCTCGCGGGCGCCGGGCTGGACAACGGCTACCTGCGGTACCTGGAGCACGCTCCCGCGGTGATGCTGGCGACGGTCAACCTGATGTCGTTGTGCGGGCTGCACCGGTCGTTGCGCGGCGCGCTGGTGGGGCACTTCGCCGCCGCCGAGATCACCACCGCGCCCAGCGCCACCCGCATGGCGAAGGCGTTGGCACGGCTGGACGCGCACCCGGACTGCGTGGAGTTCTTCACCGAGCACATCGAGGCGGACGCGGTGCACGAGCAGGTGATGCGGCGGGACGTGATCGGCGACCTGCTGGCCCGCGAGCCCGAGCTGACCGCGTCGGTGGTGTTCGGCGTGCAGGCCACGGAACTGCTCGAACAACGGCTCGGCGACCACCTGCTCGGCGCGTGGGAAGAGGGGCAGACGGCGTTGCGCCTGCCCCTCTGAAGCACATCGGTCAACGTCGTTTGCGGTGGCTCGTGTCGCACAGCGGGTAACGCTTGCTGCGGCGGCACGCGCACACCGCGACGACGAACCGGTCCGAGCACACCACCTCGCCGTCCTCCAGCCGCAGTTCGACCGGTCCCTCCACCAGGATCGGCCCACCGGGCACGACCGTCACCACCCGGGCGTCACGCGGCGTCGGCACGGATCACCACCAGTTCCTCGTGCTCCTGGCCGTGGTCGATGAGCCCGCGCCGGGCCAACCACTCCGCCCGCCCGCGCATCACCGGCCCGAACGCGACCGTGCGGCGGGCCACCACCGACGCCTTCAGGCCACCGCCGCGCAACTGCCTCAGGGTGACGTCCGGATCGCACAGCCCGGAGTGCACCACGAGCCCCATGCCCTTGTCCGCCAACAACAACGGCATCACCGCGCACAGCCGGTCGAGCACGGAACGGCCGTTCGCACCGGCGTCCCAGGCGCGCGCGGGCCCGCGGTCCGGCAAGCCCTCGCTGGGGACGTACGGCGGGTTGGCCGTGATCACGTCGTACTCGCCGTCCCCGACCAGGTCGCCGAAGTCGCCGTGCCGCACGCGCACCGACGTGCCGCGCAACCGGGCGTTGACCCAGGCGGCGAGCAAGGCGCGTCTGCTCACGTCCACCACCGTGATCTCACGTGCGCCCGCCAGTTTCGACGCGACCGCGAGCGCGCCGGTGCCGGTGCACACGTCGAGCACCCGGCCGCCACTCGGTATGCCGGCCTCCGCCAAGGCCTCGGCCATCAACCACGTGTCTTCCTGGGGCCGGTAGACGCCCGGCGGCCTCAACAACCACATAGGACTGTTATTCCCGGCCCCTGCGTCGACAAACGGGGAGGTATGGACCGCTCGAAACGGGGAATCCCAGTGACCCGGCGACGACGCAGGGAGGTCGGATGGGCGTGGTGAAGGTGACCCGTGCGGTGGCCCGCGAACAGGTGCTCGTGGCGCTGCTCGGCATCCCGCGCCTGCTGGCCCACCCGGCGTGGCGCGCCGTCGACCGCGACGAGGGACGCGGGCTCGGCGTGCTGCTCGTGCCGGGCTTCGGCTTCGGCGACTGGAGCCTGCGACTGGCCAGGACCTGGCTGAGCAAGCGGGGTTACGCGCCGATCGGCGCCCGGATCGGGATGAACGTCGGCTGCACGTCGGAGTTGGTCGACCGGTTGGAGCGCAGGCTGGAGAAGCACGCCGAGGCGACCGGCGGGCGGGTGGTGCTGCTCGGGCAGAGCCGCGGCGGTGGCCTGGCCAGGCTGGTGTCGGTGCGCAGGCCGGAACTCGTGCGCGGGCTCGTCATGCTCGCCAGCCCGGTGCTGGACCAACTCGGCGCGCACCCCAGCGTGATGCGGGTGGCGCGGACGATGGCGCGGTTGTCGAGTGCCGGCGTTCCGGGCCTGCTGGACCAGGACTGCTTCGCGGGCACGTGCTACGACACCAACTCCGCGGCCATGGCGCAGCCGTTGAAGGTGCCCGCCATCGCCGTGTTCTCCCGCAACGACCTCATCGCGCCCTGGGAGCTGTGCGCCGACCCGTGCGCGGACTGCGTCGAGGTGAACAGCACGCACACCGGCATGGGCCTCGACCCCGAGGTGTACCGGCTCCTCGCGCCGCGACTGGCCGAGTGGGCGCGGAGCCGGGAGCGGGTGTCGGCGGCGAGCTGACCGCGAACCCCCGCCCGGCGATCGGGTGCGCCGGGGACCGTGAGAAGATCGAAAAGGCGGGTGGGGGTGACGGCGGCGCGGTTCTCCGGCGGAGACGGTCTGGTGGTCCCGTGCCCGCGATCATGGTCCCCGTCCGAAGGTGAGCACGTCATCGAACCGTCGTCGCGCTTGGAGGCGTTCGGGAACCAGCTCGTGCAGGCGCACATCGCGCTGCGCGAGCGGCTGGAGGCGTTGAGCAACGGCCTGGCCGACGGCGCGCAGGTCAGCGACCTGTGGTCGCACTGCCTGTCGTTCTGCGCCGCGCTGGAGCGGCACCACACCGCGGAGGACGACGGCGTGTTCCCCGTGCTGGCCCGGGAGCACCCGGAGCTGCGGCCGGTGCTCGACGAGCTGGGCCGCGACCACCGGATCGTGTCGGACGCGTTGGCCGCGCTGGGGAAGCTCGGCGACGTCGAGCCCGAGGTGTTGCAGCGCGAGCTGGCCGGCGTGGCCGCGTTGATGGAAACGCACTTCACCTACGAAGAGCGCAAGATCGCGGACGTGCTGTCGGCGTTGACCGGGCGGCTCGGTGAGGCCGACGCGGAGCTGATCACGCGCGCCACCACCGGCTATGACGCGTAAGTGCCCTTAATAGCTTCAGTGTTGACTGAAAGGCTACTCGTCCCGTGACGAATGTTTCGTGATCATTCACTCGGACGTGTGATCTTTCGTGCGATCCTGCCTGCGCGCGGCAACCCTGCGCCGCGCTCGGGAGGAGACATCCAATCGTGCGACCACGACCCCTGCTGAACCCCCTCGCCGTTGTCGTTTCCGTCGTCGCCGTCGCGGCGGCCCTGCTGATTCCCACCGCTGCCGCCGGCGCCACGCCGATCACCGTCGCCCAGGCCGTCGGCCGGCAGGACGGCGCCTCCGCGACCGTGCGCGGCTACGTCGTCGGGCAGCCCACCGCCACCAACACCGTGGTGCGGTCGAACTTCCCGTCCGACTACGCGTTGGCGCTGGCCGACTCGCCGACCCAGACGAGCACGAGCCAGATGCTGTACGTGCAGATCACGTCGGCGTTCCGGGCCCAGTGGGGCCTGCGGACCAACCCCGGCCTGCTCGGCGCGCGGATCGACGTCACCGGTCCGCTGACCGCGTACTTCTCGCACGCGGGCCTCACGTCGCCGACCGCGTTCGCCCACGGCGGCACCTCGCCGACGTCCACCACCACCCAGCCGACCGCCACGTCCACGACGGCTCCCGGCGGCGGCTACGACGACACGTACTACCGCAACGCGCTCGGCAAGACCGGCTCGTCGTTGAAGACGGCGTTGAACGGGATCATCCGGACCAACACCAAGCTGTCGTACGACCAGGTGTGGGAGGCGTTGAAGGTCACCGACCAGGACCCCGGCAACAGCGCCAACGTGATCCTGCTCTACACCGGGCGTTCGCAGAGCAAGACCACCAACGGCGGTGACCCCGACGACTGGAACCGCGAGCACGTCTGGGCCAAGTCCCACGGCGACTTCGGCACCGCGACCGGTCCGGGCACCGACATCCACCACCTGCGGCCGACGGACGTGTCGGTGAACGCCGAGCGGGGCAACAAGGACTTCGACCTGGGCGGCTCGGCGGTCGGCGAGGCTCCCGGCAACTACACCGACGCCGACTCGTGGGAGCCGCGCAACGCGGTGAAGGGCGACGTCGCGCGGATGTTGTTCTACATGGCGGTGCGGTACGAGGGCGGCGACGGCTACCCGAACCTGGAGATGAACGACAACGTCAACAACGGCACCGCGCCGTACCACGGCAGGTTGTCGGTCCTCCTGCGGTGGCACGCGCAGGACCCGCCGGACGCGTTCGAGAAGCGTCGCAACCAGGTGATCTACGACCGCTACCAGCGCAACCGCAACCCGTTCATCGACCACCCCGAGTGGGCGACGTCGATCTGGGGCTAGGTCCGCGCCCGGTGAACGCCCGGTCCCGACTCCTCGGTGGAGGTCGGGGCCGGGCGTTCGCGCGTCGGCGGCCGGTAGATCACCCGATCCGGTGTTGACCACTCACGCCTCCTCTGTTCGAATGAACGCATCGCTTGTTCGATCAGAGGGGGAGTCATGCGTGCCGGGATCACGATCCTGCCGGAGTACCGCTGGGCCGAGGCGAAGCCGCGGTGGTTGGCGGCGGAGGCGTACGGGTTCGCCCACGCGTGGACGTTCGACCACTTGGGCTGGGGTCCGCTGGTCGACCACACGTGGTTCGGCTCGGTGCCCACGTTGAGCGCGGCGGCGGTGGCGACGTCGCGGATCGAGCTGGGGTTCATGGTCGCGTCGCCGAACTTCCGCCACCCGCTGCCGTTCGCGCGTGACGTGATGGCGTTGGACGACCTGTCGGACGGCAGGCTCGCCGTGGGCGTCGGCGCGGGCGGGGTGGGCGGCTACGACGTCGAGGTGTTCGGCGGCACGACCAAGGCCGCGAGCCCGGCGCGCCGGTACGAGGAGTTCGTCGAGTTGTTGGACGCCTTGCTGACCAAGGATCGGGTCGACTACTCGGGCGAGTACTACAGGGCCGTGGGTGCCCGGAACGCTCCCGGCTGCGTGCAACGGCCTCGTACGCCGTTCATCCTGGCGGCGAACGGTCCGAGAGCGCTGGCGTTGGCCGCGAAGCACGGCGAGGGGTGGGTGACCGTGGGTTCGGCTCGGGATTCGCTGGACTCGTGGTGGAAGTCGTTGGCCGAGCTGTCGGCGCGGTTCGACGAGGCGCTGGCCGCCGAGTCGCGGGACCGGGCGTCGGTCCGCCGCTTCCTCCAGACCGACGCCGCGCCGGTGTTCTCGCTGTCGAGCGTCGAGTGCTACCGCGACTTCCTGGGCCGTGCGGACGACCTGGGCTTCACCGACGTGCTGGTGCCGTGGCCAAGAGCGGACGGCCCGTTCGCCGGCGACGAGGCGATCGTGGAAACGGTGGCCGCCGAGGTGCTGCCGACCTTGTCCTGACGGGCCGGCGGGTCGGACTCTCGCTCGGCGCGGAAGCCGCCAGTTCGCGGGAGCTGTGACCCTCGTCGGCGATGCTCGGCAGCCCTGGCCGTCCGTCGGCAGCTCGGTTCCGCCTAACCGGGCTTCGCCGATGTGCTGGCGCCGTGACCGGAAGCGGACGGCCGTTCTCCAGTCAGGATCCTGGACACCGTGGCCGCCGACGTGCTGCCCATGTTGTCCCGACGTGCCAGCCGGCGGGATCGGAGTCGCGTTCGGCGCGGAAGCCGCCAGTTCGCGGGAGCTGTGACCGCGTTGGCGACGATCAGCAGCCCTGGCCGTCGGTCGACAGGTCGGTTCCGCCTAACCGGGCTTCACCGATGTGTTGGTGCCGACGTTGTCCTGACGTGCTGGCAGGTGGGATCGGAGCCTGGTTCGGTGCGGAAGCCCGCCAGTTCGTGGGAGCCGTGGCCTTGGCGATGATCAGCAGCCTTGGTCGTCCGTCGACAGCTCGGTTCCGCCGCCCCGAACCGCAGCACCCGCTCGACCACCGGCGTCACTGTCGAAGGCGGCGACAGTCCCCGGCCAACCAGGCGAGTGCCGCGTCTGAACGCCGAGCCAAAAGGTCGTGCCCGAAGCCTCCGGGCAGCCGGAGCGAAGTCGAGGACCCTGCGGTAGCAGGTGTGCGTGCCTTCGCGTCGGCCTGCCGCAGGGCCGGCTGCGTTGTCCAGGCCGTGGGCAAGCCGTTCAGAGGTCCGTGCACGCGTCGGCGATCGCGGTGTGGATCGTGGTCAGGTCGGACGGCTCCGTGCGCCAGTTGCTGAAGGCCGCACGGAGGGCGGGCTGTCCCTTGTAGACGGTGGGGGTGAGGAAGGTCGCGCCGCCCGACGCGATGCGGCGGGCGACTTCGGCGATGCGGTCCGGGGTCGGTGAGTCGGCGAGGGTGAAGCACACGACGTTGAGCCGGACCGGCGCCAGGAGGCGCACGCCGGGGGTGTCCGCGAGCAGGTCGCCGAGGCGGTGGGCGAGGTCGACGGTGCGTTCGACGATCCGGCGGTGGCCGTCCTGCCCGTAGGCGGTGAGGGTGAACCAGGTCGCCAGGGCGCGCAGGCGGCGGGAGTTCTCCGGGGTGAGGTGGACGAAGTCCGGGTCCTCCGTCGGCAGGCCGAGGTACGCGGCGGAGTTGCGGAAGACCTCGACCTGGAGGTCGCGGCGGCGGGTGAACTGGACGGCCGCGTCGTAGGGCACGTTGAGCCACTTGTGGAGGTCGACGCAGATCGAGTCGGCGTCGGCGAGGCCGTCCACGAGGTGGGTGAAGGCGGGGGAGAGGGCCGCGAAGCCGCCGAACGCGGCGTCGACGTGCAGCCAGAACGGTGTGCGC
This sequence comes from Actinosynnema sp. NPDC037264, assembly GCF_055603705.1. NCBI lineage: Bacteria > Bacillati > Actinomycetota > Actinomycetes > Pseudonocardiales > Pseudonocardiaceae > Actinosynnema > Actinosynnema sp. NPDC037264. The sequence continues at coordinate 46,528 of NZ_JBVJVK010000019.1, read as the reverse complement.
GACCGCAGTTCGACCAGTGCGCGGAGGTCGTCGAAGTCGGCGGTGTTCACGGTTCCGGCGTTCGCGACCACGATGGCGGGCGTGCCGTCGAGTTCGGCGGCCAGCTGCGCGACGTCGATCGCCTCGCGGTCGGGCAGGGTGGGGATCAGGCGCAGGCTGTCCCGGCCCAGTCCGAGCATCGACAGCGCCTTGTAGGTGCTGGAGTGCGGCGCACCCGAGTACACCTTGACGGGGCCGAGCGCGGTGACGCCCGACTCGGCCACCGACACCCCGGCCCGCTCACCCAGCCATTCCCGACCGAGGGCGAGCCCGACGAAGTTCGACATCGTCGCCCCGGTGACGAAAGCCCCGGTGTGGACGTCGCCGAGCCCGAACATCGACGCCAACCACCGCACGGTCTCCCGTTCCAACGCGGACGCGGAGGACCCGTCCGACGCGGCCGGGTTCTGGTCGAACACCGCCGCCAACCAGTCACCCGCGATGCCCGCCGGCGTACTGCCGCCAGTGACGAACCCCAGGTAACGGGGCCCGGCGGACGCGGAGAACCCGGGCGCCCACCGGCGGGCGAACAGGTCCAGCGCGCCCGCGAACCCCGTCCCCGACACCGGCAGCGGATCGCTCGCGGGCGTCACCTCGCCTACGGGCACGACGGGTCGGTCGGGCAGGGCGGCCAGGATCGACGCCGCGTAACGGGTCGTCGCGTCGAGCACGTCCGCCGTGACCGCCGCGTCCGGCAGGTCGGCCGGCTCCGGTGATCCGGGCCCGGCCGTCACGTCCTCCACCACGCAAACCTCCAGTCGACGAAAGGGGCAGCCCGAAGCCTAAGGACCGGCCACCGCCGACGTCCCAGTCCACTTCGCCGAAACTGGACGTCCCGCCCGGTCGCGAAGCGCTTCCGTCGAGCCGTCAGCCGTGGGACTCGCCAGGTCACGGTCCCGTCGGCCCGTTCGCCATCCCTGACCCCCCACCCTGAAGCCGTCCCCTGGGTGGCTGGTCCGGTTACTCGCCGTAGGTCCACTGTGGACCGCACTCAGGCGCCACCCCGGCAGTGTCTCACCGTCCGTAGTCGGCTGTCTGTTGCCGTTCGAGCTCCGCCGGATCTGCCGTCGGCGGGCGCGGGCGGGCGCTCGTCCGTGCGGTGGTGTGCCTGCCGTGGCCGCCCTGTTGCGGGTTCGTCACGGACTGCGTCTGAAATTTCTCTTAACTCATAGGAAAGTCCGGTGAGCGTCGCTCGAACTCGTGAATTCGGACGGTGGTCGGATCACCGACACCCACTCGTTCCGCCCGTCCGATGACCGTCCGGATGAACTACCGCCGAAGATCCCAACCTGCCCGAGTGGTGTTCGGTTCAACTACTGCTCGGTGCTCTGGGTGACTGTTAGCTTCCGGACAGCGATTACGTCTAGTGAGGAGGCAATGGGTGAAGCGCTTGTTCGGCGTGGTGCTCAGCGCGCTCGCCGCGGCCGTCGTGCTGGTCCCGGTGAGCCCGGCCGCGCAGGCGGCCACCGGTCGGGTGGTCGTGTTCTCCGTCGAGGTCACTCCACTGAAGACCTACGACGACCCCGAAGGCTGCCAGTCGCTGCCGGCAGGAGCGCACGTGCTCGCCAACCTGACCGACGGCGCCGTCACGATCTACGGCGATCCGACGTGCTTCGCGCCCCTGGTCACGGTGGAAAAGGGTTACGGCACGCACGTGCCCGTGCACGGCGCGAGCTTCAAGGCCTGACCGCCGTGGTGGTCAACCCCAACCGATGTGGAGAGGGCGCAGGTGTCCTTCGATCTGGTCGTGGTCGGAGTCGGCTACGTAGGGCTGCCGCTGGCGGCGGCGGCGACCGCCGCGGGTCTGACGGTGGCGGGCTACGACACCGACCCGGACGTGGTGCGCACGCTCACCGAGGGCCGTTCGCACGTGCTGGACGTGTCGCACACCGAGTTGGGCGCCATGCGCGCCGGCGGCTTCACCCCCACCACCGATCCGGCCGTGATCACGGGCGCCGACACCGTGGTGATCTGCGTGCCCACCGGCCTGGCGCCTGACGGGCGACCCGACCTCGACGCGGTCCGCGCCGCCGCCGAGACCGTCTCCGACCACCTGCGCCCCGGCACCCTCGTGATCCTGGAGTCCACGAGCTTCCCCGGCACCACCGACGAGGTGGTGCGGCCGATCCTGGAGCGGCACGGCCTCGTGGCCGGTGAGGACTTCCCGCTCGGCTACTCGCCGGAACGCATCGACCCCGGCAACCGCACGTTCGGCGTCCGCAACACGCCCAAGGTCGTCAGCGGTCACACCCCGTTGTGCACCAAGCACTGCGCCACCTTCTACAGCCGGTTCGTCGACTCCGTCGTGGTGGCCCGCGGCACCCGCGAGGCCGAGATGGCGAAGCTGCTGGAGAACACCTACCGGTACGTGAACATCGCGCTGGTCAACGAGATCGCGGTGTTCTGCGACCAGCTCGGGGTGGACGTGTGGGACGTGCTGCACTGCGCGGCCACCAAGCCGTTCGGCTTCCAGCCGTTCACCCCCGGACCTGGCGTCGGCGGTCACTGCATCCCCGTCGACCCCCGCTACCTGCTGGACAAGGCCCGTCGTGAGGGCGCGCGGCTGGGCGTGGTGGAAGCGGCCCGGCGGGTCGACTCGGCGATGCCGTCCTACGTCGTCGAACGGGCGGTGCGGCTGCTGAACCGCGCGGGTGTGCCCGTCGCCGGTGCGCGGATACTCCTGCTGGGCGTGTCGTACAAGGCGGACGTGCCGGACACCAGGGAGTCCGCCGCGTTCCGGATCGCCGACGAGCTCAGGGCGCTCGGCGTCGACGTGACCTACCACGACCCGGTCGCGGGTGAGGTGCCCGCGCTCGGGCCGTCCGCCGCCGACCTGGACTCCGCGCTGCGCGCGAGCGACGCCACCGTGCTGCTCGTCGCGCACAGCGGTTACGACCTCGGCCACCTGGCCAGGAACTCGCGGCGGCTGCTGGACGTCACGGGCAGCGTGCCGGGAGGGGAGGTCATGCGCCTTTGAGGGCCCCGTGATCGGGGAGCCGGTCCGCGGACCGGGAGCAGCACGTCAGGTTTCGCAGAATCTTTGAGGAGTGTCCGAATGGTCATGTCCACGGCGGTCAAGAGCGATCGGCTCAAGAAGCGCTTCGAGAAGTGGGACGTCAACGGCAACGGCAGCATCGAGAAGTCCGATTACGAGGCCGAGGCCAGTCGCATCATCGAGGCGTTCGGCGAGGACAAGTCGTCACCGCAGGCACGGGCGCTGATCGACGCCTACATCTCCATGTACGAGTTCCTGGCGACCAAGGTCGGTGTGGGCGCGGACGGCTCGATGACCGAGGAGCAGTTCCTCAGCGTGGTCGAGGCGCAGGTGTTCGCCGAGGGTGACGCCGGGTTCAACCGGGTGATCCGGCCGACGGTCGCGGCCATGGTGGGCCTGTGCGACACCGACGGCGACGGCGAGGTGAGCCCGCCGGAGTTCCACAAGTGGCTGGACGCCATCGGGGTGGACCCCGCGTCGGCGGTCGAGGCCTTCCGGACCATCGACTCCAACGGCAACGGGACGCTGACCGTGGACGAGCTGGTGGCCGCGGTGCGCGCCTACCACTTCGGCACCTTGGACGTGCCGCTCCTCGGTCACTGAGCCGACGAGCACGACGGCGCCCCGGGAGGATCTCCCGGGGCGCCGTCGTCGTCGGTCAGAACGCGGGGACCGCGACGACCGCCGGGCTGAACAGGACGTCCACCTCGGGGCGCAGGCCGAGTTCCGGCCCGGTGCGCGGCACGGGGGTGGTGATGAGGATGTTGTAGTGGTTCGGGTGGTGGCAGGCGTCGAACCCGAGCACCTCGCCGACGAGCTCGCCGTCGCACCACACCTCGTCGCCGCGGTCGATCACGCCCGCGTTGACGATCTCCACGAACCCGAGGAAGGCCACCCGGTCGATCCGCGCGCCCGCCGCCGTGTCCTCGTGGTCGGTGGTCACCAGCTCGTGCACCTCGCCCCGGCGCACGCAGCGGCTCGCGAACGGCTCCAGGCTCATCCCGCGGTCGTCGCGGCGGTGCGCCAGCACCTTGACGACCCGGCTGCCGACCGCCCGCTTCTCGCCGTCCTCCAGCATCACTCACCCTCTCGTCGGTACACTTCGTCCACCAGGTCCAGCGCGGCCAACCCGCCGTCGCGCCACGCCGACCGCGCCGCCACGGCCGACGCGAAGTCACGCAGCACGGCCTCGTACTCGTGCCACAGCGAGCCCTTGAACTCCTCGAAGCCCTCGAGCACGTCCGCCCGCAGCACGGTCCCGTCGGCGAGCCTCGCGGTCACGTCCTTGGTCTCGCCGGGGTGCGACCAGTCCAACTCCACCACCGCCGGCGCGGAGCCCCGCACGTGCAGCACCGCCTGCCGGTCGATGCCGTCCACCCGGGTGACCCGCGCGGACTCCAGGGTCAGCTCGCCGAGGAACAGCCGTGCCAGGTCCAGCGCGTTGGGCCCGTTGTCGGCCACGCACCCGCCGCCGGACCGCGCCGGGTCCAGGTACCAGCGGTCCTCGCCCACGTGCTCCTCGATCCGCTCCAGGTAGCGCACGGTGAGCTCCACGATCGGGGCGGCGCCCGTGAGCTTGTCGCGCAACGCCAGCACGTTCGCGTTGTACCGGCGGTGGAAGGCGGTGAACAACGCCACTCCGCGCGCCCGTGCCGCCTCGGCCACCGCCAACCCGTCACGCAGCGTCGTGGCCAGCGGTTTCTCCACGCACACCGGCAGGCCACGCTCGACGGCGTCCGACGCGACCGCGGCGTGCACGTCGTTGGGCGCCGTCACCACCACCGCGTCCAACCCGCCCGCGTCGAGCATCGCCCGGTGGGACCGGTAGGCGGGCACGTGGTGACCCGCCAACGCCCGCTCGTCGAGGTCGCACACGGCGGCCAGCTCGAAGCGCGGCGAGGCCGCGATCGCGGCCAGGTAGAACCGCGAGATCACCCCCAACCCGACCACACCGACCCGAATCACCGCCCGCTCGCCCTCCGGCGAACCGCTCGTTCCCGGCTCACCCGCCCGCGAACCACTCGACTCCGGCACCTGTGGCCCGGTCATCCGGCGGCCCGCAGGGCAGGTGCGATCGAGCGCAGCTCCTCGTACAGCTCGTCCGGCAGGGGGACGCCGTGCACCTGTCGCCACCGGGCGCGTTCGCCCTCGTGCCAACCGGGGTAGCTGACCGGCTTGCGCGGATCGACCGGTTTGGCGCCCGCGACCGCGCCGAACAACGCCGCCGCGTCCTCCCAGAACCCCGGCCGCAGCGCCGACGGCGCGAACACCAGCGCCATCACGCCGATGTCGTCATCCCGCGACACCGACGACAACGGCCCCATGGCCGCACCCGGCACCAGCGCCGCCAGCACCTCCACCAGCAGACCCAGCCCGAAACCCTTGTACGCGCCCGTCTCCGGCGTCCCGCCCAGCCACAGCAGGCGCCCGTCACCCCGGTCGAACGCCGCCGGGTCGGTCACCGGCGTGCCGTCGTCCGCCGCCAGCCACCCCGGCGGGATCGGCTCACCGGCCCGCGCCGCCGCCCGCACCCGGCCCGTCGGCACCACGGTCGTGCTCATGTCCAGCACGAACGGCGGCCGGTCGCCCGCCGGGCAGGCCAGCGCCAGCGGGTTCGTGCCCAGCAACGGCTCCCGGCCGTCCGGCGCGGGTGCGATGCGCTGCCCACCGCAGTTCGACGCGATCAGCCCCACCATGCCGTGCGCCGCCGCACGTGCCGCGTGGTACCCGGCGCAGCCGATGTGCGTCGCACCGCGCAACGTCACCATCCCGATCCCGTACCGCGCCGCCCGCGCCGAGGCCAGCTCCACCGCCTGGGACGCCGACCACAACCCGAGCGCCCGACGCGCGTCGGCCAGCACGGACGCGCCGAGGTCGGCGATCACCGCCATGTCGGCCGCCGGTTCCGTCCGCCCGGAGTCGAACAGCGGCAGGTACAGCCGGGTCAGGTTCACCAGCCCGTGCGTGCTCGACCCGGTCAGGTCGCCGTGGCACAGCGCCTCCGCCGCGACCGCCGCCCGGTCCGGCGGCACACCCCGCGCCCGGAAGACACCCGTGACGGTGTCGAGCAGGGTCGGATACGGCACCAGGACGGTCATGTTCCAGCTTCCTGTTCCTTGTTCGGAGTTGACGGGGTTCGCGTGGCCCTCACTGCGGAGCGGTGACCGCGCCACCGGACGACGGCCGGCGAACGGGCACTAGGCCGCTCCTGCGTTCCGCGCGAACCTCACGACGATGTCCCGCACCACGTCGGCGAACCGGTCGAGGTCGGCGACGTCGGCGTGCTCGCCGCGCGCGTGGGCCTGGTTGCCCTCCAGCGTTCCGGGGCCGAGGACGGCGGTGTGCGCGCCCGGCACGTCGGCCAGCCAGATCGCGTCGCAGGTGAACGCGGGCTCGTGCGCGGGCCAGCGCGGCACGATGCCGTCCAGCAGCGGCAGGTCCTGCGGCGGCAGCGCGGGCAGCCCGCGCTTGCGCCACACCAGCCGGGTGATCAGGGCCGCGTCGACGGCCGTGCGGTGGAACGGCGGCACGCCGCGGAAGCGGGCGGTGAACTCGGCCAGCCCTTCCCGCAGCGCGGCGTCCAGCGCCACGGCCAGCACCCGCGCGGACGCCGTGCTGCCGTAGGAGAGGTTCAGCAGCAGCTCGCCGCCGCCGTACACGCGGTTGTGCATCCGGCCCGTGTGCAGCCCGGCCACGCACACCTGGCCGTCCGGCACCCGCCCGGCCAGCGCGCCCGCCAGGTGCTGGGCGAGGAACCCGAGCAGCACGGACGCGTTGTGCCCCGCCTGCGGCTGGTCGTCGATCGCGTCCTCGCCGCGCACCTGCACGCACGCCGTCATCGCGGCCGTCGAGCGGGGCAGGTAGCGCAGGCCGGTCGGCTCGCAGAACACGTTCAGGCTGCCGTGGTACCCGGCCTCGACCAGCGGACGGGTGCCGAACACGCCCATCGCGCCGCCCTCCTCGCCGGACACCGCCTGGATCAGCACGCTCACGTCCCGCCCGACCGCCGGATCGGTCATCGCGGCACGGACACCGGCCAGCAGCGCCACCGCGGGCCCCTTGGCGTCGATCGCGCCGCGGCCGTGGAACCGGACGCCGTCGAACCCGGCCGGCTCGAACGGCGCGACCGTGTCCAGGTGCACGTTGAACATCACCACCGGCTCGGCCTGGCCGACCCGCAGCACCAGGTTCGGCTGCCGCGCCAGGAAGTCCGGGTCCTCGGCGATCGCCTCCCGCACCACGGAGGGCACGTCGTGCCGCAGCACGTCGGCCTCCCGCGCCGGACCCAGGTGCACGGTGCGCATCCCGAAGCACTCGGCCGCCTCCGAGTACGCGTGCACCGCGTCCCACAGGCACACCTCGTCGGTGGTCTCCAGCGGACCCGTGGTCGGCATCGCCAGCAGCCGCAGCAACAGGTCGCGGTCCTCGCCGATCACCGCACGGCTCCCCTCGCCGCCCAGGGTCCGATCACCGCACCAGCCCGGCCATCGCCCGACCGGCCGCCACGAACGCGGGCGCCGCGTCCGGTGCGAGCGCGCCCGACTCGTGCGGGCGCAGCGACACGTGCGGCTCCAACGACCACGCGCCCCGATAACCACTGGCGCGCAACAACTCCACGCAGTCGGCCACCCGAGCGTCACCCGAACCGGGTAGCACGAACCGGTCACCCGACGCGTCCTTCACGTGCACGTGCTCGACGTGCGCGACCACCTCGCACAACATCGCGTACCCGTCGTAGCCGTGCGCGACGCCGTTGCCGGTGTCGAACAGCAGCCTCAACGCGGGGTTGTCCACCGCGTCGAGCAGGTCCAGCGCCCGCGCCGCGCTCGCGCCCGCCCAGCCGGAGCAGTTCTCGTGCAGCAGCACGACCCCCGCCGCCCCGGCGAGCTCGGCGAGCATCGACACCCGCGTGATCACCCGGTCGCGCCACCGCCGCTCGGACAGGCCCGCGTTCGGGTAGGACATGATCCGCACGTACCGGGTGCCCAGCGCGGCGCAGCGGCGCAGCAGCACGTCCAGCTCGGCCAGGTCGTCCTCGAACGGCGTGCTGATCGGCCGCGCCCACCCGCCGATCCGCGAGGCCAGGCACACCACCCCCACACCCCGCGCCGCCAGCTCCTTCGCCACCACCGCGAACTCGTCGTCGTCCAGGTCCGCCACCGCCCGCCCGTCCACGGTGCGCAGCTCCAGGTGCGTCCAGCCCAGCTCGGCGAGCACCGCCAACTGGCCCGCCAGGTCCGGCGCGGCCTCGTCCGCGATGCCCGCCAGCACCGGCTCAGCGGACATGCGCGGCCACCGGGCCGGGTGAGACCTCGCCGCGCGCGGCGGGGATCACCGGCTCGGCGCAGATGTTCTTGGCCACCGACAGCAGCTGCACCACGTCCGTGGCGAACGAGAACCCCCGCGCGTGCTGGTCGCCCGCCGCGTGGAACAGCCGGTAGGCGCGCAGCACCCACTCGGTGAGCGAGTCGTCGCGCAGCACCTCGTGCTCGCGCCGCCCGTTGAGCGTGACGGTGAGCTGCGCGTGGTCGTCGTCGTCGCTCACCGCGTAGTGGCCGACCGCGCTGCCCTTCTCGAACTCCACCGTGATGCGGCGCTCCCGCACCGGCGAGGTGAGGTCCGAGCTGATCTCCGTGCGCACGCCGCTGTTGTGCCGCAGCCCTATCCGGGCGCCGCCCATCCGCGGCACCACCACGTCGCCCACGGTCAGGTCGTAGCCGGCCGCGTGCGTGACCCGCGCGCTGCCCGCCAGCCGCAGCGCCAGGGCCACGCCGTGCGGCAGCTCCACGTCGAACGCGGTCAGGTGGCTCGGCCTGGTCAGCGACCGGCGGAAGCGCGGCTTGTTCTGCACGATCGAGATCGACTTCGGCTCGCCGAGCGTGCCGCCGCGCACCAGCTCCATCAGCCGCGAGGTCAGCGAGCTGGTCAGCCACGGCTCGACCACGGCGATCCGCAGGCCGTACTTGCGGCGCAGCCGGATCACCCTGGCCAGGTCGTCGGTGTCGGCGGCGAGCGGCTTCTCCGCGACGAGGTTGCGGAACCCGCGTTCGGCGAGCTCGGTCATCACCTCGGCGCGCACGGACGGCGGTGTGCACACGTGCGCCACCGTGTCGCCCGGGTCCAGCAGGGTGGCGGCCTCGGCCAGGCTGCCCACCATCGCCAGGCCGGGTCGTTCCGCGGGCAGCCGCCGCGGGTCGCACGCCACGATGGGTCGGTCGTCGAACAGCTGTCGGACCGAGGTCCGCGCCCTGGCCAGCACCGGCAGGTGCAGTTCCGCACCGGCTCGGCCCAGTCCCACGACGAGTGTGCGCACTATTGAGCCCCGTCTTGTCTCGTCCGGTCTCGAAGGCATCGGGAATGAGCGATGTCAGCTCGCAATTGATGGCCCCGACGTTGTCCCAATCGCGAAGGTATGTCAACTCCACGAGGGCGAGTTGACCAGGAAGAGTGAACTGGCCGGTGGTCGGCCGCCGGCCCGGTGACCTGCCATACGCTCACCCCCGGAAGCGGTGACCGCGGAGGTGAGTGCGCTGACCGTGCCATTCTTCACGCAATCGGCGACATTTTCCGGATTGTGGCCGATAACGCGACGGCACATTGTGGAAGTCATCAGTAACGGCAAGTACTCGCACGGGCGGAAAGTGCTGGAGCTGGAAAGGGCGCTGGCCGCGTACACCGGGGCCGCGCATGTCGTCGGCGTGAACAGCGGCACGGACGCGCTGGTGTTGTTGTTGAGGGCGTGCGGGCTGCGTCCCGGCGACGAGGTGGTCGTGCCCGCGTTCTCGTTCATCGCGTCGGCGTCCTCGGTGGTGCTCGCGGGCGGCGAACCCGTGTTCGCCGACATCGAGCCGGACGGCTACGGGCTCGACCCGGCGTCGGTCGCCGCCGTCGCCGGTCCGCGCGCCCGGTTCGTCATGCCGGTGCACCTGTTCCACCACCTCGCCGACCTGACCGGTCTGGCCGAGGTGGCCCGCCGGCTGGACCTCACCGTCGTGGAGGACAGCGCCGAGGCGATCGGCATGCGTCACGACGGGGTGCACGCGGGCCTGTTCGGCGCCGGGGGAGTGCTGTCGTTCTTCCCGACCAAGACCCTCGGGGCGCTCGGCGACGCGGGCGCGGTGATCACCAACGACCCGGTGGTCGCCGAGACCGCGGGCGCCCTGCGCCACCACGGCCGGTTCGGCCGCACGATCGACAACTTCCCCGGCATCTCCACCGGCGCCGGCGCGGTCGGGGTGAACAGCAAGATGGACGACGTCCAGGCCGCCGTGCTGCTGGCCAAGCTGGACCGGCTGGAAGCCGACATCCGCCGCCGCGCGGTGCTGGCGCGCCGGTACGCCGACGGCCTGGCCGGCGTGCCGGGCGTGCGGAAGCTGCCGTCCGTGCTGCCGCGGCGGGGGAGCGTGCGCGGCGTCTTCTACGTGTACGCGGTCGAGGTGGACCGGCGCGACGAACTGGCCGCGCACCTGGCCGGGCACGGCATCGGCACGGAGACCTACTACCCGACGCCGCTGCACCTGCAACCGTGCTTCGCGCACCTCGGCCACCGGCCCGGCGACTTCCCCCGCGCGGAGGAGGCCTGCCGCCGCACCCTCGCGCTGCCGCTGTACCCGGACCTGCCGCTCGGCGACGTCGACCGGGTGTGCGCCGCGATCCGCTCCTTCTACCTCGGGGAGCGCGCGTGACGATCCCGTTCTTCCCGCCCGACCTGTTCGACGGCGACCTGCTGCTGGAGGTGGTGGAGGAAGTCGGCCTCACGCCGGACCAGCGGTTCATCCTCGGCACGCGCACCGCGGAGTTCGAGGCGGTGCTGCGCGACTCGCTCGGCGTCGCCGACGCGGTGGCGTGCGGCAGCGGCACGGCGGCGTTGACGCTGGTGCTGCACGCGATGGGCGTCGGTCCGGGCGACGAGGTGATCGTGCCCGCCTACGGGTGCGCGCCGCTGGCGTCCGCGCCGTCGGTCCTGGGCGCGACGCCGGTCTACGCCGACGTCGACCCGTGGACGATGGTCGTCGACCCGGCCGAGGTGGACAAGCTCGTCACCGGGCGCACCAAGGTGATCATGCCCGCGCACGTGTTCTCGGTGATGGCGGACATGCCCGCGTTGCGGCGGATCGCCACCGACGCGGGCGCGCGGCTGCTGGAGGACTCCGCGGTCGGGCAGGGCGGTGTGCTCGCCGGCCGCGCCGCCGGCACCTGGGGCGACGCGGGCGTGTTCTCGTTCGTGCAGGTCAAGACGTTCGGCATGCCCGGCGAGGGCGGGATGGTCGTCACCGGCGACCCGGCGCTGGCCCGCGAGGTCCGGATGCTGCGCAACCACGGCCAGGACGGCACGCACCGGTTCGTGCACCACCGGATCGGCTACAACAGCCGGTTCGACGAGGTGATGGCCGCCTTCCAGCTGCGCCGCCTCGCCACCCTGCCCGACCGGCTGGCACGGCGGGCGCGGATCGGCGAGTACTACACCTCGCGGTTCGCCGACCTCGCCGGCCGCGGCGTGCTCGCCCCTCCGCCGGGACGGGACGGGCGCTGCTTCTACGTCTACTCGCTGCTGGCCGACCGGCGTGACGCGCTGCGCGACCACCTGGCCGCGCACGGCATCGGCTCGCACGTCTACTACCCGGCGCCGCTGCCGCGCCAGCCCGCGTTCGCCGGGCACGCCCAGCCGGGCCGCGACTGGCCCGCCGCCGCGTCCGCCGCACGACGCCAACTGGCCATCCCCATCCACCCCCACCTGACCGACGCGCAGGTGGAACACATCGCCGACGAGGTGTGCCGGTTCGCGGACACGTCCGGCGCACACGGCTGAGGAGACCTCGAATGACCACCGCCATCGCGCCCGGGTCCAAGGGCGCGTACGTGAAGCTGGCCAAGCTCGACATCGTCGACTACTACCTCGGCGTCCTGGTGGTGTGGGCGCTGCTCGCGCCCGCGCTGCGGCTGGACGTCGGCGTGCTCACCACCATGGGCGTGTTCCTGGTCGGCGAGGTGTTCGTGATCGTCGCGATGGTCGCGCTGGACGACCTCACCGGCTACCGCGACGGCAGCGACACCGCCAACTACGCGCCGGACGCGCCGGCCCGCAAGCTCGACCGCAAACCGCTGGTCGCGGGCACGCTCACCGAACCGCAGGTGCTGCGGTTCGCGCTGATCACCGCCGCGGTCGGCGCGGCGGTGTGGCTCGGCGCCCTGGCCCTCGCGCCGCACCGTCCGGTGTGGACGGTCGTGCTGGTGGCGGTCACCTACTTCTTCGCCCTGCAGTACTCGTGGGGCGTGAAGCTGAGCTACCACGGCTTCCAGGAGTTCTTCCTGGCCGCGCTGGGGTGGGCGCTGGTGCTCGCGCCGTACGGCCTGGTCACCGGGCGGATCGACGGCGTGGTGGTCGTGCAGGCCCTGATCTTCGGCCTCGGGCCGCTGCTGTTCGGCGTCTACTCCAACACCAACGACGTGGCGGGCGACCGGCGGGTCGGCCGGCCCACGGTGGCGGCGCTGACCTCGCCCGCCGGCAACCGGCGCTTCGTCCGCGCGGTCTCGGCGTGCGAGTTCCTGCTGGTCCTGGCCCTGCCGCTGGTCGGCGGCCCGTGGTGGTTCCCGCTCGCGCTGCTGCCCACGATCCTGCTGCGCGCCAGGCAGCTGCGCGTCGGGTTCGGCGAGGGCGACATCCTGCGCGCCCGGCGGATCGGCATCGACGTGCACCGGGTCACCGTGGTGACGCTGGTCGTGGTGAACCTGGTGGTGCGGTGATGGACCTCGACGTGGCGGTGATCGGCGCGGGGATCGCCGGGCTGGCCGCGGCGCACGAGCTGGCGCGGGCGGGGCGCGAGGTGCGGGTGTTCGAGGCCGCCGACCACGTCGGCGGCCGGATGGCCACGCGCCACGAGTCCGGGTTCGTGGTCGACACCGGCGCCGAGCAGATCTCCGGCCGCGGCTACCCGCACACGTGGGAGCTGTTGCGGCGGTTGGGCCTCGACGACGTGCCCAGGATCGGACGGCAGCTCGGCGTGTGGCGCGGCGGGCGGGTGCGGCGGGGGTTGGCGCACCCGTCGGGCCTGGTCACCGGGGCGGGGCTGTCCGTGCGGGCCCGGCTGGACTTCGCGCGCGCCACGCGCGGCCTGGCGAAGAGGAGCGGGCTCGACACCGAACGGCCCGAGGCGTCCCGGGTGGGCACGGCCACCGTCGCCGAGTTCTGCGCGCCCCAGCACCCCGACGTGCTGGAGTACCTGTGCCAGCCGGTTGTGTCGGGGTTCTTCGGGTGGCAGCCGGAACGCTCGGCCGCCGCGCCGTTCCTGGCCCTGCTCGGCGCGATCGGCCCCGCCACGGCGTGGCGCACCTACGACGGCGGCATGGACGTGGTGGCCCGCGCGCTGGCCGCACCGCTCGACGTGACCACGTCGTTCCCGGTGCGGGAGGTCCTGGCCGGCCCGGGGTACGCCCGGATCACCGGCGACGGCGCCGAGTGGCGGGCCCGCTCGGTGGTGCTGGCCGTGCCCGCGCCCGTCGCCCGCCGGCTCTACGTCAACCCGCCGGAGCACGAGCGGTCGTTCCTGGACGCCTGCACGTTCACCCCGATGGTGAAGCTGCACCTGATGCTCGACCGCCGCCTGGAGTCGGAGGTGTACCTCCTGGCCGTGCCGCGGTCGGAGAGCACGTCGGTGTCGGTGGTGCTGTTCGACCACCTCAAGCACCCCGACCGCGCGCCCGAGGGCCGCGGCCTGGTCACCGTGATCGCCGCCCCGGCCGTCGCACCGGCGCTGCTGGACGCGACCGACGACGACGTGGTGTCCGCGCTCGCCGCCGAGGCCGAGCGGTTCGTGCCCGGCCTGCGTGCCGCCGTGACCGGGTCGGTCGTCCACCGGTTCCGCCACGGCCTGCCCGAAGCCACACCGCACGCCCTGGCGCTGCGCGGCGAGTTCGCGTCCCGTCTCGGCGGGGTCGTGGACCACGCGGGCGACTGGGTGACCCTGACCCCGTGCAGCGAGGCGGCGGTGCGAGCCGGCCGCCGTGCCGCGGCACGGGTCCACGCCGCGTCCCCGGGGACCGGCACGAGGAGGCAACCCGCATGAAGCCGCACGACATGGGCACGCTGTTCGACGAGGTCGCGGCGCGCGGCACGCACACCACCGTGCACCTGGACCGGCCGTTCGACATCCTCCCCGCCGGGTACGGGCCGGGGGTCGACTACACCGTGCCGCAGCTGGCCGGGCTGGTCCGCGAGGCCGCCGCCTGGCTGTACGAGGCGGGCGCGCGGCGCGGCGACCGGGTCGCGGTGGTGAAGCGCAACCACTACGACTACGACCTGCTCGCGTGCGCGGCGGTGCGGATCGGCGCGGTGCCCGCGCTGCTGTCCGGCCACCTCCCCGACGACGTGCTGGAGATCCTGCTCAAGCGGCTCGACCCGGCGGTGCTGGTCACCGACCGCGTGCCGCCGGTCGGACTGGCGCGGCGGGTGCTGTCGCTGGGCTCGCCCGTGCCGGGCGCGTTGACGTTGGACGACGTGCGTGGCGCGCGCGTGCCCGCACCCCGCCGCAGGCACGACGACGACCCGTTGATCATCAACCACACCTCGGGCACGACCGGTGTGCCCAAGCTCGTGGTGCACACGACCCGCACGATCGTGCACCGGCTGGCCCGGTTCGAGGCGGTGCGCTGGCCCGTGATCGGCGTGCGCCGTGACGACGTGGTCGCCAACGCGAGCTCCTACGCGCACGGCCGCACGTTCTGCTGGACGGCCAGTGTGTTCTGCCTCGCGCCGCGCAAGGTCGTGCTGCTCAGCGACCCCGAGTCGGCCGCACCGGTGCTGGCCCGGCACCGGCCGACGACCGTGGAGGCGCTGCCGTCGGCCTACGTGCGGTGGCAGCCGCCGGCCGCGCGACCGGACAACCCGTTCCGCGACGTGCGGCTGTTCGTCAGCACCTACGACGCCATGCACCCGCCGGCGATCCGGGCGATGCTGCACGCCTCCCGGCGCAGGCGTCCACTGTGGATGCAGGGCTGGGGCCAGACCGAGACGGGTCCGCTGACGTTCCGCTTCCTCACCCGCCGCGCGCTCGACCGCTCGCCCGACGCCCGCGACCTGGGACGTCCGGTGCCCGGCCGGACCCGGCTGCGGGTGGTGGACCCGGTGACGCTCACGCCCGTGCCGCGCGGGCACAGCGGCCTGGTGCTGGCCCGCACGGCGGCCCGCTGCGCCGGGTACGTCGGCGAGCAGGACCGGTGGCACGCCAAGAACACCGGGCCGTGGTGGAACACCGGCGACCTCGGGGTGCTGACCCGCGGCGGCGCGGTGCGGCTGCTGGACCGCGAGGTGGACGCCGTGCCGGGGCTGAGCTGCCTGCGGGTGGAGGACCTGGTCGAGGACCGGCTGCCCGAGGTGGTCGAGTGCGTGGTGCTCGGCACGCCCGGCAGGCCGCCGATCCCGGTGCTGGTGACGTCCGGTCCGCTGGACCCGGTGGCGTGGCGGCGGGCGGTGGCCGACCTGCCGCCGATGGCCGACCCGCACGTGCTGGCCTGGGACGAGGTGCCGCGCACCGGCACCGGCAAGGTGCGCAGGCTCGACCTGCTCACCCGGCTGGCCGGCACCGCCGAGACCCACGGCAGCGGGCGGTGGACGTGACCACCTCCGCGTTCGGCCACGGGCACGTCACCGAGGTGGCCCCGGTCCACGAGCCCGGTGACCTCCACCGGTGGTGGGCGTCGGGGTTCCCGGCCACGGCGGTCGTCCGCGCCGTTCCCGGGCGGTCGGCATGACGTCGACGTTGACGGCGGTGCCGTGGTCCGGGCCGGTGGACCTGCCGCTGGGCGGTGAGCTGGACGTGCAGGCGGCGTGCGGGATCATGCACGTGCACGGCAGGCGGTTCGGGCGGCCGACGGCGCTCGGCCTGGACTACGCCTCGATCGTGGCCGCCGAACTCGACGCGATCGGGGTGTCGGCGCTGGACGTGGCGCGGTCGCGCGGTGTCCCGCTGGAGGCGGTGTCCACGTCGGTCGCGCAGGCGGCGCTGCTGGCGGTGTCGCAGTACCTGGCGGCGGCCACCGCCGACGAGCCGGACCCGGTGCCGGCGGGTGTCGGCGGGCCGCCGTTCCTGTCCGCGGACGGGGTGGCGTTCGAGGTCGAGGCGCTGGACGCCGAGGTGTGGCGGCGGTTCTGGGCGGCGTTGGACGCCGACGCGGGCGTGGTGGCGTCGGCGTGGCGGCCCTTCCAGCACCGGTTCGCCACGGCGACGTGCCCGTTGCCGCCGGAGCTGACCGGGCTGACCGCGCGGCTGCCGATCGTGCGGCTGGAACGGGTCGCCGCGTCGACCGGGATGACGTTGGTGCGGGTCGCGCACCGGGCGGTCGACGACGTGCCGCCGTACGTCGTGCGGCCGTTGGGCGCGGGTGCGGGGCCGGTCGGGTCGCCGCGCGCGGGCGCGTTGCCGTTGTCGGGGATGGTGGTGCTGGAGTCGTGCCGCCGGGTGCAGGGGCCGATGGCCGGGCACCTGCTGTGGCAGCTGGGCGCGTCCGTGGTGCGGGTCGAGCCGCCGGGCGGGGACCCGCTGCGCGGGGTGCCGCCGATGGCCGGTGACGTGTCCGCCCGGTTCCACGCGCTGAACCGCGGCAAACGGGTCGTGACCGTGGACCTCGCGACCGTGGCCGGGCGGCGTGAGCTGCTGGAGCTGGCCTCGGGCGCGGACGTGTTCCTGCACAACTGGGGGCCGGGGAAGGCCGCCGCCTGGTCGTTGCGGGCCCGGGACGTGGCCAGGGTGCGGCCCGGGATCGTGTACGCGCACGCGTCCGGCTGGGGTGAGGCCCTGGGCCCGCGACCGCCGTTGGGCACGGACTTCGTGGTGCAGGCCCACGCCGGGGTGCCGCCGTCGTTGATGACGATCGTGGACGTGTTCGGCGGCGTGGTGTGCGCCCGCGGTGTCGTGGACGCCCTCGCGGGGCGGATCCGGTCGGGGACGGGGCAGTCGGTGGCGTCGTCGCTGCTGTCGGCGGCCTCTCGGCTGAACGCGCGGGCGACGCGGCGGTGCACGGCGCCGTTGAGCGTGCCGGTGTGCACGGACCTGGCGGGGTTGGCGCGGGACCGGCGGTTCTCGCGGGCCCTGGTGGCGGACGGGTGCGTGGTGCCGAGGTCGGCTTGGGAGTTCGGATGACGTGGACGTCGTCGACCGGGGTGGTGGTGCGGGACCTGGTGCCCGCCGCGCTGCGCCGGTCCTGGGTGGCGGCCGGTCACTGCCCGGACCGGGACCTGTACTCGTTGTTCCGGGAGCGGGTGGCCGCGCACCCCCGGCGGACGGCGGTGATCGACTCCGCCGGCTCGTTGGACTACGCGTCGTTGGACCGGGCGGTGAGGTGGCAGGCGAGGTTACTCCGTGGTTATGGCCCGTCCGACATCATCGGTGTCGACGTGCCGAACGGGAGAGAGGGGGTGGTGGCGGAACTGGCGGTAGCGGCGGTCGGCGGTGTGGCGGTGCACCTGCCCGACGGGGTGTCGCCGGTGGCGGGCACGGGTTCGCCGGTGGTGAGCACGGTGATCACGGACGTGTCGGAGGCTCTGCTGGCGGCTTCCGACCCGGTCCGGGAGGCGCCGCCGTGGTCGCCGGTGGCGGTCGACCCGGAGGCTCCGGCGCGGATCCTGGTGTCGTCGGGGTCGGAGTCCGCGCCGAAGCTGGTCGCCTACTCGCACAACGCGTTCGCCGGTGGTCGGGGCAACTACGTGCGGGCGGTGCACGGCGCCACGGCGGTGCCGCGCGACCTGGTGCTGGTGCCGTTGGCGTCGGCGTTCGGGTCGTTCGGGGCGGCGATCACGCTGTGCCGGTTGGGCGGGACGGTGCTGCTCGTGCGGCGGTTCGACGCGGCGTCGGCGTTGCGCGTGGTGGCGGAGCACCGGCCGACGCATGTGTTCGGCGTGCCCACGATGCTGCGGCGGATGGCGGCGCTGGCGTCCACTGTGGACACGACGTCGGTGCGGGCGGTGGTGTCGAGCGGCGACGTGCTGACGCCGGGGACGGCGGCGGCGGTGCGGTCGGCGTTCGGCTGCCCGGTGATCAACATCTACGGGTCGTCGGACGGCGTGAACTGCCACACGGCGACGCCGGAGCACGGGGTGGGCAGGCCCGACCCGGCGGTCACCGACATCCGCGTGGTGGACGGCGAGATCTGCGCGCTGGGGCCGATGACGCCGCTGTGCTACGTCGACGCGCCCGAGCTGGACCGGCGGCACCGCCTGCCGGGCGGCTGGGTGCGGACCGGCGACGCCGGGTTCATCGACGCCGACGGCACCCTGCACGTGGTGCGCCGGCTGAAGCGGGTGGTGATCCGCGGCGGGTACACCATCAGCCCGGCCGAGGTGGAACGGGCGCTGGACGGGCACCCCGAGGTGGCCGAGGTGGCGTGCGTGCCCGTGCCGGACGCCGACCTCGGTGAGCGGCTGTGCGCGTGCGTGGCCGTGCGCCCCGGCCGACCCGCGCCGTCGCTCGGGCAGCTGACCGCGTTCCTGCTCGACCGCGGCCTGAGCCGCCGCAAGCTGCCCGAACGCCTGGTGGTGGTGCCGGAACTGCCGCTGGGCCGGACGGGGAAGGTCTGCCTCGCCACCGTCACCCGGCTGGCGGCCGAACGGCACGGTGCCGAACGGCCGGGGGGCGAGGCGCTGGGCCTTCCGGGTTGACGTGGCCGGCGGTCGGTCGGCACGCGGCCGGGGTGAGGGATGTTCCGGGATTCTCTTGAAAGGTGGTGTCGATGAGACTTGATCCGTTCGCCGGGCCGGGGTTCGCGGCGTTGGGCGCGTTGACCAAGGCCGTGGACGACGTGGACCTGCCGGTCGGGTTCGTCGAACTGCTGCGGTTGCGGTGCTCGCAGCTCAACGGGTGCACCTACTGCATCCGGCTGCACGGCGACGCGGCCGTGGCGGCGGGGGAGACGCGCGACGTCTCCTCGTGGCGGACCGACCCGGCGTTCACGGAGCCGGAACGGGCGATGGTGGCGTTGGCCGAGGCGGTGACCCTGGTGCACGACGGGCACGTGCCGGACTCCGTCCTCGACGCGGCCATCCACGCCGTGGGCGAGGTGCGAACACAGCAAGTCGTATGGGTGGCGACCGTCGTCAACGCCTACAACCGGCTGGCGATCAGCGCCCGGCTCGGGTGACGGTGGTCAGCCCTTCAGACCGTCCATCGGGCCGGGCGTGCTGCCGAACGTGCGGGGAGGGTGTGCCGCCGACCGTCGTGCGGGGTGGGCGTGCCGCTGACGGTCGTGTGGGTCGCGGCGGTGGTCGGCGTCTGCAATCGGCTGGCGATCAGCGGTGGGCTCGCGTGATGGTGGTCAGCCCCTCAGGCCGACCACAGGGGCGGGCGTGCCGCCGAACGTCGTGCGGGTGACCACGATCGCGCCGGGGGCGGAGACGAGCCGGACGTCCCGGCGGCCACGCGAGCCCGAGCCGTCGAGGCGGACCGGCGTGGACGTGGGCGGCGAGCCGTCCAACGGCTGCGTCACCACGGTCAGCTCACGGCCGTTGTCCTCGCACGCGCGCACGTAGGTGGTGCGCGTGGTGAGGTCCGCCGTGCGCCGGGGACAGGCCTCGATCGACAGCGGTGTGGTCGCGCCGGTGGTCGGGTCGAGCGCGAGGAGGTCGGTGACCTGACCGGCTTCCGCTTGCTCCACCAAGGGCGTGACGCCGGCATCGGCGCGCACGGTCCACGGTCGTTCCGGCCGGGTCAGCACCCGTCCGGTCTCGGTGTCGAGCAGTCCGTTCGGCACCGCGTCCGGCGTGTCCCGCGCGCCGAACGTCTGGAAGAGCACGACGGCGCCGTCCGGCGTGGCCCGCAGCCGGATGTCCTGCCGCTCGCCGTTCGCGTCACCGCGCCGGACCTCGTGCCGCCACCGCTCCCGACCGGTCGCCTCGTCCAGGGCGGTGACACCCAACGTGTCCGCGCACTCCACCGGCACCAGGACGGTCGTGCGGCCCCAGGCCACCTGCCCGAACCACGACGTGCAACCGGCGGGCGGCGACCAGTGCCACCGAGACCCGCCGTCACCGAGGTCGTAGCCGGTGATCACCTCCTGGTCGCGCACCGTCAACACCCGCGTGCCGGGCATCACCTGGTCGGTCTCCACCAGCACGGACCGGACCACCATCTCGAACCGGGGTGCGCCGGTGTCCGCGTCCAGCACCACCACCGACTGCGCCCTCGTGTCGTGCACGGACCGGAAGGACACCACGACGGTCCGCCGGTCGATCGACGCCACCAACGAGCCGATCGGCGCGCCGGGCCGCGCGTACCGCCACTCCACCCGCCCGTCGGCGCCGTTCAACGCCACCACGGCCCCGTCCCGCGTGGCCACGGCGACCCCGTGCAGGACCGGCACGACCTCGACCACGTCGGCGGGCGGCTGCCAAGCCCACTGCCGCCCACCGGGCTGCTCCACCAAGGGCTCGGCCGGAAACCCCCGAGCATCCCGCGTCTCGGACCGAACGATCACCGCCTGCGCCCCCACCGGCGCCAGGAACGCCGCCACCACGACGACAACCACCGCGAGCACCCCGACGGGCCGAACCCGCCACCCACCGGACCGGGCCTGCCGGGGCACGTGATCGCCGGACGCCACCGGCTCGCCCTCGGTCGATTGCGCTGCATCGTCTTCGGTCGGCTGCGCCTGCGGTCCTGGCCTGGTTCCGGCTGATCCGGCTGGGTGCTCTGCGGCATCCGCGACCGGCGCTTGGTGTTCCGCTGAACTCCGGATCGGCGGGGCAGGTTGCCCTGAGCCGACCGGCGCCGGCTGGTTCACCGGGCCGTCGACCGGCTGCGGGCGCTGTCCTGCCAACCCGATCGCGCCGACCGCCACCGCCAGCGAACCCACCGCCAACACCGGCAGGTCGTCGCCGGTCAAGCCGATCAGCAGATCCGACACCAGGAGCCACCACACCGCGACGGCCGACCCGGCACCCGCGACCGCGGCGAACACCCGGGCCGGGCGTCCGCCGCCCACCGCCAACGCGGCCGCGAGCACGACGCCCACCGCCAACCCGATCACCGTCACGTCCGCCTCCGGCCGGGGCACCCCGCCCGACCGGAACGGCGCCCACGCGGCGCACAACGCACCCACGACCGTCAGGTAGCGCAGCATCTCGGCACCTCCCCGCGTGGGACGGCGAGCACCCGGATTCCGTTCCGCCCCGCCCGGTAATCGGGACGGTGGGCGGTGATCGCGGGCGGTGGCTGCGGGCGGAGGGAGTCGGGCGAGGTGGAGTTGGTCGACCGGCGGCGTCCCGGTGGCGATGGGGCAGAATCTGCCCGGTGAGCACCAACTGGGCAGGCAACTTCACCTTCTCCGCCGCGCGCACCGCGCACCCCACGTCCGTCGACGAACTCCAGGACGTGGTCAGGTCGGCCGGGGCGGCACGCGTGGTCGGCGCGGGGCACTCGTTCAGCACGATCGCCGACACCGACGGCACGCTGATCAGCCTCGACCGGATGCCCGAGGTGTTCGAGGTCGGCAACGGGGCGGTGCGGGTGGGCGCCGGCACGCGGTTGGCCCGCCTCGCCGAACGGCTGCACGCCGCCGGCCTCGCCCTGCCCGCCATGCCGTCGTTGCCGCACATCACGATCATCGGCGCGTGCGCCACCGCCACCCACGGCTCGGGCAACGACATCCCCTCGCTCGCCGGCCTGGTCCGCTCGCTCGACCTCGTCGCGGCCGACGGCACCATCCACACCCTGACCAGGGGAGACGCCGGTTTCGACGGCGCCGTGGTGGCGTTCGGCTCGCTCGGCGTCGTGGTGGCCGTCGAGCTGGACGTCGTGCCGACCTTCAACGTCGAGCAGCGGGTGTACCGGGACATGCCGTTCGACGCCCTGGTCGAGAACGTGGACGCCGTGTTCGGCAGCGCCTACAGCGTCAGCGCCTTCACCACGTGGCAGGGCGTGGCCCACGTGTTCGCCAAGCACCGCACGACCGACACCAGGCACGACCTGACCTGGACGGGCGCGACGCCCGCCACCGAGCCGGTGCACCCGGTGCCCGGCCAGCCCGCCCTGCACTGCACGACCCAGCTCGGCGTCCCCGGCCCGTGGCACGAACGGCTGCCGCACTTCCGCGCCGACTTCACCCCGAGCGTCGGCCGCGAGCTGCAGTCGGAGTACTTCGTGGCCCGCGAGCACGCGGCCGACGCGCTGCGGGCGCTCAACGACCTGTCCGCCGAGATCGCGCCCGTGCTGCTGACCTCCGAGGTCCGCACGATCGCCGCCGACACCCAGTGGCTCAGCCCGGTGCACGAGCGGCCGAGCGTGGCGTTCCACTTCACCTGGCACCCGGACGACGCGGCCGTGCGCGCCGTGCTCCGCAAGATCGAGGCGGCGCTGAGCCCGTGGCGCCCCCGCCCGCACTGGGGCAAGCTGTTCGAGCTGGCCGACCCCGGCGAGCGGTACCCGCAGTGGGCGCGGTTCGCGCGGCTGCGCGACGAGCTCGACCCCACCCGCACCTTCCGCAACCCCTTGATCGACGGCTGGTTCACCGCGTAAGCGCCGCTCACAACCGCGCGAACCGCCGCAGCCCTTCCAGGTCGGGCACGACCACGTCGCGCCGCAGGTGGCTGACCACCACACCGGCCTTGCGCAGGTCGGCGAACGCCTTCTCGGCCGTGCGCGGCTTCATCCCGGCGATCGAGGCCAGCTCCACCTTGGTCAACGGGATGCCGAGCACCCACCCGCCGACCTCCTGGCGGCCGTGCGCGCCGACCAGCTCGGCCAGCACGCGGGCCACCCGCTCGGCGGCGGTGTGCGACAGGAAGTCGCGCCGCCGCCGGTTGGCCCACCGCAGCTGGTCGTCGATGACGCCGATCAGCTCGACGAACCCGTCGTTGCGGCGGTGCAGGAACCCGTGCAGCTCGGCGCTCGTGATCAGCTTCGCCGACACGTCACCGCACGTCACGACGGTCGCCGACCGCGGCTTGTGGTCCAGGGCGGCCAGCTCGCCCACCAGGTCGCCCGCGACCCGCACGGTGAGCACCGCGGTGTCCCCGCTCGCGTCGTTGACCAGCACCTTCACCACGCCTTCGAGCAGCAGGAACACGTGCGTGTCGGTGGCGTCCTGGACGATGAGCTCCCGGTCGGCGGCGTAGCGGACCGTGGTGCCCAGCGACATCAGCTCCTGGCGGCTGCTCTCCCGCAGCCGCGCCAGCAACGTGCCCGGCGGCCACTCCGGCGTCGCCATGTGCTGCCGCGCCGCGGGCGTGCTCGGCTTCGCCGTGGCCAGCGACCGGCCCGCGTCCGCGAACGAGGCGTACCCCCGCTCGAACGACGGATCGGGCCCCACCCCGGACAGCAACGCCTCGCACGCCCGCCGCTGCTCGTCCAACGCCCGCACGGCCGGGTGGTCCGCGCCCAGCGCCGACACCGCCCGCATCGACGCGTCGCGCACCACGTCCAGCAGCCGCTGCGACTGGCCGCGGGTGCCGTCGAGGTGGGCGAGCTCCAGCTCGGCCGAGGCCAGGTTCGACGTCGCGATCACCGAGTGCGGGTGGTCGGCGCCGAGCCGGGTGGCGGTGCGGTCCGCGGCCGACCGCAGGCTGGGCAGGGCGAGCCGGGCCCGTTCGGCGGACCGCCGCACCCTGGCCAGCTCGAACTCCGCCGACGCCAGGTTCGCCTGCGCCACCAGCGCCCGCGGGTGGTGCGCGCCCAGCGCGTTCAACGCCCGGTCGGTCGCGTCGCGCAGGTCCGTCAACGACTCGGCGACCTCCTCGGCGTCACCGTGGTCGCGGGCGATCCGGAACCGCGCGCACATCAGGTTCAGCCGCAGCACGCACGTCTGCGGGTGGTTCGACCCGAGCACCGCCGCGTTGCGCTGTAACGCCAGCTCCAGCGCGCCCGTCTCGCTCGGTTTCGCCCGCTCCACGGCCACCGCCACCGACCCCACCGGGACCGGGTCGGCCACCGGCAGCGGGTCGAGGAAGTCGCCGACCACCTGGCGCAGCGGCGCGCCGCGGCCGAACGCCGTCGTCGGGGGCCTGCGGCGCACCTGGCGCGGCGCGGTCGTGCCCGGCTCGCGCCGACCGCGGGCCACCGACGCCAGCGCCTGCAGGTCGCGCACCCGTGACGCCTCCGGCCCGGTCGGGTCGACCAGCGCCAGCATGGCGATCAGCAACGCGTCCGCGGCGTCGGCGGAGCCGATCCGGGTCAGGGCGGCGGCGCAGCGCAGCAGGCGGTCCACGTCGCGGCGCGCGCTGAGCGCGTCCAGCGACCGCGCCAGGTCCACCGCGAGGCGGCGGGCCGCCTGCCGGTCCGGCGCGGACCGGGCCAGTACTGCTTCGAGTTCGACCATTCGGCTGTTCATCCGGCACCCCAGGTGGTTGCTCGGTCCGCGGTGGCGCGGTTCCTGCGTTCGGACGCCGTGTTCCGGCGTTCGGCCGCGGGGACTCGTGCCGCCGGAGTGGAATCCTCGTCCATAGCGGCGATATCGGTTGCTCCGGGCATTCGTTAGCGCATCCCTGACATTGTTACGGTACGAATGGTCGGATGTCCGAGTGTTATCCGCACTATTGCGGAAAACCGTGCAAGTTTTTTGTCGTAGTGAACCCCGTGCGACCGGTCTTGGGCGAGATCGACCCGCCCTACGGGAGGACCGCTCGGATTTCCGGCCGTGCCGACGCGCATCCGGCGGCCGGGAATGGCCGTGGGGTGCGGCGCCGCGCGCCGGCCGCCGTGGCACAGTGATCGCATGCGGGTGGGGGTGTTGGGGCCGCTGGAGGTCACGGCGGACGGCACGGCGATCGAGGTCGGCGGCGCCAGGGTGCGCGCGCTGCTGGTCCGGCTGGCGGTGGCCGCCGGCCGGGTCGTCACCACCGAGGAACTCGCCGACGCGCTGTGGCCGGACGACCGCCCGGCCGACGAGGTGGCCGCGGTCCGGTCGCTGGTGTCCCGGCTGCGCCGCGCCCTGCCCGCCGACGTGCTGCGGTCCGCGCACGGCGGCTACCGGCTCGACCTGCCCGCCGACGCCGTCGACGCGCTCCGGTTCGACCGGCTCGCCCGCGAGGCCAGGGCCGCGCTGGCCGCGGGCGACCCGTCCACCGCGCGCCGGCTGGCTGCGGAGGCGGTGGCGCTGTGGCGCGGACCGGCGTTGGCCGACGCGGCGGGCGCGCCGTTCGCGGTCGGCTACGTCGCGGGCCTCGACGAGACGCGGCTGGCCGTCGTGGAGGACCGGGCCGCGGCCGACCTGGCGTGCGGCCGGGCCGAGCACCTGGTCGCCGAGCTCACCGACCTCGCCGCCCGCCACCCGCTGCGCGAACGGCTGCAAGCCCTGCTGCTGCGCGCCCTCGTCGCGACCGGCCGCCCGGCCGAGGCCCTGGTCGCCTACGAGGAGGTCCGCCGCCGGATCGCCGACGAACTGGGCGCCGACCCCGGCCCCGAACTGCGCGAGACGCACCAGGAGATCCTCCGCGCCGAACCCGCCGACCAGCCGCGCGCCGGCAACCTGCGGCTGCCGCTGACCAGCCTGGTCGGCCGGTCCGCCGACGTCGAACGGGTCGCCGGGCAGCTCGCGGGCCACCGGCTGGTCACCCTCGTCGGACCGGGCGGCGCGGGCAAGACCCGCCTCGCCACCACGGTCGCGGCCCGGCTGCCCGGCGGCGCGTGGCTGGTCGAGCTGGCCCCGGTGACCGACCCGGACGACGTGGCGCCCGCCGTGCTCGGCGCGCTCGGCCTGCGCGACCAGCGCGCCGTCGACCGGCCCGTGGCGCCGGTCGACACCATGACCCGCCTGGTGGACGTGCTGTCGCGCACCGAGGCCGTGATCGTGCTGGACAACTGCGAGCACCTGGTCGACGCGGCGGCCCGGTTCGCCGAGGAGCTGCTCGGCCGGTGCCCGAGGCTGCGCGTGCTGGCCACCAGCCGCGAACCCCTCGGCGTGTACGGGGAGGTGGTCAGCCCGGTGCCGCCGCTGGACGGTGACGCGGCCGTGCGGCTGCTCGCCGAACGCGCGGCGGCCGTGCGGCCCGGCTTCGCCGTGACCCCGGACAACGCCGGGACCGTCGCGGAGGTGTGCCGGCGGCTGGACGGGCTCCCGCTGGCGATCGAACTGGCCGCCGCCCGGCTGAGGTCGCTGTCGGTCGAGCAGCTGGCCGCCCGCCTGGACGACCGGTTCCGCCTGCTCACCGGCGGCAGCCGCACGGCCATGCCCCGGCACCAGACGCTGCGCGCGGTGGTGGCGTGGAGCTGGGACCTGCTGTCGGAGCCGGAACGGGACTTCGCCGGGCGGCTGGCCGTGTTCCCGGCGGGGCTCGACCTGGAGGCCGCCGAACGGCTCGCCGGCGCCGACGCGTTCGACCTGCTCGCGGCCCTGGTCGACAAGTCGCTGGTGCAGGTCGTGGACGGCGCCCGCTACCGGATGCTGGAGACGATCCGCGAGTACTGCCTGGAACGGTTGGCCGAGGGAGGTCGGGTCGCCGCGGCGCGGGCCGAGCACGCCGAGTACTTCCGCGACCTGGCCGAGACCGCCGAACCGCACCTGCGCGGCAAGGAGCAGCTGACCTGGATCGCCCGGCTGGAAGCCGAGCGGGACAACCTGATCGCCGCGCTGCACTTCGCCGCCGACAGCGGCGACGCGGACACGGCCGTGCGGCTCGCCGCCGCGATGGGCATGTTCTGGACCATGCGCGGCAACCGGGCCGAGTCGGTGCCGTGGCTGCGCCTCGCGCTGTCCGTGCCGGGCGACGCGCCCGCGCCGGCGCGGCAGGTCGCGTCCGCGTTCCTGCTGGTCAACAACGCGGTCACGGGCGGGTTCACGGACATCGACCACCACATCGCCCGGCTCGCCGAGCTGGTCGCCGAGTCCACCGGCGAGGAACACCCGGTGCTCGTGCTGCTGGAGCCGATGCTCGGGCTGTTCCTCGACGACGCGGAACGGGCGTTGGCGGCGGTGGACCGGCGGCTGGAGGTGCCCGACCCGTGGGCGCGGGCCGTGCTGTGGATGGTGCGCAGCGCGGTGCGGGAGAACGAGGGCGACCTGCGCGGCGCGCGGGAGGACGTCACCACCGCGATCACCGGGCTGCGCGAGGTGGGCGACCGGTTCGCGCTGGCGCAGGCGTTGACCGGCGCGGCCGAGGCGCACCTGGGCTTCGGCGAGCCCGAGGAGGCGATCGCGGCGCTGGAGGAGTCGATCCGGCTGCTGTCCGAACTGGACGCCGACGACGACGCGGCCCACGAACGGATCCTGCTGGCCACCGCGCGCGTGCAGCTGGGCGACGTGGCGCGGGCCCGGGCCGAGTGCCTGGCGTTGACCAAGCCGACGTCGCGGCCGTGGTCGGCGCGCGGTGTCGCGTTCGCCTGGCTCGTGCTCGGCGACCTGGCCCGGTACGAGGGCGACCTGGCCGACGCGGAACGGCAGTACGACGCCGCGCGGGAGTCGCTGCGGGGCGAGCCGTTGGTGGTACCGCAGTTCCACGCGCGGATCCTGACCTCCCGCGCGCACCTCGCCGTGGAACGCGGTGACCGCGAGGCGGCCGTGGTGGCCGTCCACGAGGCCTTCGAGCAGGCGATGTCGGCCAAGGACATGCCGGTCCTGGCCAGGGTCGCGGTCGCCCAAGCGGCCGTGCAAGCCCACTTCGGCAACCCGACCGACGCGGCCAGGGCGCTGGGCGCGGCCGAGCAGCTGCGCGGCGCGCCCGACGCCCGCAACCCCGAGGTGGCCCGCCTCGTCGCCCGCCTGCGCGCCGACGTGGGCGACGCCGCCTACGACCTCGCCCACGCCACCGGCGCGGCCCTCGACCGCGCCGACGCCATCGCCCTGATCCGACCCGACACCTGACCACCACGTCACGGGCGCCCGACCCGGACCACGAAAGCCCACACCCACCGCACGCGCGTCCAACATCCGGAACGCGCGTGCCCCGCGTTCGGACCACCCGGTTCGAACGCAGGGCACGCGAGACGGAGACCGCGGGTCAGGCGCGACGGCGGTAAGCCTGCACGGCCAGTGGCGCGAACACGGCGACGAACAGCGCCGACCACGCCACCGTCCACGCCACCGGACCGGCCACCGGGCCACCCACCATCAGGCCGCGCGCCGCGTCCATCACGTGCGTCACCGGGTTGATCTCGACCCACGACCGCAACCACCCCGGCAACGTCTCCGCCGGCGCGATCATGCTCGTGCCGAACGTCAGCGGGAACATCACCAGGAACCCGATGCCCTGGACCGCGCCCGAGGTCCGCACCAGCATCCCCACCAGCACGAACGCCCAGCTCACCGAGAACGCGAACAGGATCGCCAGCAGGCACGCCGCCAGCGCGGGCAGCACGCCGGTCTCCACCCGGAACCCCATCAGCGTGCCGAACGCCAGCAGCGACACCACCGCCACGACGTACCGGATCAGGTCACCCAGCACCGACCCGATCAACGGCGCGGACCGGCCGATCGGCAGGCTCCGGAACCGGTCGAACACGCCCTTGCCGATGTCGGTGTTCAGGTTCACCCCGGTCGCCATCCCGCCGAACATGGTCGTCTGCACCATGATCGCGGGCAGCAGCAGCTGCAGGTACTCGTGCGTGGACCCGGACACCGCGCCGCCCAGCAGGTACACGAACAGCACCACGAAGATCACCGGCTGCAACGTCACGTCCAGCAGCTGCTCCGGCGACCGCATCGTCTTGATCAGACTCCGCCGGGCCAACGCCGCGCTGTGCCGCACGAGGGCGAACGGCCGCGGCGCCTCCGCCGGACGAGCCACCACCGGTGAAGTCGTCACCGTCGTCATGCCGCCACCTCCGTGTGCTCACCGGTCAACGTGAAGAACACCTCGTCCAGGCTCGGCAGCCGCAACGACAGCTCCGTCACCGAGATCCGCCGCTGGTCCAGCCGCCGCACGACCTCAGTGAACGCCGCGTCGCCGTCCACCGGCACGGTCACCACACCCCGCGCGGTCGACTCCGGCTGGTGCCCGGACACCTCGGCCAGCACCGCGGCGGCGTCCGCCAGCCGGGCCGGGTCCGCGGGCCGCACCAGCACGGTCTGCCCGCCAACGATCCGCTTGAGCGCCGCGGGCGTGCCGTGCGCGATCACCCGCCCGTGGTCGATGACCGAGATCTCGTCGGCCAACGCGTCCGCCTCCTCCAGGTACTGCGTGGTCAGCAGCACGGTCGCGCCATCGGCCACGAGCGTGCGCACCACGTTCCAGATGTCGTCCCGCTTGGCCGGGTCGAGCCCGGTAGTCGGCTCGTCGAGGTAGATCACGTCGGGTCGGCCGACCAGGCTCGCGGCGAGGTCCAGCCGCCGCCGCATGCCGCCGGAGTAGGTCTTGACCGGCCGCCCGCCCGCCTCGACGAGCTCGAAGTCGCGCAGCAGCTCGGCGGCCCGCGCCTTGGCCTGCGACGTCCGAAGGTTGAGCAGCTGCCCGATCAGCACGAGGTTCTGCACACCGGTCAGGTCCTCGTCCACCGAGGCGTACTGCCCGGTCAACCCGATCAGCCGGCGCACCCGCGCCGCGTCCGACACCACGTCCAGCCCGCCGACGGCGGCACGTCCGCCGTCCGGCCGCAGCAGCGTGGCCAGGATTCGCACGGCGGTCGTCTTGCCCGCGCCGTTCGGCCCGAGCACCCCCAGCACGGTCCCGGGTCGCGCGGCGAGGTCGACGCCGGCCAGCGCGGTCGTCTTGCCGTACCGCTTGACCAGGCCTTCCGCCTCGAATGCGTACTCCATGTCCGTTCCCTTTCCCTGTTGTCCGGGGACGACGGTCCGGGACGGACATGTCATCGGGCGTGCAGACGCGTGTCACGACGCATGTCACGGACGTGCCGGCCGGCGGTGGTCGCACGCCGGTCCGGCACGCCGGTCGGGCGGCACCGGGGCGTTCACAGACGTTCGCAGGCGTTCCGGGCCGTTCCGCCTCCGCCCGCCGGCACCGACAGGACCGGTCGACGTTCCACTTCCCGAAGCGGAACGCGCTCGTTCGGTTCTGCGCAGGCTGTCGCTGGGTCATCCTGTGCCCCTCGAAAACCCCCGGTCAGCGGTGATCCGTTCCGGGGACCGACCTTGTCGACGCGCCCGTCCGCTGCTGACCTGTCCCGAGCCCGATCTTCACCGCAGGAGGACTCCTCGATGACCGTTGCCCACGACGATCCCCACGTCGCGCGGCTCTTCGAACAGATGGCACGGCTCGTCCAGGACGGTGTCGGCGACCCGCTCGACCTCCACGAGCAGCTGGTCGAGCTGGCCGTGGCGAACTCACCGGACGTCGCCCGGTACTGGAAGCAGGTGGGCGTGGGCGTCGGCGTGCCCGACACCGCCTACAAGGACGGAGGTCCGCACCTGTTCCCGGACGCGCCGGTGGTCCGGGTGTTCCGCACCAGCGGAACGACCGGGAGCACCCGCGGCACCGTCCGCTACTCCGCGCTCGGCCTGGAGCTGAAGGGGCTGGCCGTCGAGGCCAACGCCCGGCGGCACCTGCGGCCCGTCGACGGCGTGCGCCCGGTGGTCCTGGCGTTGGTGCCGTCCGAGGAGGCCGCGCCGGAGATGGCGATCGCGTTCGACATGGTGCGGATGGCGCGGACGTGCGGCGACCCGCGGCTCAGCACGGCCGTGATCGGCGCGAACGGGGTGGACTTCGACCTGCTGGCGCGGCGCCTGGACGCCGCGGTGGCCGAAGGCCTGCCGGTGGTGCTCATCGGCGGCACCTTCGCGTTCGTCAACGTGTGCGACGCGTTGGAGGCGCAGGGCAGGCGCTGGGAACTGCCACCCGGCTCGCAGATGTGGGACGGCGGCGGGTTCAAGGGCCGCTCGCGGGTCATGCGCGTGGACGAGCTGCACGCGGCCGTGCGCCGGGTCTTCGGCATCGAGCGGCACGGCAACATCTTCGGCATGACCGAGCTGGCCAACCAGCTCTTCGACGCCTCCGACACCCCGGTCGGGCCGCTCGGCGAACGCCCCAAGGGCAGCCACCCGGCGGGCGGTCCCAAGGTCCGCGACCCCCGCACGCGCGAGCACCTCGCGGAGGGCCGCGGCCTGCTGGAGATCACCGACCTGTCCTTGCTCGACCGGCCGCACGTGCTGCTCACCGGCGACGTCGGCATCGCCGGGCCGGAGGGCGTGGCGATCGCGGGCCGGATCGCGGGCAGCAGCCGCGGGTGCTCGCTGACCCTGGACGAGATGACGGGAGGCGCGGCATGAGCGTGTCGTGGACGCCGGGGTGGCTGACGGCCGGCGGTGTGCCGTTCACCCTCACGTCGGGCCCGCACGAGTGGCGCGGCGTGCGACCCGCCGACTGGGCCGCGGTCGGCGACGGGCTCCGGACCGCGCACGAGGAGCTGCGGCGGCTGCCCGTGCGGCGGATCGTCGAGGCCGTCGACGCGGTCGCGGACCTGTGGGCCAAGCGCGACTTCACCGCCCGTCGCGCCGCGGTCCGCAACGCGGCCCTGGTCACCGGCATGTCGGAGGAGACGATCGACCGGGCGCTGGACGCCGAGCTGGGCACCCTGCGCGCCGACTCGCTGCTGGCCGCGCTCACCCGGGAGCTGGGCGACCCGGAGGTGCTCGACGGCTTCCGCGGCGGCACCACGGCGATCGGGCCGCGCACCGTGCTGGCGGTGTTCTCCGGCAACGTGCCGGGCCTGCCCGCGCGGTCGCTGGTGCGCGCCCTGCTGGTGAAGGCCTCGGTGATCGCCAAGGTCCCGGCCAAGGAGCCGCACTTCACCGCCGCGTTCCTGCGCACCCTGCACGACGTGGAGCCGGTGCTGGCCGACGCGGTCGTGGCCACCTACTGGGACCGCGCCGACGAGGCCACGCTGGAGGCGGCGCTCGGCCAGGCCGACGCCGTGATCGCCTACGGCGGCGACCAGGCGTGCGCGGCGATCCGGGCCAAGGTCGGGCCGCACCAGCTCTACGAGGAGCACGGGCACAAGCTGTCGTTCGGCATCGTCGGCGCCGAGTACGCGGCACGGCTCGGCGCCGCCGAGGTGGCGCGCCGGATCGCCGCCGACTGCAGCGACTTCGACCAGCACGCGTGCCTCTCGCCGCAGGTCTACCTGGTGCAGCGGGAGCACGCCCGCGCGATCGCCGAGCACCTGGCCGCGGCCATGCGGCGGGAGGCGCGGGACAGCCCACCCGGGACGATCGACGCCCAGGACGCCACCGTGCTGCAGCACCGCAGGCTCGTCGCCGAGTGGCGCGCGGCCACCTCGGACGACAGCGAGGTGTGGGCGCCCGAGGGTCTGGAGTGGACGGTGGTGCTGGACGACGCGCTGCGGCCGCTCAGCGGCGCGGGCAACCGGGTCGCGCGGATCGTGTCCGTGCCGGACGTGGCCTCGGCGGTCGACGCGATGCGCCCGTTCGCCGGGCACTTCCAGAACGTCGGCCTCGGCGCGGTCGGCGAGGAGTTCCGGCGGACCGCGCGCGAACTCGCCGTGCTCGGCGCGAGCCGGGTGACCGCGCCCGGCGAGATGACCAAGCCGTCCATGGTGTGGCGGCACGACGGGCAGCCGCGCATCGCCGGCCTCGTGCGCTGGTGCGACGTCGAGCTCCACCCGGAGCTCGGCAGACCTTAGCCCCGCCCGGGGTGACGAATCCGCCGTGCCCCGCTCGCGGGTGGGCTGCGGCCATCCTCTGGGAGGATCAGCAATGTCGGTGACGGTGGGCGGCGCGCCCGGCGCGCTGGGGGAGAGAGACCTCCGCAGGTTGGCGGAAACCGTGGCTTTCGTGCGGGACCGGAGCACCGGCGACGCGCTGGCCGCGGTGTTGGGCGGCGATCCACCCGCGTCCGTCTTGCGCCACTTGGAGTTCGCGCACGCCGCGGTGCTCGTCGCCGTGGCGGAGCCGTCGGACGTGGTCGGGGCGCTGGCCGAGCTCGGCGTGGACGCGCGGGAGCCGTGCCCGAGCGTGGTGGTGCGCGACCGCCTGCGCGTCCGGACCGGGCGGGATCTCGACCTGCTGATCGTGCGCGGCGCCGTCGCCGGCAGCGCGCGCGAGGTGGAGCTGTTCGTGGTGCCCGGGGGATCGGCGTTGTCCGAGGCCGACCGGGACGCCGAGTCGCACGTGGCGTTCCGCGTGACCGGCGACGACGACGTGCTGCTGCGCGGGGTGTGCGGGACGTTGCAGGACGCGGGCCTCACCGCGGACGGCGGCGGCTACAACGACCACGAGCACGCGACGATGCTCTACTTCCGCGGCCCGACCTCGGCGCGGCTGGAGCTGAGGGTCCCCGGCCGGCGCACCGCGCTGCTGGAGCGCCACGTCGGGCGGCCCGACCAGCCGCGGCGCTCGATGCTCGACCTGATGACGGGCGCGTGGCGCACCCGTGCGGTGGCCGTGGTCGCCGAGCTCGGGATCGCCGACCTGCTCGCCGACGGTCCGCTCGGCACCGCCGAGCTGGCCGCGCGCACCGGCTGCCGTGCCGACAAGCTCCGCCGCGTGCTCGCCTTCCTCGCCGCGCTGGGCGTGTTCCGCCGGGCCGGCGAGCAGTGGTCGTTGACCGAGGTGGGCACGATGCTGCGCGCCGACGCGCCCGGCTCGCAACGGGACCTCGCGCGCATCTACGGCGGCCTGTTCTACCGGTCGTTCAGCGGGCTGGAGCACACCGTCCGCACCGGTGAGAGCGGGTTCAGCCACGTGTACGGCGCGCAGCCCTTCGAGCACTTCGCCGCCCACCCGGCCGACGCGCGGCTGTTCGAGGGCGCGATGGCGGCGGGCACGACCTTCCTGGAACTGGTGCCCGGCCTGCTGGACCTGCCCGCCACCGGCACGGTGGTCGACGTGGCGGGCGGCGACGGCAGGCTGCTCGACCTGGTGCTGACCGCCGCGCCCGGCCTGCGCGGGGTGCTGTTCGACCGGCCGCACGTGGTCGGCGCCGCGGCCGACGTGCTGGCCGGCCACGGCGCACGGGCGTCGGTCGTCGCGGGCGACTTCTTCCACGACCCCGTGCCGCCGGGCGGCGACCTCTACCTGCTGTCCCGGATCCTGCACGACTGGGACGACGAGCGGTGCTCGGTGATCCTGCGCAACGTGCGCGCGGCGATGCCGGAGGGCGCGACGCTGGCCGTGGTGGAGCGGCCGATCCGGGACGACCCGCGCACGCTGCTGCCGCTGGCGTTCAACGTGCACATGATGGTCAACACCGTGCAGGGCGGCGAGCGGACCACCGAGGAGCACCGGAGGCTGTTGGCCGCCAACGGCTTCGCGCTGGAGGACATCCGCGAACTGCCGCTGGACATGGCGGTGCTGGTCGCCCGCGCCACGGTGTGAGCGCTCTCACCGGTCCGCATGCTGGAAATCGGCTTCCTCGTCGCCCACCCCGGCGACGAGGATCGCCGCCGTGCCCGCGCTGAGCGAAACCCCGGTCCGACCCAGGTCCCGACCCTTCGTGCCGCTGATGTCGGTGAGCCTGCTGACGGGCATCGGGTACGCGCTGGCGGGCCCGTTCCTGTCGTTGTTCCTGATCAAGGAGGTCCGGGCGGGCCCGGTCGCGGTCGGGGCGTTCCTGCTGATCGCCTCACTGGTGTCGATGGTGGTGAGCACGCTGCTCGGGCGGTTGTCCGACTCGCGGGCGATCCGCCGCGCGCTGCTGGTGGCGGCCGGGGTGTCGGGCGGGCTGGCGTGGGTGCTGTTCGCCGTGCTGCGGGACTACTGGCTGCTGCTGGTCGTCGCGGTCACGGTGTGGGCGGTGGCGTCCGCGCAGATCCCGCAGATGTACGCCTACGCGCGGCAGCTGCTCGAACGCAGTGGCTCGACCAAGGCGCCGTTGGTGATGAGCGGCCTGCGGACGACCATGTCGATCGCGTGGGTCGGCGGTCCGCCGCTGGGCGCGCTGGTGCTCGCGGGCAGCGGGTTCACCGGCCTGTTCGCCGTCAGCGCCGCGGTGTACGTGGTCGCCGTCGTCGTGATCCTGGTGTGGCTGCCGGAGCTGGGGCCGTCCGCGCCGCCGTCGCCCGAGGTGGCACGGCAGTCGGGGCTGCGGCGGGAGGTCGTGCTCGCGGCGGCGGCGTTCGTGCTGCTGCAGTGCGCGACATCGCTCGGCGTGACGGCGATGCCCTTGTTCGTGACCGAGAGCCTGGGCGGCACGACCCGGGACGCGGGCCTGGTGCTCGGGCTGTGCGCGGCCTTGGAGATCCCGCTGATGCTCGGCTTCGGCGCGTTGGCGATGCGGCACAACCTCAGGCTGCTCGTGCTCGGGGGCGGCGCGGTCGCGCTGGTGTACTACACGATCATGCTCCTCACCGAGGCGACCTGGCAGGTCATGGCCGCGCAGGTGCTGCACGCCGTGGTCATCTCGGCGGTGATGGGCCTGGGCATCTCCTACTTCCAGGACCTCGCGCCCGACCGGCCCGGGTACGCCAGCACACTGTTCACCAACACCTACAAGACCAGCGCGATGCTCGTCGGGCCGTTGCTCGGCCTCGCCCAGCACCTCGGCTACCGCACCGCGTACGGCATGGGGCTGGCGATGTCGGTGCTGGGGTTGGCGATGCTGCTCGCCGCACGTCCCAAGTCGGCGATACTGGCCACGTGATCGACGAGTTGCTGCGGCGCCAGGACGACTTGCAGGCGCAGGCGGACGCCGTGGTGGCCGACCTCGGGCTGCCCGTGCTGCTCTCGGCGCTGGGGGAGCCGGTCCGGACGGGCAGTTCCGCGTTGGGCCTGATGGTGGTGCCCGACATCGACATCACGGTCGCGTGCCCGTCGCTGGACCGGGACGCCGTCGTGGGGGTCGCCGCCCGGCTCGCCCGGCACGAGCGGGTGCGCGTGGTGCAGTTCCGCAAGGACGACCGCCACTGGAACGCCGAACCGGACGCCTACCCCGACGGGCTGTACGTGGGCGTGAAGTACCGGGACGGCGCCGGGCCCGAGTGGAACGCGGACATCTGGTTCGTGGACGAGCCGGAGCGCCAGCCCGACCTCGGGCACGTGCGCACCCTGCCCGACCGGATCACGCCGGCGGCCCGGGCGGCGATCCTGCTGATCAAGCACTCGCGTCCGGACTACCGCAGCTTCGACCTCTACCGAGCGGTGCTGGACGACGGCGTGCGGACACCCGGGGACTACGACCGGTGGCGGGTCACGCACGGTCAGTGAACCGACCGTTTGGTTTGCGCTCTTCGAGCGGTTCTCCGCGAAATTCGGGTCTCGGGGCCCTCGGCGTTGCTAGACCTTCCTCAGGGGGAGGAGGTCACGGTGCCAAAGGGTTTCTACACCGACGACCGCGGCCGGGTCCGGCCGGTCGCCGGCGGGGGCGGGCGGAGCAGGTCGGTGCTGCTGGCCGGCTTGATCGCGCTGAGCGCGGTCGGGTACGGGGGAGCGGTCGGCCTCAGCGCGGGCGGCTCCGGTGGCGGTGGCGGTCCGGGGCCGAGCGTCGAGGAGCGCAAGGCCGAGGGCGGCGACCTCGCCCGGCGGGGTGACGCCGACGGCGCGTGGCGGCGGATGGGGCTGCACGGGCTCAAGCGGACGGAGAAGCAGCAGGCCGCGTGCGTGGACGCGGCGTTCGGCGCGGTGCGGGAGTTCCTGCGGAGGACCGGGTGCACGTCGATGGACCGGGTGCTGTTCACCGTGGGGGACGACGTGGGCAACTCGGCGGTGATCGCGGTGGCCTGGGTCGCGTTCGGCTCGCGGGGCGACGCGCAGGAGTTCCAGGCCCTCATGGACGCGCCCGGGACCGGTGACGTGAAGGCGCTGGGCGCGGCCCAGGTCGGGCTCGCCGACGTGGCGTTCACCGGCGCCAACTACGGCTCGGACCGCGACCGGACCACGGTCACCGTCGCCGAGGCCGAGATCGCGACCGGCTACGTCACGCCGGAGGTGCTGGACGCGTTGGCGGAGGTGGCGGCGCAACTGCCCCGGTGAACCGGGGATCGCCGAACGACGCCCGGCGCGCGGCCCGGCGCAACGTGCGCAGCAGCACCGGACCGGTCACGAGCACCAGGATCGTGGTGGTGACCGCGCGGCCGACGTCCCAGCCCAGGGACGTGGCCAGGCTGAACGCCACCACGCGCACCAGGTTGTCCAGGATCGGCGCGCCGGGTTGGAAGGACAGCGTGGTGCTGCCCGCGCTCAACGCGAACGGCCAGAACGACAGGTTCAGCAGCAGCCCGTAGACCAGGGACGCGATGCCGCTGTACGCGGCGAGCAGCGCGAGCTCGGCCTTGCCGCGCGCCGACGGCAGCAGACCCGCCCCCAACGCCACCCAGGCCGCGCCGAGCATCTGGTACGGCAACCACGGCCCCACACCGCCCGTGAGCAGGGCGGAGGCGAACAGCATGGTGTTGCCGAGCACGAACCCGAACCCGGGCCCGAACACCCGGCCGCCGAGGATCAGCAGGAAGAACACCGTCTCGATCCCCGCCGTGCCCGCGCCGAGCGGGCGGATCGCCGCGCCCAACGCGGACAGCACGCCCAGCATCGCCACGGCCTTCGCGTCCAGGCCGCCCTCGCTGATCTCGGCCAGCACGACGGCCAGCACGAGCGGCAGGAGGAGGGCGAACGTCCACGGTGCCGTCGCGCCCTGCGCGATGCCGGCGTCCGCGGAGACCAGCAAGGGCCACCCGAAGGCGACCACGCTGATCGCCGCCGCCACGGCCAGGGCGAGGGTGGCGCGTGGCCGGATCCGAACCGGGGGGTTCACCGGGCCGCCAAGGCCGCGCGGACGTCCGCCACCGTCAGCCACGGCAGCGGGGCGAGCACCTTCGCCACCTGCGGCGAGAAGACCGGGGACGCGGTGACCACCTCGGCGGTCGGTCCGTCGGCCACCACCTCGCCGTCGGCCAGCACCACGACCCGGCTCGCGTACTCCGCCACGAACTCCACGTCGTGCGTCGCCAGCACGACCGCGTGGCCGTCGTCGGCGAGCTCGCGCAACGCCGCCGCGAGCCGCGTCTTCGCCGGGTAGTCCAAGCCACGCGTCGGCTCGTCCAGCAGGACCGCCCGCGGCGACGGGGTGAGCGCCACGGCCAGCACCAGGGCGAGCCGCTGCCCCTCCGACAGGTCACGCGGGTGCCGGTCGTCCGGGATGCCCGGCGCCAGCCGGTCCAGGAACTCGCGGCACGTGCCCCCGGCCTTGCCCGACTCGCGGTCCGCCTGCGCGCACTCGCCGCCGACGGTGTGCAGGTACAGCAGGTCACCGGGCTGCTGCGGCACCAGGCCGATGGCCTTGCGCCGCGGACCCGGCTTGAGCGTCGCCGGGTCCACGCCGTCCACCGCGACCTCGCCGCCGGACCGCTTGCCCGTGCCCTGCACCGCCCACAGCAGGCTCGACTTCCCCGACCCGTTGCGACCCATCACCGCCACCCGCTCACCCGCGCCGACGCGCAACGACACACCGCGCAGGGCGTCCACAGCGGAGTAGCGCACGCGCAGGTCACGCGCGTGCACCAACTCCGCCGACCGCGGCGGTGACGCCGCCGGCGGCCGGGGCAGGCGGTCCCGCAGCGGACCGGCCAACCGCCGCGCGTCGCGGATCGACACCGGCACCGACTCCCACCCGGCCAGCTGGCCCAACCGCACCACGGGCGGCGCGACCGGGGCGTCCGCCAGCACCGGGCCGGGCTCGCCCGCGACCGGCGGCAGACCGCCGCCGGGCAGCCACACCACGCGGTCGGCGTACTGCGCGACCCGTTCCAACCGGTGCTCCGCGATCAGCACGGTCATGCCCAGGTCGTGCACCAGCCGGTGCAGCGCGGCCAGCACGTCCTCCGCCGCACCGGGATCCAGCGCCGAGGTCGGCTCGTCCAGCACCAGCACGCGGGGGTGGGCGGTCAGGGCGGCCCCGACGGCCACGCGTTGCTGCTGCCCGCCCGACAACGTCGCCAGCGGCCGGTGCCGCAGGTCCGCCAGGCCCAACAGGTCCAACGTCTCCTCGACCCGCTTGCGCATCACCGGCTGCGACAGCGCCAGCGACTCCATCGAGTACGCCAGCTCCTCCTCGACCGAATCGGTGACGAACCCGGCCTGCGGGTCCTGCGCCACCAGGCCCACCACGTCGGCCAGTTCGCGCGGCGGGTGGGTGCGGGTGTCACGGCCCGCCACCAGCACCCGGCCGGTGAGCGTGCCGCCGGTGAAGTGCGGCACCAGGCCGTTGACCGCGCGCAGCAGCGTCGACTTGCCCGACCCCGTCCGCCCGACCACCAGGCAGAACTCGCCTTCCGGCACGTGCAGGTCCACCGCGGCCAACGCGGGCGCGTCGGCGTCGCGGTAGGTGACGGAGACGTTCTCGAACCGGATCACGTGTTCACCTTGCTCCTGGCGCCGACGTTCCTGGCGATGATGACGGGCGCGAGCGCGCACAGCAGACCGGCCGCGGGCAGCAGCGGCAGTTCGGGCACGGTCAGCGGCACGGTGCTCGGCGTCAACGCGCCGCCGCCCAGGTCTTGCGGCGCGAGGTACGTCGCCAGCGCCGCGACCAGCCCCGACCCGATGATCACCAGCTCGCGCGGGCCCCACCGGTCCGGCCGGTACCGGCTGCGCCGCACCCGCCGCGACCCCGTCCACAAGCCCGTGATCGCCAGCGCCGAGCCCACCACCAGCATCGGCGTGCCGACCACGCCCGGCGCGCCGCCGCCGAGCAGCCCGTAGGCGCCGACGCACAGCCCCAGCAACCCGCCGAGCACCAGCGCACCGGTCACCACCCTGGTCCGCCTCGGCAGCCCCGCCGTCCGGCCGTACCCGCGCGAGTCCATCGCCGCGGCCAGCACCAGCGACCGCTCGAACGCGTCCTCCAACACCGGCACCATCAGCACCCGCATCGCCTTCACGCCGCGCACCACGTCACCCCGCAACGCCCGCGCCCGCCGCACCGACCGCGCGCTGGCCACCAACTGCGGCGCCACCGTCAACGCCACCACCACCGCCACGCTCACCTCGTACAACGCGGCCGGCAACGACCGCAGCAGCCGCTTGGCGTTGGCCAACGCGTTCGCCGCGCCGACGCAGCACAGCAACGTCGCCAGCTGGAGCCCTTGGTACAACGCGAACGCGAGCCCCTCGGCGCTGACCGGGCCGCCCAGCCTGATGCCCTTCGTCCACTCCGGCAACGGGATCTCCGGCAACGTCACCAGCACCGTCGGCCCGCTCACCCCGCCCAGCAGCACGTGCAGCACGACCCGGATGGCGAGCACCACCAACGCGAACTTCAGGAACACCCCGTAGGCGCCGGCCCACGGGGTGTCCTCCCGGCAGGACACGGCCACGTACCCCGCGACCGCGATCACCAGCGCCAACAGCACCGGGTTGGTGGTGCGGCCCGCCACGGCGGCGAGGCACAGCGCCCAGAGCCACCACGCGCCGGGGTGCAGGCTCACTCCGTCGCCTTGGCGCGCCGGCGCGCGGTCCACAGCCCCAGACCGGCCAACGCGGCGATCACCACGATCCCGACCACCAGGCCGACCGTGCCGCCGGACGACGTGCCCGCCGTCGGCTCCACGGCCACCGACGTCTCGCCCGTCGGCGCGGTGGAACCCGACGTCGTGCTGCCGGACGTCGTCACCGACGAGGGCGGCGGAGTCGTCGTCCCGGCCGTGGTCGACGCGGACGTCTCGGACTGCTGGGTGGTCTGCTGCGTCGGCTGACCCGGTTGTGGTGGCGCGGGTTGCGCCGGCTGCCCGGGTTGCGCGGGCTGACCGGTCTGACCCGGCGCGGGTTGTTGCGGCGCGGGCTGGGTCGGTTGCGGCGCGGGCGCGGGGGCCGGCGGTGCGATGCCCGGCGGCTCACCCGCGCCGAACGACCAGCCCTCGACGCTTCCCGGAGCGGGGTCGTACGCGCCGGCGCTCGTGTTGCCGTAGACCCACGAACCGCCGGGTCGGCCGTGCCAGTAACCCCAGTACGCGGTGGTCGGGGAGGTGTTCACGCACGGGTCGCTGCTCGGCTTGCCGTTGATCCGGCACACGAAACCGGGCTGCCGGGACGCGAACGTGTAGCCGAACCCGGCGGCGGTCAGCGCGGCCGTGCCCGAGGCGGGATCGCCCGGCGCGCAGCCCGTCTGCACGCCGCCGCCCAGGGAGCGGAAGTCCACGACCACCGTGACGCCCGAGCAGTCGGCCGCCCGCGCGGTCAGCGGTGCGGACGTCAGGACGAGCCCCACGGCGGCCAGCGCCGTCAGGCCGCGCCGCAACCGGCCGGTCATCGTGTCACGAGCGCGGCCGTGCCGCGATCAGGTGCCGTCACTTCCGCGCCTCCGCGTACCGCCGACGCGCCAGGCCGACCGCGAGCACGCCGCCCACCAGCAGCAGCGCGCCGATCCACAGCATCGGACCGACCTCCGCGCCCGTGCGGGCGAGGTTGCCGCGGTTGCCCGCCACGGTCACCACGGCGGCCGTCGTCGTGCTGGTGGCAGCGGTGTCCGAGGTGGCGGTGGCGTCCGTGGTGGTCGTCGTGGTGTCCGAAGTGGACGACGAGGTCGACGTCGGCGTCGTGGTGGTGACCGGGCAGTCGAGCACCGGCGCGTCCGGCGTGCCGCCTTCCGCCTTGAGGTCCGCGAAGTTCACGCCCACCAGGCCGAGCACGCCCTGTGCGCTCGCGCGCAACGAGGTGGCGTGCGTGAACCCGGTCTTGTCGAACGCGATCGCGCCCCGCCCCGCCTCCGCGGCCGTGCAGCCGACCTGCAACGACGTCAGGAACCTCGCGGCCAGGTCCGCCGCGGCCGTCCGACCGCCCGCGCGCAACGCCTGCGCGGCCAGCCCGGTGCTGTTGGCGTTGCCCTCGCCGGCCTGGCCCGCGTCGCGGAACCCGCCGCCGGGCTGCTGCACGCCGGTCAGCCAGTCGAGCGCCGTGCCGGCCTCGGCGGTCCGGTCGACCGCCAGCAGCGCCTGCACGACCATCGCGGTCGCGTCCACGTGCGACTCGCAGGCCTCGGCCTCCAGCACCAGCGGGAACCCGCCGTCCGGGCACCGCGTGCCGACGAGGTAGTCGACGGCGGCCTGCGGCGCGCCCTCCCAGCGGTCCAGCGCGAGCACCGCGAACGCCTGGGTGAAGCCGTTGGAGTAGTCGCCCCACTGCGACTTGTCCTGGAACCGGCCGGACGGCGCCTGGAGCGCGGTGAGGCCGGCGATCAGGTCCTCGCCGCCGAAGGCCGTCGGGTCCTGGCCGCGCACCTGGGCCGCCAACGCCAGCTTGGCGTGCGCGCCCGCGTACGACTCGGCGGGGTCGCCGGAGTGCAGGTAGTTGGCGATGATCGCGGGCTCGGCGAGCCACGCGGTGGCCTTGTCCGAGCTCGCGGACGCCACGCCGGCCGCGGTGAACGCGAACACCGCGTCCAGCGTGAGGCCCTGGTCGGGGTAGGCGACACCGTCGAAGACGTTCTCGAAGTGGTCGCCGTCGACGAGCTGCCGGGCGAGCCAGCCGGCGGCGGCGTCGCTCACGTCCGCGGTGGGCGCGACCCGTTCCTGGCTCCAGGCTGCGGGAGCGGCCGCGAGCGCGGCGACCGCGGCGGTGGCGATGACGGCGGCGGTCCGTCTCAACGACATGTTCGGCCTTTCCGGGGGCAAGGCGTGAGCGGACCCCGGACAGCCGTGACCGACTTCCCCCGGGCTCCGACCCGTGGACCTCGACGGTGTCAGGAGCGTGGCACGCGCGACGGGTGTTCGGGCTCGTCCCGGGTGGGACCTACCGTTGCGGGTCAGCGCCGGATTTCGACCGGCTTCCCCCGTATCGCGCGCGATTGCCGATCGTCTGTCACGGACCTTGGCGTGTCAATCCGCCTCTAGCGCGATGCTGCTCACCCCTACGTACGGTTACCGTCGGGCGATCCAGTCTGGGGAAGAGGGGTGTTCGATGACGACTCTGGCGTCCGTGCGCGACGGTTTGGTGGCGTGGGTCGCACGGCGTTCGGCGACGCGGTGGGTGTTGGGCAAGATCGGTTCACGGGCGTTTGCGCTGCTCCCGGACCGCGCGCTGGTTCCGC
Organism: Actinosynnema sp. NPDC037264; assembly: GCF_055603705.1. Taxonomy (NCBI): domain Bacteria; kingdom Bacillati; phylum Actinomycetota; class Actinomycetes; order Pseudonocardiales; family Pseudonocardiaceae; genus Actinosynnema; species Actinosynnema sp. NPDC037264. The sequence continues at coordinate 3,656 of NZ_JBVJVK010000019.1, read as the reverse complement.
TGAAGCGGGACGGGGTGGTGCCGGTGCCCGAGTTGGAGCGGATGCGGGAGTCCGGCGCGGTGCACCGGATCCCGGTGCCGTTCGGCTTGCGGGTGTGGTTGGTCACCGGTCAGGACGAGGCGAAGAACGTGCTTTCCGACACAGGGGCGTTCAGTAACGATTACGCGCGGCTCGGCGCCGCCGTCGGTCGGTTGGAGCAGTCGCCCGGTGGCCTCGGCTTCGCCGACCCGCCCGACCACACCCGGCTGCGCAAGCTGCTCACGCCGGAGTTCACCATGCGCAGGCTGTCGCGGCTCGTGCCGCGCATCGACGCGATCGTCACCGAGCGACTGGACGCGATGGAGGCCGCGGACGGGCCGGTCGACCTGGTGCGGGAGTTCGCGCTGCCGGTCCCGTCGCTGACCATCTGCGAGCTGCTCGGCGTGCCCTACGAGGACCGCGACCGGTTCCAGGAGCTGGCGGCGGCCCGGTTCGACGTGTTCAGCGGCGCGGGGCAGGCGTTGGGGGCGATCTCCGAGTCGCTGTCCTACATGGAGGAGATCGTGCGTCGCGAGCGCCGGTCCCCGGGCGACGGCCTGATCGGCTCGATCATCCGGCAGCACGGCGACGACGTGAGCGACGTCGAGCTGGCCGGACTCGCCGACGGCGTGCTGACCGGCGGGTTCGACACCACGGCGTCGATGCTCGCGTTGGGCGCGATCGTGCTGCTGAAGGACGACGCCGCGCGTTCGGCGATGCGTGACGACGACGCGGCGGCCGCGCCGTTGGTCGAGGAGTTGCTGCGGCACCTGAGCGTGGTGCAGGTGGCGTTCCCGCGGTTCGCGCGGCACGCGCTGCGGGTCGGCGACCAGCAGATCGAGGAAGGCGACGTGGTCGTGGTGTCGCTGTCGGCGGCGAACCGCGAGGGCGCCTCGGAGTTCGACGCGGGCCGTTCGTCGTCGTCGCACCTGGCGTTCGGGTACGGCGCGCACCGGTGCGTCGGCGCGGAGTTGGCGCGGCTGGAGCTGCGCGCCGCCTACCCGGCCCTGCTGCGCCGCTTCCCGAACCTGCGCCTGGCCGACGAGCGGCCGGCGTTCCGGACCGCGTCGATCGTGCACGGCGTCGAGTCGCTGTACGTGCACACCCGCTGACCTGAGCGTCGAACTCGGGTGTCCCGAACGCAGGACGCGGTCGTTCGGGTACCCGAGTTCTCCGTTCGGGCGGCGGACGTGCCCGCGACGTTGTAGCTCTGCTTAACGTGGCGTCATGATGTTTCACTTTTCTTGAAGGCGGTCGTGGGGGACGGTGGTCCCATGACCGGACGTGGTGTGCTGCGGTTGGGTGTGCTGGCCCTGTTGTGGGGCTCGGGGTTCCTGTGGATCAAGGTGGCCCTGACCGGGTTGTCGCCGGTGCAGATCACGGTGATCCGGTGCGCGCTCGGCGCGGCGGTGCTGGTGGTCATGGCGCGGGTCGGGCGGCAGAGGTTCCCGGCGAGGTTGTGGGGCCACCTGGTGGTCGCGGCGTTCTTCTGCAACGCCTTGCCTTTCCTGCTCTTCGCGATCGGCGAGCAGACCGTCGACTCGGGCGTGGCGGGCGTCCTCAACGCGACCACCCCGCTGTTCTCGCTCCTCATCGGACTGGCGATCGGCACGGACCGCGGCGTCACGCCGGTCCGGGTGGCCGGGCTCGTCCTGGGCTTCGCCGGCGTCCTGCTGATCTTCGCGCCCTGGCAGCGGCACGGCCTGGCCGGCGTCGGCGCCCTCGTCCTGCTCGGCGCGGCGGCCGGCTACGCCGTCGCGTTCGCCTACATGGGACGCAAGCTGGTCGGCCAGGGCGGCCCGATCGCGGTGTCCGCCGCCCAGCTCACCGCCGCCACCGGGCTGGCCGCCGTCATGCTCCCGTTCGACCACACCCCGGCCACGCCCAACGCCACCGCGATCGTCGCCGTGGTGGTACTCGGCGTCTTCGGCACCGGCATCACGTTCGTCCTCAACTACCGGATCATCGAGGACGAAGGCCCGACCAGCGCCGCCACGGTCGGCTACCTGCTGCCCGTCGTGTCCGTCGCGCTGGGCTCGATCGTGCTGGACGAGCCGCTGACGGCGCGGATCGTGGCCGGGATGGCCGTGGTGCTGGTCGGTGTCGCCCTGACCCGGTTGGCCCCGGCCAAGCGGCCGGGAGAGCGAACCGGGCGTTACCAGTTGTCGGTTATCTCCACCGAGCGTGACGGGGGCGGCGGCCGTTCGGCCGACCTCCGTTGACCATGGCATAAGCGCTGGTCAGGCTGCTGGTCTGGACCTCGGACGAGTGACCGTTCGCTCCGTCAACCCTGCGTCGGGGCGCACTCGCCCGGGTTCACCAGAAGGAGCCAACCCGTGCGTCCTTTCCGTCGAACGCTCACCGTCCTGGCCGTCGCGACCACCGCCGTCGGCCTCACCGCCACCACCGCCTCGGCCGAACCCCTGCACGAGGCCGACATCGTCACCGCGACGGCGTCCGCGACCGTCCACCCGATCAAGGACTCCTACATCGTCACCCTCGGCGCGACGGCCCGCGGCGGCGCTGGCGTGGCCGCCGCGGCGGGCGTGACGCCGACCCACGTCTGGGACGCGGCGTTCCACGGCTTCGCCGCCAAGCTCACCCCGGCGCAGCTGCGCAAGCTCAGCCGCGACCCCGCGGTCACCACGATCGAGCAGGACGTGCTGGTCACCGACGCGCTCGACGCCACCCAGGCCAACCCGCCGTCGTGGGGCATCGACCGGGTGGACCAGCGCAACCTGCCCCTGTCCAGCAGCTACACCTACAACTACACCGGCGCGGGCGTGCACGCCTACATCATCGACACCGGCATCACGCCGGGCCACGCGGACTACGGCGGCCGGGCCACGTTCGACTACAACGGCATCGACACCAACAACACCGACTGCCACGGCCACGGCACGCACGTCGCCGGCACCATCGGCTCGAACACCTACGGCATCGCCAAGGGCGTGCGGCTGCACGGCGTGAAGATGATGAACTGCTCCGGCGGCGCGACCACCACGTCGGCGCTCAACGCGATCAACTGGGTCACCGCCAACCACACGAAGCCGGCCGTGGCCAACACGTCGTGGAACTTCACCGCGTCGGCCAGCCTGGAGACCGCGATCCGCAACATGATCGCCGCGGGCGTCTTCCTGGCCACCTCGGCGGGCAACACCGGCGGCAACTCGTGCGACCGCCTGCCGCGCAAGGTGGAGACGGCCAGCGTGGTGGCGTCCTCCACGAACACCGACGCCCGGTCGTCGTTCTCCAGCACGGGCGCGTGCGTCGACCTCTACGCGCCGGGGAGCTCGATCGTCTCCACCGTCCGCACCGGCGGCTCGGGCACGATGAGCGGCACGTCGATGGCGACGCCGCACGTGGCCGGCGTGGCCGCGCTCTACAAGCAGCGGTTCGGCGACCAGTCCTCGGCCACCGTGCACAACTGGCTGAACTCCGCCGCCACGCCGAACGTCGTCAGCGGCGGCGGCACCGGCGGCACGGTCAACCGCCTGCTGTTCACCAACGGCCTGTGAACCTCCCCGGGGGGGGGGGGGTTTGCGCCCTCCCCCCCCGCGCCGGGGAAACCCCCACGGTCCACCCAGAACAAAAGTGCCTCGCCCCCCCGGAAAAAGGTGGCGAGTCCCACACCCAAA
>NZ_JBVJVK010000018.1:127804-151042 GCF_055603705.1 Actinosynnema sp. NPDC037264 | reverse complement strand
CCCCCCCCCCCCCCCCCCCCCCCCCCCCCCCCCCCCCCCCCCCCCCCCCCCCCCCCCCCCCCCCCCCCCCCCCCCCCCCCCCCCCCCCCCCCTCCTCCCCCCCCCCCCCCCCCCCCCCCCCCCCCCCCCCCCCCCCCCCCCCCCCCCCCCCCCCCCCCCCCCCCCCCCCCCCCCCCCACTCCGGGTGGCGGACGTCAGTCCTTCTCGGACGGGAACGCCACCTCCGTGCCCGCGTCCGCTCCCGGTGGGCGAGGGGGTTTCCCGGGGAGCGGGGACGCGGTGAGCAGACCCGGCGTCGCGAACACCGTCGCGACGGGGAACGTCGTGGCCGGCGCCGACCGGCGGCGCGGATCCGGTGGTTCGGACGAGTCCGGTGTCGGTGGTGGCTGGTCGTTCCGTCGAGTGGACATCCGCTCCCCCAGGGGGCTGTCAGTCCTGGAAACAACCCGCTCGGTTGAACACTACTAGTGCCTAGTCCTAAAAGACAACCACGGACCCCGTCCGGAGGACTTCCGCTGGTAGGATGCCGTCATGGCGACCAAGCGCAAGTACGATGACGGGTGCGCGACGGCTCACGCCCTCGACCTGGTGGGGGAGCGCTGGGCGCTGCTGATCGTGCGCGAGTTGCTGTTCGGCCCGAAGCGCTTCACCGACCTGCGGACCGGCATGCCGGGCGCGAGCCCCAACGTGCTGTCGCACCGGCTGCGCGAGCTGGAGGAGTTCGGCGTGGTGCGCCGCCGCAAGCTGCCGCCGCCCGCCGCCGCCTGGGTCTACGAGCTGACGGCGTGGGGCCGCGAGCTGGAGCCCGTCATCACTTCGCTGGGGCGCTGGGGCGGTCGGTCGCCGTCGCTGCGGCACGACGCCGCGATCAGCGTGGACTCGCTGATGCTCGCCCTGAAGACGTTGTTCGACCCCGGCCGCGCGGACGGCTTCACCGCCGACCTGGTGCTGCGGCTGGGCGAGGACTCGTTCCGCGTGCAGCTGTCCGTGGACCGGATCTGGATCACGCGCGGCGAGCTGGACCACCCGCAGGCGGTGATCGAGACCGACCCGGCGACGCTCAACGCGTTGATCTGGAGCGGGCGCGGCCTGTCCGAGGCGATCGAGGCCGGCGACGTCGAGCTCACCGGCAGCCGGGAACGCGTGGAACGCTTCCTCGGCCTGTTCCCCCTGCCCGAGCCCGCCGTGGTCGCCTGACCCGCGCGGCACCCGCCGGGCGTTCGGGCCCGCAGCGTCGGGACGGCGCTTCCCGCGCCCGCGAAGGGGGGAAGCGCCGTCGGGTCTCAAGCGGTCGACGCGGTCACGACGGTGGCCGGGGTGGGCGGCTGCCGGCCGAGGATCAGGTCGGCGGCCTTCTCGGCGATGGCGATCGTGGGCGCGTTGGTGTTGCCGCGGATCACCGTCGGCATCACGGAGGCGTCCACCACGCGCAGCCCTTCGACGCCCCGCACGCGCAGCTCGGCGTCGACCACGGTGCCCATCGCGCACGTGCCGACCGGGTGGAACTCCGTCTGCGTCGCCCGTCTGACGTGCTCGCGCAGGTCGGCGTCGGATTCGGACGCGGGCCCGCCCACCTGCCGCTCGGTGTAGGGCGACAGCGACCGCTGCCGGGAGAGCTCCAGACCCCGCCGCACGCCCTCGACCATCGCGCGCAGGTCGGCGTCGTCGTCGTAGTAGTTGTGCCGGATCTGCGGCTTGGCGGTCGGGTCGTCGGACGCGATGGTCACGCTGCCCCGGCTGCGCGGGGTCAGCAGGCACGCGCCGAAGGAGATGGCGTGATCGGTCGGCGTGCCCAGGCCGCCGTCGGCGAACATCACCGGACCGGCGATGAACTGCATGTCCGGCGCGGGCAACCCGTCCTCGGACCGGAAGAAGCCGCCCGCCTCGCCGATGTTGGACGTCAGCGGACCGGTGCCGTGCTCCACGAACTCCCGCCCGTACTTCGGATCGCTCGCGATGAGCAGGCTCACCGGCTGGGAGTGGGCGAAGACCAGCATCACGTGCGGGTGGTCCTGGAGGTTCCGCCCGACCTCCGGCTGGTCCAGCACGACCGGGACCTCCAGCGCCCGCAGCAACTCCGCCGGACCGATGCCCGACAGCTGGAGCAGCTGCGGCGAGTGGTAGGCGCCCGCCGAGACGATCACCTCGCGCTCGGCCCGGATCTCCAGCTCCTCGTCCAGCCGCGAGCCGACGACGCCGGTCGCCCGGTCGCCGTCGAAGCTCACCCGGTGCACCTCGACGTTGGTCTCCACGGTCAGGTTCGGCCGCGCCATCGCCGGGTGCAGGAACGCCACCGCGGCGCTGCACCGCTTGCCGTCCCGCTGGTTCACCTGGTACAGCCCGAACCCGTCCTGCTCGGCGCCGTTGAAGTCGTCGTTGGTCGGGTAGCCGGCCTGGACCGCGGCGTCGACGAACGCCGCGGACATCACGTTGCGTGACCGGCCGTCCGAGACGGTCATCGGCCCGCCGACGCCGTGGAACTCCGAGGCGCCGCGCTCGTTGTCCTCGGAGCGGATGAAGTACGGCAGCAGCTCGTCGTAGGACCAGCCCGGCTGGCCCCAGCCGTCGAAGTCGAGGCGGTGGCCGCGGATGTAGATCATGGCGTTGATGGAGCTGGAGCCGCCGAGCACCCGGCCGCGCGGGAGGTAGATCCGGCGACCGTTGAGGTTCGGCTCGCCGTGCGTGTCCAGGTCCCAGTCCAGCCGGGTGCGGAAGAGCTTGCCGAACGCGGCGGGCACGTGCACGGTCGGCGAGGTGTCCGCCGGTCCCGCCTCCACCAGGCACACCTTGACGTCCGGGTCCTCGGACAGGCGCGCCGCGAGCACACATCCCGCTGAACCGGCGCCGACGATCACGTAGTCGTACATCCGCGTCTCCTCTTCCCGGGGGAACTGTCGCAATGAGTGACGAAACCCAGGGGGAGTATCGTAAAAAATGCCCCACACGGCCGCTTGTTCCAAAGTGCTTACCTGTCGTAAAGGGGCGGTTCGCGGCGCTGCCGGTAGCGCCTCCCGGTTGCGCACCGTCACCCCGTGCACGACAAGAGGTCCCGCTCGGAGAAACCGAGCGGGACCTCTGGGATCGGACCTGACCGCCGTGCCGGAGCGGCTTGACCTGGTCGGGGGCGGCTGGTGGGTTCTTCCTCGATCACCTTCCGGGTTGCGAGAGCGGAATTCCCATTGGGGGAGAATCAGGCGGACGTGCCGATTGAACTGCGTTCGGTCACCTTTTGGGTCCGGTCCTGAAGTCGGTTGATCGGCCGGCTCGGGAATGGGATTCCGGGCCACCGGGAATTCATTGCCGAACCGGCGTGACGGGAGCACGCACGGCGGCACGGGTCTTGAGCCCGAGGGCCAACACCCCGCCGAACAGGATGGCGCCCGCCGCGACGGCCAGCGCCGGTCGGCTGGCGGAGACGAAGGCGGTGCCGAACGCCTCCCGCGCCAGGGAGCCGAACAGCTCCGCCTGGTCCGGGGGGAGGTCGGCCGGGGTTTCCACGCCGCCCTGCTGACCGGCGCCGAGCCGCAGCCCGTGCGCGGCGGCCTCCTCGAACGCGTCGAGGAACCGCGGCCGGACGTTCTCGGGCAGCCGGGTGGACAGCACCGCGGTCTCCTCCCGCAGCGCCGCCACGAGCCGGTTCTGCAGCACCGCGCCGACGACCGCCGCACCGAGCGCGGCCCCGGTCTGCCGGGCGGTGTTGAGCACACCGGAGGCGATGCCCGCGCGTTCGGGTGGGATGCCGCGCATGGCCTCGGTCGTGGCGGGGGCCAGGGCGAGTCCCATGCCGACGCCGATGAACACCATCGGCACGACGAACGTGGCGGGCGTCGACGTCGCGTCGGGCACGAACGCCACCCCGAGCACGCCGGCCGCGTAGAGCACCATGCCGACGGTCAGGGGCAGCCTGCCCCCGATCCGGTCGGCGAGCCGCCCGCCGACCGGCGCCACGGCGCTGAGCAGGAGCGTCCACGGGAGCGCCGTCACGCCGGACATCAGGGGGCTCATGCCGAGCAGGGTCTGCGTCTCGATGACGAACACCAGCATCAACCCGTACACCGCGAACGACGTGATGAGCGTGATGCCGGTGGCGATGGAGTAGTTGCGGTCGCGGAAGAGGTCCAGCGGCACCAGGGCCTCGCGCTGCCGCCGTTCCCACAGCACGAACGCCACCGCCGTCACCACGCTCAGGACGAGCACCGCCGGGATGCTGACCACACCGGTGATCACGCCCCAGTCGTGCCGCTGCCCCTCGACCAGCGCGTAAACCAGCGCCAGGAGCGCGACGGTGGCGAGGACGACGCCGACCACGTCGAACCGGTGCGGCCGCCCGGCGCGCAGGTCCGGCACGAACTTCAGCGCCAGCACCACGCCGAGCACGCCGAACGGGACGTTGAGCAGGAACACCGCCTGCCAGCCGAACGCCGTGACGACGAGCCCGCCCACGGTCGGCCCGCTCACCGCCGCGACACCGGCCACCGCGGTGAAGATCCCGAACGCCGCGCCCCGCCGCTCGGCCGGGAAGATGCCGGAGATCAACGTCAACGCCTGCGGTGTCAGTGCCGCCGCGCCGATGCCCTGCAACACCCGCGCGCCGATGAGCAGGCCCGGTGACGTGGCCACCCCGCAGAGGACCGACGCGACCGTGAAGACGGTGAGGCCGGCGACGAACACCGCCCGCGGCCCGACCAGGTCGCCGACCCGGCCGAAGACGATCAGCAGCGACGCGAACGCGAGCAGGTAGCCGTTGAGCACCCACAGCACCTCGTCGATGCCCGCGTCGATGCCCGACATGATGTCCGGCGCGGCGGTGTTGACGATGGTGGTGTCGAGCAGGATCAGGAAGTTCGCCAGGCACAGGACCACCAGCGCCCGCCACGGCCGCTGCACCTCACACCTCCGTCGCGCGGTGCAGCAGGCCCGCCATCCGCCGGGCAGCCGTGAACGCGGACCAGGACACCAGCTCGACCAGCCGCCGGTCGTCACCGCCGAACGCGGCCACGGTGTCGTCGTCGACCTGGTAGGACGCGATCGCCACGAGCAGCGCCAGGGTCGCGCCCGGCCGGTCCTCGGCGGGCAGGCCGGCCACCGCGTCGGTGACCCAGGCGCGGCTCAAGCCCGGTGGCGTGCCGTCCCACGCGGCGATCCGGTCGAGCACCAGCTCCCGTGCCGGCTGCGACAACGCCCGCTCCCCGCCGGCGTCGAACGCCGCCGCGATCCGGCCGAGCGCGTCGGCGATGACCGGGTTCCCGGCCGACCAGGCGAGGTCGTCCGGCCGCGGCGCCTCCGCCAGCAGCCGCAGCGAGCGGCCCGGCGGGTAGTCCTTGCGCGCGCTCGTGCCCATGAACTTGCCCAGGAACCGGCGGGCGGGCGCGGGCGCGTTGGCCGGCAGCGGCGAGTCGCCCAGGAAGACGTTCACCAGGCGGTTGAGGTAGTGGAACGCCACCACCACGCCGAGCAGCTCGGGCAGCTGCTCCGCCGGGAACGGCCGTGCCGCACCGGACCCGCTCGCCCACGCCTCGACGTCCTCGAACGAGGTGGGGGTGAGCTCTTGGAGGGTCGCGGTGTGGATGGAGACGCAATAGGGGCAGGTGTTCGAGCGCGACACGGCCGCCGCGACCGCCTCCTTCACCGCGCGCGACGCGTGCCCCGACGCGACCAGCGTCTCGCGCAGCAGCGACCAGGTGGCAGCCAGGGCGACCGGCGCGGGGGAGTGCAGCGCGACGGGCGGCGCGAGCATGCCGAAGTCGGCCTCGACGTCGGAGTACACGGCCGCCACCAGGCCGGTCGCCGCGCTCGGCTTCACCGGCTCGACGTGACGGATCTGGTTCAGGGAACGGCGCAGCGCGGTGCGGACGATCCTGCCCATCGGAATCTCCCTAGCTGGTGTGAGGTTTCACGGTCGGCGCCGCACCTGGCGCCCCGAGCACGGTGGCGGAGCCGGGGCCGCCGAACGCCACGAACACCGCGCCGCCGGCGTTCGACCGGTGCGCGACCGCCGTCGACACGCCCGCACCGCTCGTCGCCGGCACCGAGAGGCAGGTCGGGGGCGGACGCGCTGATCACGGGGTCCCGCGTCAGCGGCCCGACCACCGCGAACCGCCGGGCCGCGACCAGCGTGCGGACCGCGATCGTGGCGGTCCGCGTTCGGGCACTTCCCGGAGGTGCCGGGTGAGCGGGAACGACGACTCGCACCGGGCCGGTCCGACGAGGGCGCGCCGGTCGCCCGGCGCCGCGCCGACCGGCCACCGCCACGTCGAGCGCGACGGTGGCCGACGCCGAGGTCGGGCCGTGCGCCCGGCGCTGCGCGGTGTCCGCGCGCGGAGTGGTCACGCGTAGATGCTCTCGCCGTTGGCCCCGGAAACCTTCTTCCGGACTGCTCGGACGTCTGCCGGCCCGGCGGCGGGCGCGCACGGACGAAGATGACCGGGTCGGGCAGTCCTTGCGACGATGGCGGGTCGCGCGGAACGAGGTGCGCGCGCCCTCACCAGGGCACGCCGGAGCGCGCGATCACCGCCACCCGGCCGTGACGCGTGAAGATCGCGAGCGGCGGCGCGATCCGCTTCGGGTACAGCGGTACCCGGCCGCGAGGGACGCCCTCGCGACCGGGTCCCACCGGCGACTCAGTCGTGCACCAGGTCCGGCAACAGGTTCTTCACACCGCGCCGACCGCTGGTCTCGCCGTCCGGCGACGGGGCGCCGTACTTCACGTCCACCCCGCGCTCCTGCAGCGCCCGCACGATGCCCGGCATCGCGCGCTCCGCCAGCGCGGCGATGGTCAGCGCCGGGTTCACCGTCAGGGCGCCCGGCACGGCCGCGCCGTCGGTCACGAAGATGCCCGGGTGCCCGCGCAGCTCGTGCCGGTCGTCCAGCGCGGAGGTCTCCGGGTCGTCGCCGATGCGGCACGACGCCAGCGGGTGCACGGTGTACGCGCCCACCACGTCGTTGGTCCACGGCATGACCTTCGACAGGCCGTCCTTCTCCATGATCGACTTGACCGCCGCGTCCGCCTGCCGCCAGCCGAACAGGGTGTTCTCGGTCGGGTTGTAGGTGATCGGCCCCCGACCCAGCATCTGCTGGGAGATGCGGACCGAGTTGCCGGTGGGCGGGGGCGTCCCGAACACGCCCTCGTTGTCGTCCTCGGTCATCGAGAAGATCGTCAGCCAGGACTGCCACTTCTCGACGATCTTCTTCTTCTCCGCGCCGAACCACGTGGGCGCGCCGGGCAGCGCGTCCGGGGTCTGCGCCAGGATGGTGCCGAAGCCGGGCGGGAAGTACAGCTGCTCCAGGCAGAACCGCGAGAACTCCGGCAGCGAGGGGTCCAGGTTGTCCCAGCTCGCGACGGTCGGACCCTTGCCGATCTGGTTCGCCGCGTAGGACAGGTCGTCCTCGCGCGACAGGCCGAGCAGGTCGCGGGCCTTGTCCTCGTCGATGATCGCCGTGTTCAACCGCTCGCCGTTGCCGGAGAAGTACCGGCCGACGGCGTGCGGCATCTTGCCGAGCGTGTCCTCCGACCGCTGCAGGATCACCGGCGTGGCGCCCGCGCCCGCCGCCAGGATCACGATCTTGGCCTCGATCTCGCCCTGGCCGATGCTCACCCGGTAGTCCACGTCGTGGATGACGTTGTAGCTGACGCGGTAGCCGCCGTCCGCGGTGCGGGTCAGCTTCTGCACCTCGTGCATCGGCCGGATCTCCGCGCCGTGCGCGATCGCCGCCGGCAGGTAGTTGAGCAGCAGGGACCGCTTGGCGTCGAACTTGCAGCCGGCCATCATCCAGTTGCAGTTGGTGCACAGCTTGGTGTCGATGGCCACGGGCACGGGGTTGGCCGTGCGGCCGGCGTGGTTGCAGGCCGCGGCGAACAGGCCGCCCGAGTAGCTCGCCTGGTCCCAGTCCTGCTTGGTGACCGGCAGCGCCTCGCTGACCTTGTCGTACCAGGGGTCGAGGGTGTCGCGGTTGATGGCGCCGGGCCACATGCGCCGACCGATGCTGCCCTTGCGCTCGAAGACGAACCGCGGCGCGCGGGGCATCGCGGCGAAGTACACGACGCTGCCCCCGCCGACGCAGTTGCCGCCGAGCAGGCTCATGCCGTTGCCGACGACGAAGTCGAAGATCCGCGTGTACGAGGAGCCCATCAGGTAGTCGTGCTCGAAGTCCTTGCCCTCGAGCCACGGGCCTCGTTCCAGCACGGTGACCTTGGCACCGCCCGCGGCGAGGTGGTAGGCGGCGATGGCGCCGCCGAACCCGCTGCCGACGATGAGGACGTCGGTGCTCTCAGTGCTCGTCATGGTAACTCCAATCGCCGGGCCTGACGGGCGCGGCAGAACGGTGCGGACACGGGTCAGGCGGGGTCACCGGACGGCGTGGTGCCCGGGTGCTTGCGTGCGAGCGCCCTGCCGTACGTGAAGGCGGGGAACCGCCAGAGGCCGTCGGCGTCCGGCATGGAGAACTTCATCGCCTTCAGCCCGGGGTGCCCGGCGGCGATGGCGTCGAGCGTGTGCATGTGCGCGCCGGTGTCGAAGGCCATGTTGCTGAACAGCGTCAACGCCACCCAGCCGTCCTTCTCCGGGTGGCCGGGCGCGACGAGCCGGGCGACCAGCGCGGTCCGGTGCTCGAACGCCAGCGCCACGAACGGCGGCACGTCCTCGTCCAGCTCCAGGCCGTGCTCCGCCGCGTAGTCGCGGGCGTGCCCGTTGAGCATCTGGGTGAGGCTGTCCAGCCCTTCGGCGACGCCGGCGGCCGGTGTCTCCAGGAGTTCGACGGCGCCGGCGACCACCGCGCCGCCACCCTCGCTGGCCCCCGCGATTGCGCGGTCGTCCGGCGAGCGCTTCGCCCCCGGCACGATGGTGTCCGCGAACGCCTCCAGGGTCATGGTCCGTACGGCGCGATCCGGTGCGGTGTCCAATTGCACGGGTGATCCTTCCTCCGGGTCGGCGAAGAATGGGTCGACCGGACACCCGAAGACATCGTGCGGCCGACTCCTGAAATGCGCGGGAGCTCTCGCCCCCGCGTTCTCACCATGGTCCGACCGGAGCACTAAAAGATGCTTCTCCGTGGTTGCCTTGATAATGTCGCTAGGGCACTTGCCGGCGGCTGCTGGGCCGATGGATTCACTCGACGTGCGGCTGTCCGCAGGTGTGGCGGGACGGCTGACCGGGCTACCGGGGCGGCCGGGCGCATTTGTCGACGCGCCTCATGATCGGATGATCACTCGTGGCTCGCCAGGGGTGCTTATGCATCCGGGACCCCGTAGTGCCTTGAAACGTGCCTTGACAAGATCATCCCGGCGTCCCGCCGATGATCTTGTGGACCTCGTTGGCGAACCTTGCGCAGGCTGTGGGGGCCATGTAGTTTGCAAGAATCAGGGTGACTACTGGGGAATTCTGGGGGTTCTCCGAAGGCTGCGCGCCATCGGAACCCGAAGGACTGCGGCCCTATCCCCCCTCGCCGGTGGGCCGGCCGTGGTCGGAGTTGGTGTTCCACCTCTGTCGGCAAACTCTACGATATGGGGGTCGTAGTGGGCGAAGTACTCGAGCGAGCAGTGGGCCGGGTAATCGACTTCATGCGCGAGAATATTGGCGACCAATTCTCCCTCGACGACATGGCGCGCACCGCGAATTACAGCAAGTTCCACTTCTCGCGGGCCTTCCAGAGGGTCACCGGAGTGTCACCCGGTCGGTTCCTGGCCGCCGTCCGATTACAGGAAGCCAAGCGCCTGCTGGTGTCCACGTCACTGACCGTGACCGACATCAGCCACCGGGTCGGCTACACGAGCGTCGGCACGTTCAGCTCCCGCTTCCGCGCCAGCGTCGGCGTCTCGCCGACCACCTACCGCCAGTTGGGCGGCTTCGCGCCGCACATCCCGATGGCACGGCGTTCGGGGAACACGCGCACGGCCACCGTGCAGGGCGAGGTCTTCGCCCCGTCCTGCGGCACGCCGGGGCTGATCTTCATCGGCCTCTTCCCGGACGGCATCCCGCAGGGTGCGCCGATCAGGTGCTCCGTGCTCAGCCGCCCGGGTCCCTACGTGCTCACCTCGGTCCCGCCGGGGACGTGGCACCTGCTCGCGCACTCCGTGGCGCTGGGCCGCGAGTCGATGCTGGCCGACGGGCCGTTCGCCGACGACCTGGCGCTCGCGGTCGCCTCGTCGGGCCCGATCACCATCCGACCCGGTGTGCCGGTCCGGCACGCCGACCTCGCCCTGCGCCCCAGCTGCGTCCTGGACCCACCGGTCCTGCTGGCGCTGCTGGACGTGCGCACGGTCGCACTGGGGGCGGGTGCCGCCTCCTGAACCACCAGGGCGGACCCGCTGCGATCACAGATAACCGGACACCAAGGACGAAGACACATAATCAGGGCCGCCCCGAGGGGCGGCCCTGATTATGTGCGGTGCTATTACGCGACGGCGTGCACGGTCATCGGCAGACCGCCCCGAATCCTCAGCGAGAGCATCGGTTCGGGCACCACGTCGTAATCGGGCACCGTGCGCAGGTCCAGCTCACGGGCGATCATGGCGATGGTGAACGTCGCCTCCATCATCCCCAGGTGGTTGCCGACGCAGAACCGGGGTCCGGCGCCGAAGGGGATGTAGGCGTAGCGAGGACGGTTGTGCGTGGTCTCCGGGTTGAACCGCTCCGGGTCGAACCGGTCGGGCTCGTCCCAGAACGCCGGGTGCCGGTGCAGGGTGTACGGGCAGATCAGCACGTCCGCGCCCTTCGGCACGAAGTAGCCGCCCACCTCGTCGTCGGCCTGCGCCGCGCGCGGCAGGATCCACACCGGCGGGTAGAGCCGCATGACCTCTTCCACGACCATCGTCGTGTAGCGGAGGCCGTGCAGGTCCTCGTACGTGGGCATCCGGTCGCCGAGCACGGACTGCGCCTCGGCGCGGACCCGCTCCTTGATCTCCGGGTGCCGGTCCAACAGGTGGAAGGTCCACCCCAGCGTGCTGGCCGTCGTCTCGTGCCCGGCCAGCATCACCGTCACCAGCTCGTCGTGCAGCCGCTGCCTGCCGAACGCGGGGTCGGGCTCCTCCGCGGTCGACGCCATGACGCGCGAGAGCACGTCGTCGCCGTCGGCGTGGCCGTTGGCCACCCGCCGGGCCGCCAACTCGTCGACGACCCGGCGCAGCTCCTTGCGCGCCTTGCGGAACCGCAACTGGTGGGGGAGCGGCACCCACATGGGCACCGCGCTCATCGACACCATCTCGAACATCGCCTGGTCCTGCACGGCCTCGAAGGCGTGTCCGACCTGCTCGAACTCCGAGAGGTCCTCCGACAGGAGCGTCCGCCCGAGGACGTCCAGCGTCAGACCGGTCATCTCGTCCATCAGGTTCAGCGGCGTGCCGTTGACCCCGGCGCGGAGCCGGTCGACGAGCCTGCCCGCCGACTCGGCCACCGCGCCCGCCTGCTGCGCGATCCGCTTGTGCTGGAACGCGGGCTGGGTCGCCTTGCGCTGCTTGCGCCACAGCTCGCCCTCGCTGGTGAGCAGCCCGTCGCCGAGCGCGCGGCGGGCGTGCACGAGGCCGATGCCCTTGTGGTAGTTCGCCGCGTTGTCGGCTAAGACGTGCTTGGCGTGCTCGGGGTGGTTGAAGAAGTACAGCGTCTTGGGTCCGATGGCCATCCGGACGGCGTCGCCGTACCGGTCCGCGGCCGACGTCATCAGCGCCAACCGGTCACCGACCAACTTCTTGAGCAGGCCCAGCGTCGCGCTGCGCGGAGGTCCCGGAGGGTTCCGCCGGACGCCGGCCGCGGTCGCGGTCATGTCGGCACGACCTCCGTCTTCTTCTGCGCACCGTTCCCGTTGAGGGCGGGGTCGCCGGCGGCCTGCTCGACGGGCGGCTGCTCGGCGGCCGCCATCGCCTTCTGCTGTGCCGCGGCCTCGGCACGCGCCTTGTCCACGATGTGCAGGGCCCACAGGAAGCCGCCGCGGATGAGGCACACGATCGCCGTGGCGAAGAAGATGCCGTAGGGGATCGACATGCCCATCAGCACGCCGTACACCGCCGCCACGCCGCCACCGAAGGCCACCTGCGACAGCGGCCGCGACGGGCTGGTGCCCGGGTCGGTCACCATGTAGTTGGTGAACAGCACGAACGCGACACCCGACATCATGCCCAGGCCGGCGGGGATCGAGACGTCCAGCAGGAACCCGCGGACCACCGCCTGGAGCACGAACCCGATGATCCACGCCATGATCAGCCACAACCGGCCGGTCAGCATGCCGTTGAGCATGGTGCCGCCGAGGAGGATCAGCGCCGGGATCAACCAGTCGACGAAGGTCCCGACGTGCTCGGTGAAGTGGTAGGGCGGCGCGATGGACGCCCACGGGAACACCAGCAGGATCACCGCGATGCCGAAGTTCGACGGGTTCATGTAGTGCCGCATCCGGCCCCGCACCGGGACCCGCAGCACCCACTTCGCGCCGACGGCGACGGTGACGCCGAAGATCAGCGCCCACACGTTGTCGTTGACGTAGATGAGCATGTTCATCGCGAGGCTCGTGATGTGCGCCGGGTAGAGGAACTCCATCAGCCCTCGGAACCCGTTGCCGGCGAACCGCGGCGCGCGGCCCTCCTGCCGGGCGCCCACGATCTCGAGGAAGATCTCCACGACGTAGCCGGTGGCCAGCGCGATGAACGGCCACAGCCACGGCTGCTCGAACCCGAGGATCGTGTAGCCGACGATGTTGAAGATGGTGATCGAGATGGCGAACCGCCGGAGGGCGGTGACCACCTTGGGATCGTGCCGAGGCGGGCTCGGTTGCGTCTCAGCCATGCCGTCACTTCTCCTTGGCCTGGTCGCCGAGCTGCAGGTCGTGCCAGCCCGCGGACAGTGTCAGGTCTTGTTCGTGGATCGAACCGTCGCGGTCGCGCCACTCGATGTGCACGTCGACCGGTCCGGACTGCTCGCCGAGTCCGAAGTGGACTTCGTGGCTGCGCTTGCCGGAGTGGCCGCTTCCGCCGTCGACGCGGTTGATCTGGGTGCGCCCGTCGGCGGTCTTGATCGTCACCTGCGCGCCGATCACGGGGGAGCCGACGGTGTCGTCGCCGTCCTGCTCGTGGGTCAGCCGCAGGCCGAGGAACTCGTTCGAGGACTTGCCGGTGTTGTGGTAGAAGACCGGGTCCTCCCACTGCCGGGAGATCGCCATGTCGAGCCGGCCGTCGCCGTCCACGTCACCGGTCGCGATGCCGCGGGTGGGCACGGGGATGTCCAGGCCGAGCGTCGGCGAGAGGTTGTCGTAGCGGCCCTCGGCGTTCTTGACGAAGAGGTGGAACCGCTGGCTGCCACCCACGTCGTCGCCGGCGGTGACGTACGGCCACCACATCGGGTTGGCCAGCAGCGCGTCGTTCGCCGTCGCCAGCTCCTGCAGCTGGGGCCATCGGTTGACCTCGCCCTTCACGAACCCGGTCGCCTGGGCGACTTCCAGCTCACCGCTGTTGTCGAAGTCGGACAGCTTCACGTCCCAGCCCCAGCCGGACCAGGCCAGCAGCAGCGGACCGCTCTCGTCCTCCCACGGCGCCTCGCCCCCGCTCAGGGACGACTTCATGTCGGCGCCGGTGCTCATGAACGCGAAGTGGCTCTCCTCGATGCCGAACGAGGTGGTGATGTTGCTGACGTACATGTCGTAGAGGGCGTCCCCGTTGAGGTCGCCGAAGTCGACGCCCATGCCCTTGAACGAGTCCACGCCGACGTTCTTGGACTTCGGCTCGAACGGCGTGATCCTGCCCTCGACCGCCACGAACTTGAAGTTGCCGGGGGTGGACCGGTTGTGCAGCAGGCGGTCGCGGCCGAAGTCGTGCGCGACGTACAGCTCGGGCAGCAGGTCGCCGTCGACGTCGTTGGAGGCCGATGCCAGGGCCCAGCCCTTGGACGCGTCCACGGGGATCGCGTCGTCGTGCTGCTTGAAGCTGGCGGTCGGGTTGGCGCCCGCCGTGCCACCGGTCCACTCGAAGACGTAGTCCTCACCGCCGTTGAGCGCCGCCGACATCGAGGCGTTCATCTCCACGCCGGTGTCCTTGCTCGGGTCGAGCACGGGACCGTGCGGGAAGTAGTTGCCGATGAAGATGTCGTCGTGCCCGTCGCCGTCGAAGTCGGCCACGGTGGCGGAGTTGGAGTTCCACTCCGGCCCGGCGTAGCGCCCGCTCGACGCGCCGGGCACCAACTCGGTGGCCTGGAACGAGTCGGCGGTCAGCTCGTCCTCGCCGGACTTGGCGAGGTGCAGGATCGGCGTGCGGCCCCACAGGTAGACCAGCAGGTCCATCGCGCCGTCTTCGTTGAAGTCACCGGGGACGCAGCCCATCGGCGCCATCACGTCGTTCACCGGCAGGCTGCCGGAGCTCAGGGCGAACGGCGCGTACCGCGGCGTCTTCCCGGCCTCCGGCGCGGGGGTGATGATCACTTGGTCGATGCGCACGTCGACGAAGCAGATGTCGTTGGACAGGCCGTCGCCGTCGAGGTCGTTCATGGCGATGGCGGAGCCGACCGACGAGATCCACGCGTCGATGTGCTTGTAGTCCTTGTTGACCTTGCGGATCGTCTGCTGGGTGTAGCCGCCGGGCAGGGCGATGTTCTCCGGCGCGAACCCGAAGCCCGACGCCAGCTCCTGCTTCTCGGCGGCCGACGACTCGGGGTGGCTCGCCACCGAGAAGGTGGCGGCTACCAGTACCAGCGCGATGATTCCGGGGAGTTGCTTGCGCAGCCAGCCGATGGTTCCGCTCACGAGCCGACTCCTTCCTGGTGGACGAACTGTGCGGCGATGCGTCGCCGCCACGTCTCGAACGCGGGCTCGGCGCCGTCGACGATCGGCGGTGCGGGACGCACGTCCTGCGTGATCCGCGCGGCTTTCTCAGGCTCCATGCCGCAGAACACCCGGGTGGCCAAACCGGTGTGGGGAACCATGTTTCCCGCCTTCGCGCGTGCCTCGGCGGCGAACGCGCTGGCCTGCGCGACCATCCCGGAGTGCTGCCCGGAACGTTCGCGGAACATCAGCAGCTCGTCCTCGGTGACGCCGCCCGCGTAGGTGGCGGCCAGGCCCGCGCCGGAGTAGAGGTCCTCACGGCGGTGCTCGGCGAACCCGTCGATGAGGTCCGCGACGTACTCCGGGTCGGTGCCGCCGACGAACCACATCGCGCGACCGATGCCCTGGTCCAGCGCGCGGTTCGTGTAGGCCCGCGGTCCCGAGCCGGGCCACGGGAAGTCGCGGTCGACGTACTGGCCGTGCACGTACTTGTCGGTGTGGAAGTAGGCCTGGTGGAAGCCGTAGCCGTCGAGGACGAGCCAGCGCAGCAGCGGGTCCGTCGTCGAGTCGGCCGGCCACCGGAACCGCGGCAGCCGGGCCATCGCCCAGCCGATCCCGACGTAGATCATGTAGATGTGGTCGCCGCCGCGTCCCTCCAGGAACTGGTCGACGTGGCGGGAGTGGCCGAAGGGCATTCCGTCGAGGATCGCGAGGCCCATTCCGGCGCCTTCGTAGGCGAAACCCTTGAACCTCGTCGGCAGCCTTTCGAGAGCTTCCTCGGCATCCCGCGGGTGGCGGGCTTCGACCGCGGCGGCGTATCCCTCGATGAACATCCGGCCGACGGTCTCCAGCAATTCCTTGCCGGCCTCGTTCTTGACCCTGAAGCCGCGGGTCTCCATCAGCGTGTCGGATATCTTCGGAGTCAGTAATCGGCGCCGCAAGGCGCGCAGGGCACTCACATTCATCCCCCCAACGTCGGGCGACGATCAACCGGACAGGAACGGGAAAATAGTTGCAGCGGGGCACTCGGCGCGGCTACTTCAGGCTTGCGGATCCACGCCGGTAAACCTTCGATCATGCGGCGGGGTGCGTCCGCATTGCGCCGAAATGCGCACGAATCCTGCTGCGCCACACCTCGTACGGCGGTACCGTGCCCTCGGTGTCCGGTGCGACCGCGGTGGCGTCGGCGAGTTCCGACGCGGCCTCGGGAGTGATCTCCGCGAACGTTTCGACGGCGATGGCGCTGTGCGCGGGGACGAATCCGGCGTGAACGCGGGCTTTCACCGCGAAGACCGAGCCGAGTGCCAGTTCCGGGCGGTGCTCGCCCGCGGCGGCGGGCAGCGCGGCCAGCTCGTCGGGCGTGCCGCCGCCCGCGAACGTCGCCGCCAGGCCGACACCGCTCCACAGGTCGGCGTGCCGGGCGGGATCGAACCGGCCGACCGCCCGTGCCACCTCCTCGGTCTGGGCGCCGTGGATGAACCACAGCGCCCGGCCGATGCCCTGGTCGATGGCGCGCGGGAAGTAGTCGGGCCGGCCCTGCCACGGGTAGGACGGGGGCACGCGCTGCTCGTCGATCCACTTGCGGCTGTGGAAGTAGGCCAGGTCGAAGCCGTAACCGTCGACCGCGAGCCAGGTCATCGTCGGGTGGTAGGGCGACCCGGCCAGGTCCGGCACGACCTTGCGCCACAGCCCGCGCGGCAGGTGGTTCATGGCGAACCCGATGCCGATGTAGGCGACGAACAGGTGCTCCGCGCCGGGTCCGTTGAGCAGGTCGCGCGCCCGCGTGCCGCGGCCCATCACGTCGCGGATGGTGAACGCCATCACCGCGCCCTCATAGGCGAAACCGCGCAATTCGGGCTCGACGAACCCGAGTCGGCGCACGATCTCGTCCTGGTCGCGCGAGTCGATGCCCCACTCGAAACCGCAGACCACCGACTGCGGGATGGCGTCCAGCTTCGGCGCGTACTCCGAGGACGCGCCGGGGAAACCGCGCGCGCCGAGCGTCACCTCCTGCAACGAAGGCGCCATCACGAGCCTGCGCAGCGATCCCAGCGTTGTCGACATGGTGCTAGACCCCCAGTGCGTCTTGGGATTTCCTCGTGCCCTCGGTCCGGACGGCGATCGCGGTGGCCCGCGAGGTCGAGCTGTGGTGGGTGCCCGCGTGCGAGACCTTCCGGAATGGGTCCGGCACGACGTCGGGCGCGATGTCGTCGGCCACGCCGTCGTCGATCGGCGGGTCCGCGAAGTGGCCCGGCCGGGCGCCCGCGGGCGTCGAGCCGCGCAGTGGACCGATTATGACGCGGCGACGTGGAAAATGACCGTCGAGGAGAGTCGCGGTGGCCACCTGATCGGCCCCGGCAGCGGGGTCGACCCCCTTTCGGGGTGCTTCGTCGGTGCCGATGCGGACCATCCGTGGCTCCTTGCCGAGGATATCGGTGAGTTGCGTGGTCGTACTTCCGCGCCGCGTGCCGGGCGTTCCCAGGATCGGTCCGGGCGTCGGTGAAACCTTCTCCGAACATGCGGACTTCGTGGGCGAAGCGAGTGGTTCACCCGTCACGACCGTTGCGCGGAGTGCCGACAACGGGAACGACACCGTTGT
Source organism: Actinosynnema sp. NPDC037264 (assembly GCF_055603705.1). Lineage (NCBI taxonomy): Bacteria > Bacillati > Actinomycetota > Actinomycetes > Pseudonocardiales > Pseudonocardiaceae > Actinosynnema > Actinosynnema sp. NPDC037264. The sequence goes on along the minus strand of NZ_JBVJVK010000018.1, from coordinate 133,713 downwards.
GGGACGTGCCGGTCGGACGGTGGAATCGGGGGCGCGGCGTCGTCCGCGTCGGGGCCGGATCACGCATTCTCGGGCGCACCGGGTTCCATTGTCGGAAACTGCTCGGTGCTTCTTCCGAGTCGTGGCCGGCGTCGCGGAGGCGATCGGAGCGGGAACCGATCGCAATCGTCCGCGGGGCCTGGTGCGAAGGCGGTGACCGCTCGCCACCGGTGGCGGCCATGGGGCCGGGACCACCCGGTCGCGGAGTTGGCGCGGCTGCCCTTGGCGCGTCGCCGGAGGTCACTGGGCGGCACTTCGGGCTCGGGCCGCGACTTCACCGGTCGGGCATCGCGGGCAGGGAGCCGGTGGGCCGGTTCGGGTCACCGGCGCGCTCACGCGCGTCAGGCGGGGCGCCGGTGACCGGACGTCGAGAACCGCCGCTCGGGAAGCCCGACGAGGCGGCATCCGGGACGTGATCGCCGTTCGACGTGGCCGGCGTCGTCCCACGCGCGTGGCGGCCCGGAGCCCTGGGGAGCTCCGGGCCGCGGGTGCGTCAGTCCACGTTGGACAGCGTGAACTGGCCGGGCTTCCTGCCGTCACCGGCCGGACCGCGGTACGCCTGGGCGATGTCCAGCCACTGCTCGGCGAGCTCGCCCTCCGCGCGCAGGTCCAGGTCGGAGTGGTGCCGACGCCGGGTCACCAGCAGGCAGAAGTCCTCCGCCGAGCCCGTCACGCGCTGGGCGGCGTCCTCCGGGCCGTAGGACCACAGCGTGCCGGACGGTGCGGTGATCTCGAACCGGAACTCGTCCGTCGGCGGCTCCTCGCCGCGCGCCAGGTAACCGAAGTCCTTGGTGCGCACCGCGAAACCGACCAGGAAGCCGAGGCGGTCGTCCCACTCCCGGTGCACGCCGAGGGCGTCGGCGACGTCCTGGCCGTGCCCGAACAGCTCCATCATGCCCGCGCTGGCCAGCACCGACGGCGGCAGCGGGTTCACCAGCCACGGCACCGTGGTGTCGGCCGGCACGGCGGCCAGCGCGTCGATCGCCCGCGCCTTGGTCTGGGTCCAGCGCGCCACGAGTTCGGGGGTGTCGAGCGCGAGGTGCGGCGCCATCGCAGCGTCCACGTTGGCGTTGAAGTCGGGGGACAGCCCCGCCATCATCGCCTGGAACCGCGCGCCGTCGGACGCCGCGAGGCCCGCCATGGCGAAAATCGCGGTCAGGTGCGCCACCTGGTGCTTGACCGTCCAACCGGGTGAGGGCGTCGGCAGCGACCACGCGGAGTCGTCGAGGTCGGCGATCATCCGGTCGAAGTCGTCGCCCGTGGCCCGGAGCGCCGTGATCACGTCCATTGCGCATGTCCTTCGCTCGAGTTGGCTGAGCTCTGACGATGCCGCAGCGGACAGCGGAAGTCTTCTCACGTCGTGCTCTAAGCCCTCCTGCCCGTCCGCGCGCGGTGGTCGGTTCGAGGACGACCGAGGTGCCTGTGCGTGACGGGGCAGCGACCCGGCTCAGGGCGCATCACGGCTCGGTGGGTGCGCGGAACGTGACGCGGAGAACCTCACGGAGGTCGACGAACGCGGCGAAGACCGGCAGGTGCGGACCGGCCTCCCCGCCCGGCTCAGGCGACGCCGGCGGCGATGAGCTGCTGCCAGATCACACCTTGGTCGACGACCTCGACGCCGAGCTTCTCCGCCTTTGCGGTCTTGCTCGCGCCGACGTCCGCCCCGGTGATCAGGTAGTCGGTGCTGGCCGAGACCGAGGTCGCGGTGGTGGCGCCTGCCTTCTCGCAGAGCCTCTGGAAGGTGGGGCGGGGCACCTTCTCGCCGGAGCGCGGGTCGCTGATCGCCCCGGTGATCACCACCGTCTTGCCCGCCAACGGCGCGTCGGACGCCACGACGGGCGGCAGGTCCTCCTCGCGGACGTCCAAGGACACGCCGTGCTCCCGCAGCCGCGCCAGCTCGGGCCGCAGCCGGGCGAGGTGCTCGGTCAGCGACGCGGCCACCTTCGGCCCGATGTCCTCGACGGCCACCAGTCGTTCCTCGCCCGCGTCGGCGACCTCCTCCAGCGAGCCGAACCCGGCCCGGCACAGGCGGGTGGCGGTGCCTTCCGAGGCCATCGGGATGGCGAGCCCGATCAACGCCCGGCGCAGGCCCACGGCCCGGCTGGCGGCGATCGAGTCGATCATGCGGGTCGCGGAGGTCTCGCCGATGCGGTCGAACTCCAGCAACTGCTCCTTGGTCAGCGTGTAGAGGTCCGACGGGTTCTCCAGCAGCCCGGCCTCGGCGAGCCGCTCGATCCACACCGGGCCCACGGCCTCGATGTCCGCTGCCGCCCGCGACGCCCAGTGGATCAACCTGCGCACCGTCTGCGCGGGGCAGGCGACGTTGGTGCAGAACAACTCGCGGCTGTTGCCCTGCTCGGTCAACGGCTGCCCGCACGACGGGCACTGCGACGGCGGCACGATCTCCCGCTCCGCGCCCGTGCGCTTGGACTCGTCCAGCACGCCCGCGACGAACGGGATCACGTCGCCCGCTCTGCGGATCAGCACGGTGTCGCCGATCCTGATGCCGCGCGCCCGGATGACCTCCTGGTTGGCCAGCGTCGCGCGGGTGACCGTCGTGCCGCCCACGAACACCGGCTCCAGGTGGGCCACCGGGGCGATCTTGCCGGTCTTGCCGACGTCCCAGACCACGTCGAGCAGCACCGTGGTCTTCTCCTCGGCGGCGAACTTGAACGCCAACGCCCCGCGCGGCGAGCTCGACCGAGTGCCCGCGGCGGCGAAGGCGTCCCGGTTCGCCAGCCGCAGCACCGCGCCGTCCAGGTCGTAGTCCAGGTCGTTGCGCCGCGTCTCGATCTCGGAGATCACCGCCTGCGCCGCCTCCGCGTCGTCGCAGTGCCGCATGTCGGCGACGTCGAACCCGAGCGCGCGCAGCCCGTGCTCCAGGTCGGCCGCGGCGCCGCCCTCGGAGGTGTCCAGGTCGAAGGCGAAGAACTGCAACCGGCGCTCGGCGACCGTGGCCGCGTCCTTCGCCCGCAGGGTGCCCGCGGCGGCGTTGCGCGGGTTGATCAGCGGCTTGTCCGGGTGCGCGGTGTTGTAGGCGGCGAACGTGGACCGCAGCATCACCGCCTCGCCGCGCACCTCGACCCGGCCGGGCGCCTCGACCCGCTCCGGCACGCCATCGACCAGGGCGCGCACCAGCGGCGTCACGTCGTCGCCCGTCGTGCCGTCACCGCGGGTGATCGCCCGGGCCAGCCGCCCGTTCTCGTAGACCACCGCCAGCGACAGCCCGTCCAGCTTCGGCATGACCACCACCGGCTGGCCCGGGAAGCGGTCGAAGAACGCCGCGACCTGCTCGGGCTTGGTCGCCTTCTCCAGCGACAGCATCGGCCGGGAGTGCCGGACCGGCGCGTGCAGCACGGCGGGCGCGCCCACCTGCTCCAGCGGGTTCGGGTCGGGCGCCAGCTCCGGGTTCGCCTCGACGAGGCCGCGCAACTCGTCCTCGATCGCGTCGTACTCCGCGTCCGCAACCAGCGGCGAACCACGGTAGTAGGCGTCGCGCAGCACGACGACCTGGTCGGCGAGTTCCTGGATGCGTTCCCGAGCGTTCACGGCTCACAAGTTACCGGCGACCACCGACAACCAGGGCGTCGACGACCCCGGACCAGCGTGAATTCGGTCGCGGAACCGCTCGATCAGGCCTAACTTCTGCGTCGAGCAGAGGAGAACCGTGGAGCAGATCAGCAAGCGACTGGTGAACTGGGCGTCCATCCTGGACCCGGGCACGCGCGAGCAGGCCGAGAAGGCCGCGCGGATGCCGTTCATCTTCCCGCACCTGGCGCTCATGCCCGACGCGCACCTCGGGAAGGGCGCCACCGTCGGCAGCGTCATCCCGACCCTGGGCGCGATCATCCCGGCCGCCGTCGGCGTCGACATCGGCTGCGGCATGATCGCCGTGCGCACCCAGTTCACCGAGGACGACTTCCGCGCGCGCCCGCTCGCGCCGCTGCGCGAGGCGATCGAGGACGCCGTGCCGCTGTCGGCCGGGAAGTACAACACCCGGCTGACGGACACGGCGCGTGAGCGCGTCGACGTGCTCGCGGGCCGTGCGGAGGCGGCCGGCTTCGACCCCGGTTCCTACGCGGGCAACTGGGAGCTGCAGCTCGGCACCCTCGGCAGCGGCAACCACTTCATCGAGGTCACGCTGGACGAGACCGGGCGGGTGTGGCTGTTCCTGCACTCCGGGTCGCGCGGCGTGGGCAACAAGATCGCCCAGAAGCACATCCGGGTCGCGCACCAGCAGTGCGAGCGCCGGTGGATCGACCTGCCCGACCCGGACCTGGCGTACCTGGTCGAGGGCGAGGACGAGTTCTGGCACTACATCCGGGAGATGCGCTGGGCCCAGGACTTCGCGTGGTCCAACCGCGAGGAGATGATGGACCGGGTGGTCGACCGCGTGGCCGAGTGGACGGGCAGTGAGGTGCAGCGGCAGGAAGTCGTGAACTGCTTCGCCGGCGAGACGCAGGTCATCACCAGGACGGGTACACGTCCGATCGAGGCTTTGACGGGTGGTGTGCACGAATTGCTCACCGCCGACGGTGAATGGGTCAAGGCCCCTGTCCGGTGGTTCGGACGGCATCAGGTTTACGAGGTGCTGCTCAGCCGCTCGGGAGTGACCAAGACGATTCGGGCGACCGCTGACCACCGCTGGCTCCTGCGATCGCGCCGTGGACACGAGTACGAGGCGACGACTGCGGAACTGAAGCCCGGAGAACGACTCCAGTTCACGTTCCCGCGTCGGCCGGACGGACTCGCGGTGGACCGTGAGGCGGCGGCCCGTGGTTTCGTCTACGGCGACGGGCACAGGGCGGGGAACCGGGCCTGCGCGAACTTCTGCGGCGTGAAGGACGTCGCGCTGCTCCCGCTGTTCGACGGGCTCGGACGCCCGCCGCGCACCTACGGTGCAATGAAGCGGATCAACGGGCTGCCGGTCGAGTGGAAGACGGAGCAGCCTTCGCTCGACGCACCCCCGGACGTGCTGTACGGGTGGCTCGCCGGTTACTTCGCGGCGGACGGCGATGTCGGAAAGACCGGCCGCCCGACCCTCGCCTCCGCGTCCCGAGAGCACTTGGAGTACGTGCGCCTGGCCTGTCAGGCAGTCGGAATCGGCACGTTCGGCATCCGGTCGCGGCTGCGTACCGGCTACGGCACGGAGCCGACCGCGCTGCACCTCGTCGGCCTGATGCGCGGTGACCTCGATCCGGACTTCTTCCTGATCGCGGAGCATCGGGCCCGGTTCGTGGCGGGACGGCACGCGGCCGAGCGCCGCGGCTGGAATGTCATCTCCGTGCGACCGACCGTAGAAGTGACCGATGTGTACTGCGCGGTCGTCGACGATACGCACTCGTTCGCCTTGGCCGACAACATCCTCACCGGAAACTGCCACCATAATTACACCGAGCAGGAGACCCACTTCGGCAAGAAGGTGTGGCTGTCCCGCAAGGGCGCCATCAACGCCGAGAAGGGTCGGGCGGGCCTCATCCCGGGCTCGATGGCCACCACGTCCTACGTCGTGGTCGGCAAGGGCAACCCGGTCGCGCTGAACTCCTCGCCCCACGGCGCCGGCCGCGAGTACTCCCGCTCGGCCGCGCGCCGGGCGTTCGGCCGCGACGACCTGCGCAAGGCGATGGTCGGCATCGAGTACCGCGACACCGACGCGTTCATCGACGAGATCCCGGCGGCGTACAAGGACATCGACGTCGTGATGCGCGACGCGCAGGACCTGGTCGAAGTGCGGCACACGCTGCGGCAGATCGTCAACGTGAAGGGCGATTGACCGGCGGGGGAGGGGGGGGGGCCGCCCCCCCCCCCCCCCTCCCCAGGTCGTGGTTGATCTTTTCTCCCTTGTGCCCCAACTCTACACCGTTTTAGCC